>CATPBJ010000152.1 GCA_955652395.1 uncultured Terriglobales bacterium | reverse complement strand
TTCTTGGGTTCTCCCGAGGGCCCGGAGGTTGTGGCGGGAGACTGGAGTGCACGAGCTTTGAAATAGATGCCTGAAGCTGCCGTCAGGGAGCCTAAGGACACTCCGCACGCACCCAGGATGAGAAGGCTCGTGTCCGGGTGTTCCCCCAGCGCCGCGGGCAGCAGGATAATTCCGATGCACACTCCCAATACGCCAACGACGATCAACCAGTTGCCGGTTAGTGATGACATCTTCAGTGCCTTTTTGGCGGAGTGGAGATTCACTCGCCGCAAAACTTGGGATGGACTGCCACTGCGAACATAGCGAGTTCTCCGGTTTAACTCCAGATGACGAAGGTCACCCCCAACCCTGAAATCCCTGCCTTGATGACTGAGGTAACTTGTCTCCACTTACCACGGAACCCTAACATTCTGGAGGTATGGCGCTTACGTCCCTGGTCGTGTGTGCTGACTTGAAAGCCGTGCAGGTGCTCAGCCAGATTCTGCAGGAACTGAACATCGAGGCGGAGCATTGCGGAGATTTAACTACTGCGGCGGCCCGGCTGGCGGCCCGACACTTCGATGCCGTCGTGGTCGATTGCCAGGACCAACTGCCCGCTATCGAGCTGATCGCGGGTGTGCGCAAGTTGCCGATTAACCGGAGCACACTCATCATCGGACTGGTGGACGGACGCGAGCATGTCCGCGACATTTTCGGTCAGGGCGCCAACTTCATCGTGTACAAGCCGGTTTCGGTGGAGCGGGCGGCCAGCAGCTTGCGGGCGGCACGAGGTCTGATGGCACGGGAAAAGCGGGGCAAATTGCGGGTCTCCCTACATGCTCCGGCGTCGATCACGTACGCCAACGCGGAGAATGTGGCCGCCACGCTCCTGGACTTGAGCGAGGATGGACTCGCCATTCAGTCCGAGCGCCGGCTGCCTCCGCGCTGCAAGGTTTACTTTCAATTCAATTTGCCGGGAGAGAAATCCTCCGTCCGGCTTTCCGGCGATGTGGTATGGCAAGACTCCTCCGGACGGGTCGGTATCCGCTTCGTGGACGTGCCGCAAACTTCGCGGCGCACCATGAACGAATGGATCAAGGGCAGTCTTTCCCGGCTGGCGAAAGCGGAACAAGATGCGCCCAAGAAGGAACAGCAAAGTCCGCCGGAGGCGGTGGCTACCCGTTTCGCCGGCTTGGGGCTTTCGGCCGCATCTTCGAATCGCCGCGTTCAGGATCGTCGCGCCTGTCGCTTGAGCGCCGATGTGTTCCGCATGGGTGAGGGCGTTCCCAATCGTTGCACTCTAAGCGATGTAAGCACGGGCGGCTGTTACGTGGAAACTCCTTCTCCATTCCCTGCGCACACCGTGTTGGATATCGTGGTCCGCACCCACGAGATGAAATTGCGGGTTCGGGGAACAGTGCAGGTGGTGCATCCCGGCTTCGGGATGGGAGTGCAGTTCAGCCTCAATACGGCCGATGAGCGGCAACAGGTGAAGCAGCTAGTCGCCGCGCACACGGCTGAAGACAGCCTGGCTTGAAGGTGTCTAGCCCACTGCCTTGCGGAAATAATCCAACGACAACCGCAGACCGGTTTCCAACTCAACTTTCGGTTCCCATCCCAGCCGAGTGCGCGCTTTCGTGATGTCAGGACAGCGCTGCTTGGGATCGTCCTGGGGCAAGGCTTCGTAGCAGATCTTGCTCTTCGACCCGGTCACCGCCAGCACGCACCGGGCACATTCCAGAATCGTGAACTCCGTCGGATTTCCGATGTTCACCGGCCCATGTTCCGGCGATTTGGCCAGCCGCAGGAAGCCGTCAATCTCATCGCTGACGTAGCAGAAACTGCGGGTCTGGCTGCCGTCTCCGTAAACCGTCAGGTCTTCGCCCCGTAGGGCCTGCTTCATGAAGTTGGGGACCACCCGGCCATCATTCAGCTGCATGCGCGGCCCGTAGGTATTGAAAATTCGAGCGATGCGCGTGTCCACCTGGTGATAGCGGTGATAAGCCATGGTCACGGCTTCGGTGAAACGCTTAGCCTCGTCATATACAGAGCGCGGTCCGATCGAATTTACGTTGCCCCAGTATGTTTCTTTCTGCGGATGCTCCAACGGATCGCCATAACATTCCGAGGTCGAAGAGACCAGATATTTTGCGCCGTACTTGTGGGCAATATCGAGGGCGTGAAATGTGCCCTGCGAGCCCGCCTTGAGCGTCGCGATTCCGTGTAGGGCATAATCCACCGGGCTGGCGGGGCTGGCGAAGTGGAAGACGTAATTCACCTCTCCGCAGTCAAATGGCTCGGTAATATCAATTTCCTGAAATTCAAACCGGGTTTCGTTGCGCAGGTGATCCAGATTCGACCGTTTTCCGGTCAGCAGATTATCCGCCGCGACCACGGAGTAACCTTCAGCCAGCAGGGCGTCGCACAAGTGCGAGCCCAGGAACCCGGCTCCGCCTGTCACCAGGGCGCGTTGCCTGTTCATGATTTCTCGAGATTTCTTGCCGGAGGAGCCGCGGCGCTGGCCGGAATCCCCGGAATCCCCGCCAGGCGGCCGACGCTGTAGTAAGTAAAGCCACGGGCGGCCATGGCGTCGGGATCGTAAAGGTTGCGACCGTCGATCACAATGGGATACTTCAGCAGCTTGAAAATGCGGTCGAGGTCGAGAGTGGCGAACTCTTCCCACTCGGTCAGAATCAGAAGCGCGTCCGCACCACGGGCGGCTTCATACGCGTCATTCACAAACTCGGTCTTGGAGGCCAGCACCTCTCGCGCCCGCTCCGTGGCCGCCGGATCGTAGGCCGCAATCTGGCAGCCCTCCTGCAACAGCGCCTGCACCAATAGAATTGCGGGCGATTCGCGGATGTCGTCCGTCCCTCCCTTGAAGGCCAAGCCCAGCACGCCCAGACGCTTGCCCCGCAAGGTCCACAACGCGGTCCGCACCTTGCGCAGGAAACGCTGGCGCTGGTCCTCATTGATGCGCATGACCTCGTCCAGCAGCCGGAACTCGTAACCGCACTCCCGCGCCACCGCACGGAACGCCATCAGATCTTTGGGAAAGCACGAACCGCCGTAGCCGATGCCGGGATTCAGAAAGCGCGGACCGATGCGGCTGTCGGTTCCGATCCCCTGACACACCTGGTGCACGTTCGCTCCCACCGATTCACAGATCGACGCCACCGCATTGATAAACGAAATCTTCATGGCCAGGAAAGCGTTGGAGGCGTGCTTGATCAGTTCCGCGCTCTTGGCGCTGGTGACAATCAGCGGGGGAGGAATCTGCGCCCGGTCGGGTGCCGGAATCGCATCCTGGCGCTGGTAGTAACGGCCGTCGGTCAACGGCACGTAAATCTCGCGCAGTACGGCAGCGCAGCGCTCGCTGTCCGCCCCCACCACGATGCGATCGGGATAGAGAAAGTCGGTGACCGCGGTGCCCTCGCGCAGAAATTCCGGGTTGGAAGCGATATCAAACGAATCCGGCGCGGCCGCGTTGCGCAAAATAATTTTGCGTACCCAGTCGCTGGTGTACACCGGCACCGTACTTTTTTCCACCACCACCTTGTAGCCGTTGATGGCTCCGGAAACACTGCGAGCCACCGACTCCACGTAGGAGAGATCGGCCTCGCCCTGTTCGGTCGGGGGCGTGCCCACGGCGATGAAGATGGCCTGGCTGGCACGCACCGCCTGGGGCAAATCGTCGGAAAAGGTAAGGTTGTGCCCGCG
>CATPBJ010000151.1 GCA_955652395.1 uncultured Terriglobales bacterium | reverse complement strand
GAAATCATCGCGGGGACCGTGGGCAAGGAAAACACTTTCGGAACCTGCGTCGGGCTGATCAAGCCGGAAAAAATGAGCTTTGCCCGCTTCTCAACCGACGACACCGCGGGCAAGATGCGGGGTTACGTGGGCGAAGGGAGGTTCACCGACGATCCGCTGAATACTTTCGGCGGCGCCGGTGTGGTCGAAATCCCACAGATGCAAAAGCTGCTGCACTATATCTGCGAAAACGGTTTCGAGCATCACGTCGCTGCCAATCTCTCGAGCGTCGCGCCGGCCGTCTACGAAGCGACCACCAGATATCTCCACTGGGATATGTATCAGCATCCGGGGAATAACGGAGCCTGCTGATGGCGATCGTGGCTGGAGTCGACTTCGGAACTCTCAGCGTGCGCGTCTCCATAGTGGACAGCGAGCGCGGGCTGCTGGAATCCGCGGTCGCCGAATATCCTCTCCACCGCAAGCGCGAAGATCCGGAATACGCCACCCAATCGCACGAAGATCACATGCGTGCCCTGGCGGCCGCTACTCGCGAAGCGGTAAAGAAGGCCGGCATCTCCGGTGACCAGCTAGAAGCGATCGCTCTCGATACCACCGGTTCTTCGGTAGTTCCTGTGGGCAAAGACCTGCAGCCTCTCGGCGAATACTACTTGTGGTGCGACCATCGGGCGAAGGGCGAAGCAGCGGAGATCACGGCGGCCGCGCACCGGGAGAGACTGGAAGCCATCAACTGGTGCGGCGGCGTGTACTCGTCGGAGTGGGGGTTTTCGAAACTCCTGCATTGGCTAAGGCACAATCCCGCAAAGCGTTCGAACTTCGTCTCCGCCTTCGAGCATTGCGACATGGTGGCGGCGACGCTGTGTGGCATCCCCGATCCCAAGAAGGTAAAACGCAGCATTTGCGCCATGGGCCACAAGTGGATGTGGAACCGGGCTCTCGGAGGCCTTCCGCCGGAGCAGTTTCTAATTAAAGTGGATCCGCTGCTGGCAGGTGTGCGGGAGAAGCTAGATGGTGAATACGCGACTTCGGACCAGATCGCGGGAACGCTCTCCAAGTATTGGGCCGAGAAACTTGGCCTGAAGGTCGGCATTCCCATTCCGGTGGGCGCATTCGACGCGCACTGGGACGCGATCGGAGCCGGTTGTGGCACCGATGACATGGTGAATGTTGTCGGAACCTCCACTTGTATCATTGGCATTACGCCGTCTGTGAATCTTGTGCCCGGTGTGTGCGGCGTGGTGCAGGGAAGCGTGCACCCTGGCCGGACCGGCATCGAAGCCGGGCTTTCTGCTGTTGGAGATATCTTTAACGCGATTGCCGCCCGCGCCGGCACCGATGTGCAGACTCTGAGCCGAGGCCTCCAACATTATCGGGCAGGACAAACCGGGCTGTTGCGCATGACCTGGGACAACGGCGACCGAACAGTGCTGGTCAATCCGAACTTGCGCGGTATCACTCTGGGCTGGAACCTCCAGAGCACCGCTCAGGACGAGTTGTTTGCCGCCATCGAAGGCACGGCCTTTCATACGCGGGTGATTCTCGACCGCATGGCCGGACACGGCGTGCACATCAAGCGCGTGATCAACGCGGGTGGCATTCCACAAAAGAATGACGTGTTGAACCGCGTCTACGCCAATGTGCTGGGTCGCCCCGTCCTGGTTCCGAGCAAAAGCGTGACCAGCCTGGGTTCAGCAATCTTTGCGTTTCTCGCAGCCGGAACCTTCAAGACCATTGAGGACGCGCAGCAGAAGATTTGTCCGTCTCACCGGGTCTTTGAGCCCGACAAGCTCGAGCAGCGTGTCTACGAAGAGCTCTATCCGCTCTACAGCAAGCTTTATTTCTCCTTCGGCAATCCCGAGGATAGCTTCGGCGGAGTGCTACCCACTTTGATCCGCGTGGCCGAGTCGGTACATAAGCCGTCGGAAGTGGCCGCCGGCTAAATCCCTCGACTGGTGAATTTCTTCGCGTCCTTTGCGGTATCTCTTGGCGCACTTTTGCGGTTAAGGATTCGATTTTGCCGCAATCCAATCGAGACCTGGAACCGCAAACGCAAAGGTACCGCAAAGAACGCGAAGACTGCTGAAATTAGAACTACGCGACTGGCGTAAGCGCTTGTCTTAAAATAGGCACTCTTGCCTGTTCCCCTTGAACTCGACCGCCTGCGCGTTGTCTTGGTGTCGTCGCGTAATCCGCTCAACATTGGCGCCGCCGCGCGCGCTATGAGCAATTTTGGTTTTCCCCACCTGCGCGTCGTGAACCCCTTCGAAAAAGCATTCCGACAGGCGGTATCCGCCGTCGGTGCCGCGGAACTGCTGGCTAGGGCGGAAGAATACGAGAGCGTGGCCGACGCTGTAGCCGACTGCACGCTGGTGGTAGGCACGACCGCCGTGCGGCATAGGGAATTGCAACACCCCCTACGACGTCTGGAATACGGCGGCCGGCTGATCCGCAAACACATGGGGTCCGGCGCGGTGGCCCTGCTGTTTGGTTCGGAGCGGTTCGGACTCTCAAAGCAGGATCTGAGCTACTGCCATTGGCTGATTCGCATTCCGACCAGAGAGCAGCATATCTCGATGAACCTGGGCCAGGCGGTCGCCATATGCCTTTACGAACTGATTCGAGACGGGAGGGCGGCCGCAAGATCATCCGGAGAGCAGTTACTTGCGAGAGGAGGCGAGATCGAGCCCATTATTGCTTTGCTTGCCGACGTTCTGCGTACGAGCAGTTACATGCTTCCGCAGCGGGCCGCTGAGACTGAGCAACGAATTCGCCGCATGGTCCGCCGCCTCAAGCTTTCGGCCCGGGACGTTGAGGCCTGGCTCGGCATTCTGCGGCATATCCAATGGGAAATTCGGTCGAGGAAAAAGAAGGCTGACTGACTAGTCCTTTCGGGAAGTTTTCCTGATGGCAAAATCATTTACACTAAAAGTCCAATGTCTGATCGGATCCTCTGTTCGTGCATAACCTGCCCCAAGTGCGGGACTTGGGTGGTCGTCGAACGGGAAATGACGCGTGAAACCAATAAGCAAAAGGTGAACACGACCTGCCCGAGCCCCGAATGCGGCAAGCAATTTTCCTTTTCGGTCGGGGAAACCAAGGTCTTCGAATTGCCGATGAACCTCTTCGAACGGCGGCACTTCTACCGCTCTGAGTTAGGGTAGTTCCGGCCGGGAACAACATTGCTACTGTGGAATCACATACCGACGATGTTAAAATCAGAGCAGCAAAATCAGAGCAGAGGAGTATTCATGAGATTTGAACTGCTGGCACTCTACGCCGGTCCCGACCAGGTAATGACGGTGACTTCCGGCCTGGCCAGCGTGCTCGGCCTTCTGCTGATTTTCTGGAACAAAGTAGTCGGAATCTTTTTCAAGGTCGTGCGGAAATTCAGCCGCGCCGGTACGCCTGCCGCTGTCGATACTCCTAAGGATAGTCCCAAAGGGACTCCGTAATTTCGGGTCCGCTTCTTGCGCAGAAAAGTTATTGTCATCGGTCTGGATGGGCTCGAGCCTGGCATTGTGGAAGCGATGCTGGAACGTGGAGAGCTCCCGAACCTCGCCAAGATTCGCACCGCGGGCAGTTACTCCCGCCTGCAAACGTCTTATCCCGCACAGACCCCTGTGGCCTGGTCATCGTTTGCGACCGGCACCAACCCGGGCGGACACGGAATCTTTGATTTCATCTGTCGCGATCCCGAAACCTATTTGCCTGACGTGGCGCTGACCCGGTTCGAGCCGCCTAAGAATATGCTGGCGCAACCGCGGGTGGTAAACCGGCGAAGAGGTGTGCCGCTGTGGCAGGTACTCTCGGCAGCAGGCATCCCCAGTACTATTTTGCGTTGTCCATGTACCTTTCCTCCTGAAACCTTGCAAGGCCGGATGCTGGCCGGAGTGGGTGTTCCCGATTTGCGCGGCAGTCAGAGCAAAGGTACGTTTTACACCCAGGACAGGACGGTAGTCGCGCAGGAGAACGAGCAACTTATTTTTCTCGACGTAGGGGCTGAGGTGACAACGCGGGTGATTGGTCCGCGCAACACGAAGCTGTCACCGGCAACCGATACTTCGTGCGAAGTGCGCGTCCATGTCGACAAGGCAGCGCGCAAACTGGCGATTCAAACTGGCGGCTCGCCGGCAAAGATTGAGATGCCGGAAAAGGGCTGGAGCGAATGGGTACGATTCAAATTCAAGTTTTCCGGGCTGCAATCGGTGACCGGAATCGCACGCTTTTATGTTCGACAGCTTGAGCCGCACCTGGAGTTCTATCTTTCTGCCGTCCACTTCGATCCGGCGGCGCCAATGTTTCCGGTTTCGGCTCCCGCAGATTACGCCAGAGAGTTAGTCGACAAGATCGGTCTCTATTCCACACTCGGCATGGCAGAGGATCACAATGGCTTGAACAATGGCAGGCTGGATGAGGCGGCCTACCTGCAGCAATGTGAACTGGTGCTGAGCGAACGTGAGCGCACCATGCGTTTTGAGCTGGACCGCTTCACGGAGGGTCTGTTTTTCATACTGTTCGATACGCCGGACCGAGTGCAGCACATGCTGTGGCGTTTCCGCGATCGTGAGCATCCCGGCTTTGAGCCCGACCTCTCACCTGAACTCGCTACACGAATTGAGGAACACTATCAGCGCTGTGACGCGTTGCTGACCTCCGTGTTGGACAAGCTGGATGAGAACGCCCTGCTGATCGTGCTTTCCGACCACGGCTTCGGAACTTTCCGTCGCGCTTTCGATACCAATACCTGGTTGTGGCAGAACGGCATGCTCGCCCTTAAGTACAGTCGCAAGCCGGGAGAGGATCTGGGCGACGGTTTTGCCTCGGTCGACTGGTCGAAGACCTACGCCTACGCGGTTGGCCTGGGTGGCATTTACTTGAACTTCAAGGGGCGAGAGAGCTGCGGAATTCTGGAAGAGGGAAGCGAGGCGGAACGGGTGCGCCACGCGGTCCAGAGCGGCCTGGCTGACTTTCCCGATGCGCATACGCAGCGGACGGCAATTCGCAGTGTGTCCCGCCGCGAAGAGTTATACTCGGGGGGGTTTGTGGGGAATTCGCCGGATCTGCTGGTAAATTTTCATCGTGGATTTCGGGTGTCCTGGCAGAGCGCGGTGGGCGGTTTTTCCCACTCCGTGCTGGAAGACAACATGCGCCGCTGGAGCGGGGACCACATTGTCGATCCGGAATCGGTTCCGGGCATCTTATTCATGAATCGCGCGAGCCTGCATCATCATGCGCGAATTATCGATCTGGCGCCCACGATCCTGCACTACCTCGGTGTGGCAGTGCCAGAATCCATGGAAGGCGCTTCCTTACTCTGACGCTATGAAAATCTGCGTGCTGGGGTTAGATTGCGCCGTACCCGAAGTCATCTTCGGCGATGAACGGCTGGTGAACCTCCGCCACCTGATGGACCTCGGAGTCTATGGGCGGCTGGAAAGCGTGGTTCCTCCCATCACGGTTCCCGCCTGGATGTGCATGAGCACCAGCCAGGATCCGGGTTCGCTCGGCGTCTACGGATTCCGCAACCGCTCGGATCATTCCTACGACAAGTTGGAGTTCGCAAACTCGGCTTCCATTAAGGAACGAGCAATCTGGGACCAGTTGGCGCGCGAAGGCAAGAAGTCGATCATCGTTGGCGTTCCGCCAAATTATCCTCCGCGGAGGGTGAACGGCATCAGCATCGGCTGTTTGCTCACGCCGGATACCGGTAAGAACGATTTTACCTTTCCAGTGGCGCTAAAGACGAAGATCAATGAGTTGGTGGGAGAGTATCCGGTCGACGTAAAAAACTTTCGTACCGACAGAAAGGACTGGCTCAAAGAGGAGATTTTCAGCATGAGCCGCAAGCAGTGGACGGTGGTGCGCTGGTTGCTGGCCGAGCAGGAATGGGACTACTTCCACTTCGTGGACATCGGCCTCGACCGCATGCATCACGGCTTCTGGAACTATTTCGACCCTAAGCATGTGCAGTTCGAACCGGGAAACCGTTATCAGGAGGCAATTCCTGAATACTACCGCTGGCTCGATGAGCAGATTGGCGTCATCCTCGAACTGCTTGACAACGACACCATCGTGCTGGTGGTTTCAGACCACGGAGCGCAGCGATTGGATGGCGGGTTCGCGATCAACGAATGGCTGATCCGCGAGGGGCTTCTGGTCCTGAATGAATATCCGAAAGCCCTGACGCCATTTGAGAAGCTGAACGTGAACTGGAGCCAGACGAAAGCCTGGAGCGAAGGCGGATACTACGCTCGCGTGTTCTTAAATATGCAAGGACGTGAACCGCAAGGCGCGATCCCTGCGTCCGAGTACGAGTCTTTCCAGAATGAAATGAAAGCCCGCCTCGAGGCCTTGCCCGACGAAAGCGGTCAACCAATGAAATCGCTGGTGTTCAAGCCCCAGGAAATCTATCGCAGCGTGCGCAACGTGGCTCCGGACCTGATTGTTCATCTTGGTGAACTGTATTGGCGTTCGATTGGAACCGTCGGGCATTCCAAACTTCATGTTCAGGAAAACGATACCGGTCCTGATGGCTGCAACCACTCACCGTACGGAATGTTCATTCTGACTGCGCCGAATTGTCCGTTGAGCGGCGAGTATGAAGGGGCACGCCTGCTGGATACAGTGCCTACTTTGCTGGACCTCGCCGGGTACGAAATTCCCGAAACCATGCAGGGACGTTCGCTGGTGGCCGGTATGGAGAAGAAGAGTCCGGGCGGAGGTTCGGATGAGGAATCGCAAAGAATAGTCCACGACCGCCTGGCGGGACTGGGATACGTTTAGGGTCGTTCGTGGGGTGATGATTGTTCGGGGGAGTCATGTTGAAGAAATCCTCGTTATTCGTATTAATTGCGGTGATTGCGCCAGCCTTTGCGCAAGAGAGTCAGCCGTCGTTTGACGGCAAGACCTGGTGGGAACACATCAAAGTTTTGGCTGCCGACAACATGGAAGGGCGCGACACGGGAAGCCTAGGACTGAAAAGGGCGGAAGCGTACGTCGTCGGTCAATTGAAGACGTCGGGCATTCAGCCAGCAGGGGTGAAGGGTTACTACCAGTCGGTGAAGTTCGAATCGCGGCAGCTGATGGAAAAGGAGTCGAGCGCCGCGCTGGTTCGCGACGGCAAAGCTGAGGCTCTCACTCTGGGAGAAGATGCCATCTTCAGCACGCGCGTGGATCTGGCGCCGACGGTCGACGCTCCGCTGATGTTTGTGGGCTACGGCTTGAGCATTCCGGAAAAGGATTTCGACGATCTTGCCGGGCTTGATCTCAAGGGCAAAGTTGCGGTCCTGATCACCGGCTCTCCCTCGCAGATCTCCTCAGCCCTGGCTTCCCATCATCAGACGGCTGGGGAGCGCTGGAAAGCTTTTCGCGCAGCCGGAGCGGTCGGGATCATTTCTATCCCGAATCTCGCTTCCATGGACGTGCCCTGGTCCCGCACATCCTTGAACCGGCTGCATCCCGGCATGGAACTGGCCGGCGCAGAATTTAACGAAACCGAAGGAGAGCAGCTGGCGCTTACGTTCAATCCGGCGCGCGCGGACAAATTATTTGCTGGTTCCGGCCATACCTTCCAGGAGCTTGCGGAATTGGCGAAAGATCGCAAACCATTGCCGCATTTTTCGTTGACCGTCTCAATCCAGGCGAAGGCCACGCTGAAAAAGAAGGCGGTGGAGTCGGCCAATCTTGTTGCCAAGCTGCCGGGGAACGATCCGCAGCTGAAGAATGAATACGTGGTTCTGTCGGCGCACATTGATCACGTGGGGATCGGCGAGCCGGTCAATGGCGACCGCATTTACAACGGCGCCATGGACAATGCGTCCGGCGTCGCCGTACTGCTCGATGTGGCCGCCTCCCTCAAGCAACATCCGGAGAGTCTGAAACGTTCGCTGCTCTTCGTGTTCGTCACAGGAGAAGAGAAAGGCTTGCTGGGATCGAAGTACTTCGCGGCCCATCCGACGGTGGACCCAAAATCCATGGTGGCGGACATCAACATCGATATGTTCCGGCCTCTCGTGCCGCTGAAGATGCTCACGGTGCTGGGAATGGCAGAATCGGATCTCGGCGCCGCCGCACGGGAGGTGGCGGAGTCGGACGGCGTCTCCGTCCAGGCCGATCCGCAGCCGTTGAGAAATGTCTTTGTCCGCAGCGATCAGTACAGCTTCATTCGTCACGGCATTCCTGCGCTGGCCTTGGATATTGCTCCAACCACTCCGGAGGAGAAGCAGATTTACCAGGACTGGCTGACCAACCGTTATCATGCGCCGTCGGATGATCTGGACCAGCCCGTGGACCTGGCGGCGGCAGGCAAGTACGAAGACATCATTCGACAGCTCATGATCAAAGTTGCGGTTAATGCGGATCGACCAAAGTGGAAGACGGACAGCTTTTTCCGTCGCTATGCGGAAGCGGCGAAAAACTAAGCAAGTCGGGGCGCTTTGACCGGAGAAGTTGCAGGGCTACTGTAGAATGAGCGCTTCCAGACATGCGCAAGGCCTTTCGATTCTCCGTGCCTCTTTGCATCGTCGGGTGCATCATTGGCGCGGTAACGTCTACGCTTGCGGCTCCTAAGCCCACGGCAAAAGTCGGCGCATCCGCAGTCTGGCAGTTGCCGGAGCAGTTCATGGCCGGCGCCCACACGGCCTGCGACAAATCACCTCCTTCCGGTTTCGCCGAATGCGTCATCAACCAGATGGCGAAAGCCGGTGCCTCCTACAATGCGGTCGGTTTCACTCGCGAACTCTACAAGCAGAGTGGCAGCGACGTGGGTATCATGACTGGTTTCCAGGCTGTCGGTCCTGTCGATTTCGCGTGGATTACTTATCCTTTGCGTGCGAATACCAACTATGGCCTTCTATTTATCAACGGACAGCCCCCTTTCGTGAATGTCGAAGACCTGAAGCTACTCGACCGGAAGACCATGGAGCAGAGTCCTCAGTTCAAGGACCTTAAATTTCAATTTCCGAAGGTCGATGTGTGGCCGGGTGATCGGGACGGGAAGACCTGGCCCAACTCGCAAACCGGCCCGAACGGCAGAATACAGTTTACGGTGGGCTATCCGCTGATCAATGGATGTCACGCGTGCGCGCGCGCCGGGTCCGCGATATTCACCTGGAATTTCACGGCTCAAGGTAAATTCCTGGGTACGACATTCGTCGGCATGACAGCGCCGCCCCTTCAATAGCGATCCGCGTGCCGCCTGCGTGGCTTCTTATCCCGTCCGCTTTGCGCAAGATGCTATCCTGTTGCACCCATGGGAAGCGTCTCCCTTCTCGCCAAGTTCTTTGCGCTCGCCTTCAGCGCTCTCCTGCCGGTCATTAACCCGCTGGGATCGGCATTGGTGTTACTCGGTCTTGTAGGCGACGCGCCCGCATCCGTTTACCGCGATCTGGCGCGCAAGATTGCGATCCGCACCACGTTTTTCCTGGCGGTGGTGGAGTTGGTGGGGACGGCGCTACTGGAATTCTTTGGGATTTCTCTTCCGGTAGTCCAGGTTGCCGGAGGACTGGTGCTCGCCACCATGGGAAGGAGCCTGCTGAATCAACACGAGGCCAAAGTTGATCCCGACCGGACCGCAGTGGCGGAGACTAGCTTCGGATCTCTGGAGCAGAAGATTTTCTACCCGCTTACTTTTCCGGTGACCGCTGGGCCGGGCTGCATCGTGGTGACGCTTACCTTGAGCGCGCATGCGTCAGTGAAGGGTGTGCTCAACGATGTGATGGCTCATGTGGGAATCTTTCTGGCCCTGGTAGCTTTGAGTCTGCTCGTCTTTCTCTGCTACGCCTACGCTCCCAAAATCACTGCGCGCATTTCACCCCAGACGGCGCACGGAATACTGCGCGTCATTGCGTTCGTGCTTTTGTGTATCGGTGTGCAGATCACGTGGAACGGCGTGGAAGCGCTGCTAAAGACGTTGCTGAAGTCTTAGAGCCTCGCGGCTATCAGAGGGGCGTTCTGTTCACCGGGAGCGTCTCGAATTCGACGGTAAGTATTCATTCACCAGGGTAAGCAATTGGTCGCGCAGGAAAGGACCGCCAGCCAGAAGGCCAGGGAGTAGCGGCGACTTGCGGTTACAACGCAATGGCAAATTTTCCAGCGTGCTAATAAAGCCACCGGCGCTGGTGACCAAGGCGGCACCGCCGGCAACGTCCCAGTCATGTTTCGGCGTGAGCGTGAATGTGACGTCCGCCAGGCCCGCCGCGACTAGCGCCAGTTTGTAAGCCACCGAACCCATGGGACGTACTTTTACCGATGTGTTCTCGAACCGCTTCCACTCTCCCCGCTTGGTCTCGCTTCGGCTGGCCAGAATAGTTGCGTCCTCAAGACTGGTCCGCTGGCTGGCGCGGGCTGGTTTTCCGTTGTAGGTTACTCCCGCATCCAGAGCACCGAGAAAAATCTCGTTGGTGGCGGGATTGCAGATTCCTCCCGCCACTGGAATTCCATCTTCCACCATCGCGACCGAGACGCAGAATTCGGGAATGCCGGCAACAAACTCACGCGTGCCATCCAGCGGGTCGACGATCCAGACGCGGTTCTTCTCGAGGCGGGACCGGTCGTCAACGCTTTCCTCTGACAGCCAGCCTTCGCCTTCGCGCAGCAACTCCTGGCGCAGTACGGCGTCAACCGTTGTGTCAGCTTCCGTGACCGGATCGTGCCCCGCTTTGTATTCGGCTTCGATTGTGCCTGAAGTGAAACGGGCGAAAATAAGACGGGCAGATTCCAGCGCCGACTGTATTCGCTGCAGAGTCACGGCGTGAGAATGATTAGGCATCAGCGGTCTCTATCGCTCCATATGTGTGGAAGGGCGGCTGTCCCCACCTGGTCAGTGGAATGTCTCACCGATACGCTAGGCCCGTTCCCCGATGGTGCCGAAGAAACCTTCGCGCTCGAGATGCAGAATGATCTCTTGCGCCCCTTCCTCGGGCGTCAAGTCCGCCGTGTTGATGACGACCTCGGCATCCTTGGGTTCTTCGTAGGGATCTGAGATGCCGGTGAATTCCTTGAGAATTCCGGCCCGGGCTTTGGCGTAAAGACCCTTCCGGTCGCGCTGTTCGCACACCTCTACCGAGGTAGAGACATGCACCAGGATGAATCCGCCCACAGGTTCGATCAACCTGCGCACATGTTTGCGAGTTGCATCGTAAGGGGCGATGGGGGCGCAGATCGCAATGCCCCCATTCTTGGTGATTTCAGAGGCCACGTAGCCGATGCGGCGAATATTGATGTCGCGATGCTCCTTGGAGAAGCCGAGTTCGGACGACAGGTGCTTGCGCACCAGATCGCCGTCCAGCAGGGTCACCGGCCGCCCGCCTGTTTCCAGAAACTTGGTCAGCAGTACATTGGCGATGGTTGATTTGCCTGAACCCGAAAGACCGGTAAAGAAAATCGTCACGCCCTGCTTGTGACGCGGCGGATAACTGCGCCGCAGCTCCTGCACAACTTCCGGATAGGTAAACCACCTGGGAACGTCGCGGCCTTCGTTAAGCCGCTGGCGCAGTTCCGTACCCGAGATGTTCAAGACGCGCGCCCCTTTGGGTACCTCGTCATCGGGGAAATATTTGTCCTTATCTTCCAGGTAAACCATCATGTTGAATGGCACCATGGTGACGCCGATGTCCGCCTGGTGCTTCTTGAAGAATTCCTGGGCTTCATAGGGGTCGTAGAAAGGCTTACCGTTGGTGTCATTGCCGGGGCCGGCGTGATCGCGTCCCACGATGAAGTGGCTGCAACCGTGATTTTTGCGAATCAACGCGTGCCAGATGGCCTCACGGGGTCCGCCCATGCGCATGGCTAGAGGCAACAACGAAAGTTTTACGGTGCCCGGCGGGTACTTGGCGGTCAGCAACTGGTAGCAACGCACGCGAGTGAAGTAGTCCACGTCGCCGGGTTTGGTCATGCCCACTACGGGATGAATCAGCAGGCTGGCTTCCACCTGCTTGGCGGCACGGAAGGTAAGCTCCTGATGGGCTCGATGCATGGGATTGCGCGTTTGAAAGGCGACGATCCGGCGCCAGCCCAGGCGCGCGAATTCGGCTCGCAGTTCGGCTGGAGTCAAACGCAGGGAACGGAAATCATAGTGCGCAGGAATCTGCGTGCCTTCGAGGCGGCCACCCACGTACCAGGGATTGGCCTTGTTCATCACGTAGTCCGCGCCGGGATGGGCCTTGCTGGTGCTGTTGAACACCGCACCGGCTTCCGCCTCGCGATCGGGCTGCCAGACCTCCTCGACATGCAACACTGCGAGCATGACGCCTTCGGGATCGCGCAGCGCGACCTTGCTGCTGCCCGGCTTCAGCGATTGGGCGACGTCTTGGCTAACGTCCAGCGTGATGGGCATGGGCCAGAGCAGTCCGCTGGCCAGCTTCATGTGGTTACACACGCCTTCGTAGTCAGCGCGATTCATGAATCCGTGCAGGGGAGAAAAGCCGCCGCTAAGCAGCAACTCGAGGTCGCAGAGTTGGCGTGCGCTGAGGTCCCAGGAAGGCCACTCCCGTGAGTGGCCTTTCAGTTCGTTGACGGTTTCCGGTTGGGCGACAAGATCAACAAGTTCTCCACCGTGCGGCGGGATAAGGTGACTGCTCGAAGTGCTCAAGCCCTTTGGCCTCCTGAAATGTTTGTGAAAGTCCCCGTGTCAGTTAATTGTGCGGCATTCCGGCAGGAGCAGAAATGCTGCTCCCTAGTTGATTTGGGAAGGCGGAGTCGGTTGCTCTATTTTCTTGCAGCCGCTCTCTTACAGCGTTGGAACTCCGGAGCGGGAGCGTTGGCCCAGGTCCGAAAACCTCGCGCGATACATGGCACCCCAAACCGGTGTGACAACCGACAATTTCATAACGGGAAGTACGTTACAGTCTAAAACAAAACAGGCTCACGACCGTTGACCCCCCATGAAAATATCGGTCCAGAGCCAACCGTTTATCCGGCCCGAAACGATCCACGGCGAAATGAAACCGGTTTGAGTTCCGGCGCCGGAGCAGAAATGAGGGTAACATCGCAGTCATCCACGAATGTGACCCTGAGGCTAATCATGAGTCATCGGGTAAAAGATGTAATTAGTTCCAATTTTCCCTGTAGGCAAGGGAAATTTTTCCCGCTGGGCCTGGTCCGTAGCCTGAAGATAAAGCACTTAGCCTTCTGGTGACCACTCCTGAACCATGCCGAAAGGTCGGCAGGATCGGCAATTCCAAGCAGAAATCCGCTCTTCCGCGGTTGAAACTTCTTGACAAATGCCCCGTCCGGTTAGGGTCCAATAATTCATCTTGGTTCCAATGCATCTTCGTGGGTCGATGGATTTTATTTTGTGTCACTGCAGAGCAGAAAACAAACAACTTGCTTGGATCAAAACTTAGAGCAGAGAGACCTGCAGCTGGCAGGCAGCTATGTGGAAAAACCTCATATTTCCAATTGAAAAGGGAAATTCACGGCTAGCTTGGCAGTGTGCATGCTATGAATTTTGGGAGAAACCAAAAATGTCTGGGGTACGAAGTGACCCGGATGCCGCAAGCGGCGCCGGGCACAAGCTACTTCAATCAATAACTGCCCGAATCGGGCCGGAATCATTAAACCAAGGGGGAAGCCGAAATGAACGAGAGCTCTATTCGGCTGGGTCCGCGCGAACAGCAGATCGCCGAGCTGCTGCTTCAGGGTTGCGACAATTCGGAGATTGCCCGACAGCTCAAGATGGCCCGGCGCACGGTGAAGGCGCACTTTAATCGTCTTTTCTTACGATTTGCAATTACTGGAGGTATCAAGCGAGTCAAACTCGCAACCATTCTCTATCGGAGGCAGTTATGTTCGGAGAACAACGTTACGGAAATCGGGTTCCCAGCGAGCGAGAACACCGGGTCATCGAACTCGTCGCTCAAGGACTCAAGAACCGCGAAGTCGCAGACGCCATCGGCACGACCGAGCACGTCGTTAAGAACTACCTGCGAATCATCTACGACAAGCTCGGGCTCTGGAACCGGGTCGAACTGGCCCTCTGGTACGAAGCCCGCCGACAGGAAGTCCCGGCGCACGCCTGAGGTTTTGGAACGCTGGGAGCAGAATATTCTTAGTCTCCATCAATCGGGCCCTCGCCGCAATCATCTTCAACGTTGAACTGGAACTGATTCGAAGCTACGAAAACTAAAAGACCCTCGCGGCTCGAGGGTCTTTTAGTTTCTTCGGTGTTTTTGTAATTCTTTACTGACAGCCCTGAGATTCAAGATTGTGCAACTGTTGAGCTGCCTGTGGGGAACGCCGCTTGGCTGCGGCGACTAGCAGAAGCCTGGCCTGATCGCAGCTTTTGGGCACCCCATCTCCTCGCAGGTAGAGGTCCGACAACAGGAGCGCCGCCGCAGTGTTCTGTTTGCTGACCGCTTTCCACAGGAATTTCGCCGCTTCGGACGGATCCCGAACGCCCATGCTCCCTCCCAGATAGCGCTGGGCCAGGCGCAGATCCAGGGCGCCATTCTCTTGGTCCGGAATGGGCTGGCGCGAGAGTGCGGCATCGAGCAATGAGGATTTCTGAACGGCCGGCTCAAGCCCGGCTGGCACAACCGTTCGATCGTGCACCTCCCGATTTGTAGAAGGGTTCTGAGCTTGGGGTCCTTTGGATTCCGGCGCAATCGTTGCCACTGGACCCTTGGCTTGGGCTGGCGAAGAGCCTCCCGGTGAGATTGCAGGAGCACTAGGCTGGGGTGCAGTGGTGGTAGAAAGCACCCCTGACCGGAACCCCGGAGCCCACTGCAAATATCCAAAAGTAGCCAAGACAATCGCGGCCGCGCCCACCAGATATATCCATCCTCGTCCGTCCGGAACATCAGAACCGTCCAGGGTGCTGGACACGGGATGGTGCAGCCACGAAATATCGTTTGCGTAGGGTTGCGGAACCGGCCCATGAACTCCGGTTACACCCAAATTTTCCGTCGAACCAGGCCGAGCCGGACTAAGCGCCTGGCCGCACCGGCTGCAGAACTTGTGACCCGGCGGATTCTGATGTTGGCAAGCGGAACAAACGGCCCGCTGGAATTTCGGGTCGGTTGCAAAATAGGGGCGACCGGGTTTGGCTGGGTCGGTACCTGATTCCCGCTTGATTTCCTCGAGAAGTTGACTCACGGCCTCGTCCCGCGTTGCGGGAGGATTGCTGAAGTAAACCTTGGCCCAACGTCCCAGATTTTTCTCCAGAAGCGGATTCGTAAGCGGGTTCAGTTCGGATCGGGATGGCGCTTCTGGCATCTTGTCCCAGAGATTTGGCACAGTCATTCTCCAGCCGAGACGCACCTAATATTACACTCGAAACGCTGGGTTGACAGTGCGAATCGGACATGTGGAAAAATCTAGAATGTGGAAAAACTCCTCCGAGTCGCCTCCAGCGTTTACGGGCACGCCTTCCGGTTAGCCGGCTCAAACTGGTCCTGCTGGGCATCGCGCTGGGTCGTAAACTTTCCGTCAGCGGTCTTGCCGTACAGTTCGCTGCCAGAGCAGTAGTAGAGGGCAGTGTGGACGTCGACCCACACTTGAGCGTCCGGATTCCCCATGTCAACGGGCGCGGGTGGAGGTTCCGCCAATCCAAGACTGACCATCATCTTTTCAAACACCGTCAACTGCGGCTGCGGCGGCGCTTTCTGCTGGCTGCTCTGCGCCGGTGATGCGTTTCCCGCCGCCGTAGTCCCGGCCGGTCGAATGCCCCAGCCGGAGATGACCAGCAGGAGGATGACCGCCGCCATCACCAGGTAAATATTTGCCCGTCGCCTTTGCCACTGTTGCGCCAGCCACTCCGCTCGCGGACCGTGGTGAGTTTTTACCGTCTCCAGCCAATGCTGAGCTTTCTTTGCAGAACCCCAGGGATAGGGCTGAATCTCGTTAGCCTGCGCCCGGGGATCGGCCGGAACCAACTCTGGTGCAACTCTTCGAAGCGAGTCCGTATCTGAAGCCTCAGCCGACATCTGGATATTCGCCGAGCTGGTCGATTCGGACCCAGTCTCCGAGACCGGCTTCGCATCCCGTTCGGTTTGCGGTGCGATGGTGTTCTGAGCCGTTGCGGCGGACGATATCCGGTGGAGTTCGGGTGCCGCGATTGCCTGTAGAGAGGCCGGCGCCAAAGTTTCTTTTGCAATCACACTCTCGACGGGCAGCAGGTCTGCCGCGGAATTTCCATTCGTTGGATTTTCCTGCCCATACGGTATCAGCCACGGAGGATCTATTTTGTTCGGAACTTCTACGCCAAGGACATCGAGTGGCGCGGACCCTATCGGGCGCGCGGTTCCACAAGTGCCGCAGAAAGATTCACTCTCATCAAAAAACTCGCTGCCGCAGGCAGGGCAGGTCTCCGCGAGACGAACTGCAGCTTCGGGTTTCGTTACCGTTCGCTCCCCAGGCGAAGCGAGTGGCTTTGCCACTACATCCGCGAGCGGCATGGATTCGCTCCCCAGGCGTTCGATCTGAGGTTTGATTCGTTCCAGAGCTTCCAACATGCTCTGTCGTTCCGACGCGAGGGCCTCCTTCCATTTCATCCGGGCCGCAGCAACCATGGCCTCGCTCAACAGGCCTGCCATAAGTTCAGCAGTGCGCAGGTCTGATTCACGGAAGGAATTGGCGCGAGCAAAGCGCAGCTCGAGTACACCTGCCATCTGGCCCGCATGATAAACCGGTACAGCGATGAAGGCTTTCACATCACGCTTGCGGAAGAGGTCGGAGTGCACGTGTGGGTTGGAAGTGACATCGGGATAGTTCAGCGCAGATCCCTTGGTTAGGCAGTCTCCGGAGAGCGCAGAATCGGGCGCCACGCGGGTTCCTGCGTCAATGGCGGCGCTGCCGGTAGCCGCGCGATAAAAGAGCTCGCCCTTTTCGAGGATGCCGATCGCCGTACCCGAGGCGTTAGTGATCTTGTGCACTCTGTCGGCAACCAGTTCAGCTGCAGCGGCCAGATCCAGTTGCAGGGTTTGGATCAATTTTTGGGTTTCTACGATCGCGGAGAGGTTTTCCGCGAAGTCGGCCTGGAATCCCTTCGCCCGCAAGCGATCATTGTGCTCCTGGAGCACATAGGCGGCCGAGAGAAGCTGCTGAAACGAAGCCTCGTCAAGGAGAGGCTTACGTTGCGGGCTGGTAGCAGTTTGGGTCACGAGAGCGATACCCCGCCAGCCGGTGAGGGATCCCGGGAATTCTATTGTAATGCAATCCACAAACCAAATTGGCTTACCAAAGCGTGCACTGAAGTTCCTGGCGTTTTGATGTCGAGATCAGTGGTTGGGTTCGAAGGTGACTGTAAGTAACTGTAAAGTAAACGCCTTGCTTCTTCCGGCTCAATTCATTGACCAGTCCACAAAGGCCCGCCTGGACGGCTCAAGATGCGAATGCATCTTCCTCTTCTGGGGGGAGTGTGCAAAGTTGTGCACTTTCATCGCGGGAGCGTGGCTGTCACTGAACCGCCTCTAACGATAGAAGCGACGATTTGGTGGCAGACTCTACGGCGTGGGTTGGAGCTGACTCGGCTGCGTTACTTGTGCTTTGAAATCGCGACCACTCCGATAGAAGTGCACAGCAGGGGTGATGATGAGCGATAGCGCCATTGAGATCAGGATCCCGCCGATTACTGCAATGGCAAGCGGCTGCAACATCTGCGAACCGGCGCCCAGTGCGAAAGCCAAGGGCAGCATTCCGGCGATGGTGGCGAGCGCCGTCATCACGAAGGGCCGCAGACGTCGACGGCTGGCTTGCAGCATCGCGTCTTCCGTTGAGAGTCCAAGGAGACGGAACTTCTGGCCCGCATCCGTTTCTGCCTGGTGAGCAGAAGCACGCTTTCTTGGCGCAAGTGAACGGGCAAAATTGGTGAACTCGTTTGGAACAAAACATTCCCGACTGCGTCTCGATCAGAATCTCATAAGCAGCTTTGTACCGAAGTCTTGCGGAGGGATGGATGGAAATGTCAGTCCTGCGGCGGTCCGGGCAATCTTCAAATCCATCACAAGGAATTTCGCAGTCAGTCCGGAGATGACACCGAGCAGAATCTGATCACTTTATGCGCTAGGTGTCACGATGGTCTGCACCGAGGCGGCTGCCATTAATCCTACTGTGTCCGAGGCTTCGAACTGCAGCTTCAACGATTCTACTCAGAATGCTGGGTGAGGTAGAAGGCGCGACACTGCCAAACGCAGTGCGAACCGTCAAGTCAGCATTGGAGGTCACTGGGCTATATTGCAACCTCCTAGGCTAGGCCTGCACCGATGCTGGTTCTTTGACATCGGTTTCTTCGGAGCTCAAATAGTAGTGAACCGCGGGCGTGATTATTAGAGACAGCACCATCGAAATCAGAATTCCGCCGATCACTGCAATGGAAAGCGGCTGCAACATCTGCGAGCCGGCGCCCAGAGCGAAAGCTAAGGGCAGCATTCCGGCGACGGTAGCGAGTGCGGTCATTACGATCGGACGCAGACGTCGGCGGCTGGCTTGCAGCATGGCGTCTTCGGCTGAGAGCCCGAGCAGGCGGAACTTCTGGTCCGCATCCAGCAGCAGGATTCCGTTCTTGGCCACGATGCCCACGACCATGATCATTCCCATGAACGAAGCCACGTTGAATGTAGTACGGGTGATGATCAGGGCCAGGAAGACTCCTGAAGTCGAAAGCAGCGCCGAAGCTAGAATGGCCAAGGGCGCGGCGAATGATCGAAACTCGAAGAGAAGAACTATAAACACGAGAATGATGGCCAGCACGAATACGAATACCAGATCACGGAATGACTTCTGCTCTTCCTTGTAGGTTCCACCGTATTCGACGCGAATACTCGAAGGTAGATGCAACCCATCGACGGCTTTTTGCACCGCCGCTACCCCGCTGCCCAGGTCGATGCCTTCCAAGCGGGCGGTAACCGCGACGTCGCGCTGCAGATTCTCACGACGGATTTCGATTTGGGGCGGCAGCTCGGTTATCGTCGCCAGCGATCCCAAAGTCGCGGTTTTCCCGCTGCTGCTGGTAAGAAGAGTGTTGCTCATGGTCTCGAGCGAAACCCGACTGCTATCAGGAAAGCGGACCCGAACGACGTAGGCCCGGCCGTTACTCACCAGCGGCGTCGCCGCCGGTTCACCTTCGAGAATGGCGGCGGCGTCAACCGCGACCTCCTCCGGTGTGAATCCAGCGCGGGCGGCGGTGCTGGGATTGATCTGAAAGACCACGGCTGGCCCGCTGATGGTATTTTCAATTCCGTCAAGAACATCCACGACGCCTTTTACCTTACTGATCGCATCGGCGACCTTTGGTGCCCATGTCTCCAACGATGTGGCATCTTGTGAAAACAGCTTGATCTGGACTGGTTCCGGAGCGCTGGTCAGATCGCCGATCATGTCCTGCAATACTTGTACGAACTCGACACGTACCGCCGGTTCCTGGGCGGTTACCTTGGCCCGAACATCTTCGATCACGTCGTCAATGACGCGGCTGCGGTCTTTTTTCAGCTTCACCAGAATGTCACCACGGTTCGCTTCCGTGACCGCCGCCAGGCCCAGTTCGAGGCCGGTACGCCTTGAGGTGCTCTCGACCTCCGAAATGGTGTTCAGGATTTGCTCTATCGCGGTCACCATGCGGTTGGTTTCCGCCAGCGAGGTCCCGGCTGGCGTCCAGTAATCTAATGTAAAACCTCCTTCATCCATCTTCGGCATCAAGTCGGAGCCGGAATATCGATAACAGACATAGGCGACGACCACCAACAGCAGGCTTAGGGCGGCGAGCCACACGGGCTTGGCCAAAGCGCGCCGCAGCCAACGCTCGTGGAAGGCCACAACCTTGCGGAAGAACCGGCCGAGAGAAGCCTCTTCGGCGGCCAGCAGCCGCTGGATCGACTCTTCCTCCGGCTGTTCTCGTTCTGGATCTTCATTGACGACCGAGTCGGACTCCGCGCTTTTTCGTTTGTGTATGAAGTATTGGCTTAGGTTTGGCGTCCAGGTGAGCGCCAGCACCAACGATGCCAGCAGCGACACTGCCATGGTCACCGCCAGGGCGCGGAAAAACGTCCCGGTAACTCCGGTGATCGAAATCAACGGCAAGAATACGACGATGGGCGTGACCGTCGAACCGATTAACGGAATCGTGATTTCCTGCAAAGCGCTATGAATTGCTTGCAGCCGGCCTTGCCCGGAATCGCGGTGAATGACAATGTTTTCCACCACCACGATGGCGTCGTCAATTACCAATCCCACGGCCGCGGCCAGGCCGCCCAGCGTCATGAGGTTGAAGCTTTCGCCCAGCACTTTGAGCGCGATGAAGGTCACGGCAATCGTCACGGGAATCACCAGCCCTGCCACTACCGAGGTGCCCCAATCGCGCAGAAAAACCACCAGAATGATGGAAGCCAGAAGCAGGCCCAGCAGAATCGCGTCCCGCACGCTCTTGATGGAATCACTCACGATGATCGATTGATCGTAGAAGGGCCGAATCTCGATGCCGGGGGGGAGCGATTTGCGAATCTCCTCGACTTGAGCGTGAACTTCGTCCGCGACCTGCACCGTGTTGCTGTCCGGCTGACGGTTGATGTTGAGCAACACGGCGGGCTTGCCGTTCGCCGTGACGATCGTGTAAACCGGTTTGACTCCGGGCGCCACCGTGGCGACATCTCCGATACGCACCGGGATGCCGGCGGGAGTGTTTTTGATCACGACGTCGGCAATCTGTTGCGGGGTGCGCACCTGGGCGCTGATGAGCGCGAGCACCAGTTGGTGGTTGCGATCGAACAGCCCGGGCGAATCGATCAGGTTGGTCCGCCGCATCGTCTCCAAGATCTCGGTGACGGTGACCCCCGCGGCCAGCAGTTTGGAAGCGTCGGGCTGGATGTGAAACTCGGGCTCCTGCCCGCCCTGCACCAGTACGGTGGAGACGCCATCCAGCCGGTTCAGTCGCGGTTTGATGTCGTAGGTCGCCATCTCCCAGAGTTGGGTTTGCGGGATGGTGGCCGAAGTAAGGCTGTAGCCGATGATAGGAAAACTGGCGAAGGTCAGACGGTTCGCCACCACCGTGGCCGTGGGCGGCAGTTCAGGTTGGACCCGGGAAATCGCGGCGTTCACGTACTGCAGCGTCTGGAACATGTCCACGTTCCAGTCGAAGAACAGGTCGATCTCCGCCGATCCGCGGCTGGTGATCGATCGCACTTCCAGCAGCCCGGGAACACTATTTACGCCTTCTTCGAGGCGACGGGTGATGGTCACCATCATCTGATCGGTGGGCATGACTCCGTTATCGACGGCGATCAGGATGCGGGGGAAGTTAGTCGCAGGAAAGACCGCGACGGGAATGGTAAAAGCAAGATAGCCGCCCAGCACCGCCAACGTCAAAATCAGGAAAATCACCGACTTGGAGTGTCGCGCAAACCAGTAGGAAGATTCCGGATGGGCAGCAGCCCTTTCAGGGTCGCTATTTTTCATCGGGTTTTCCGCTCTTGTCTTCGCCTAGTCCTGCGCCTTGGACCGCGCCTGGTCCCGCGGCCGGGCTCTCCGCCTTGATCCAGGTATTGTCCGGCAAACCGTAGGCTCCGGAAGCGACGATGTGATCGCCGGCCTGCAGTCCTTCGATGACTTGAACTTCGTCGCCTTGGCGTATGCCCACCTTTACGTTTTTCTGATGCGCGTGACTGTCGGCGCTGACTTGCATCACCGAGGTGGTACCGTCCTGTCCGGTAAGCAGGGCCGTGGCCGGAATGACGAGCGCATCCGGAATCGTCTGCGCCAGCATGGCAAGCCGCACGCTCGTGCCCGGCTTCAGGCGCTGGTCCGAGTTCTTTGCCTGCACCCAAATCTCGACCGTGGTGCTGTTGGGATCAAGCGCCGGGCTGACCACCGTGATCTTTCCTTCCACCGGATTGTCTTCGCCAGGCACGGTGATGGTGGCCTTGTCCCCGACCTTCAGCAGGGCGGCCTCGGGCTGCGGAATGTGAGCCCGGGCAATGACTTGGGAAACGTCCATGACGGTGAGCAGTGGGGTGCCCGCCGCAGCCATCTCTCCGGGATTGAGTGGACGGTCGACGACCACGCCGTCAATGGGACTACGAATTTCGGAATAGCTGAGTTGTGCTGCTGCCCCCAGATATTTGCCCTTGGCGGATTCCAGCTGACCTGCCGCGGATTTGAGTTGCTGCTGTTTCCCCCCTGCCATCAGCGCGTCGAGACGCTTCTGTGCGATCTCATATTGGTTCCGCGCATTGGTCAAGTCCACCCCAGCCTGGTCCAGTTCCTTGCGAGGCATGGCCCCCTGCTGCACCAAATCCTGTCTGCTGTTAAAGATTTTCTGTTGCGCGGCGAAGAGTTGCTTGGCAGCTTGAGTGTCGAGCTGAGCCTTCTGGATTGCCTGCGGCAGGTCAGAAACGGTGGTGGTTGCGTAGGCCGCCTGGGCCTGATCATAAGAGCCCTGGTTCTCCTGGGCTGCGGCTGCCAGGTCGCTATTTTCAAGCACTGCCAGCAACTGACCTTTGTGCACGTGGCTGCCACGTTTGATATAGAAGGCCTTGACCGGGGCGCTGATCTTCGGAGTAATGGCCGCCTGTTGCAGGGGGAACAGGATGGCCTCAGCCGTGACCGTGCGCTGGATGGTTTCCTTTTGAACGGTGACCACCTGCACCGGAACTGCGGCTTCCTTCTCCCCGGAATTTTTGGAGCAGCTCAGCAGGAAAACTAAGGGAAGCATAGCCAGGACGATTTTGGGGCATCGCCGCGAAACCGCAGGACCGGGGCGGGAGGGCACAGCTTTCAGCCGTGCCGTTTGTCTCGAGGTTGAGGTGATCTTCATGCTCAGAAGTTCCCTGTCAGAGTTTGCAGATTCGCCAGCGCCACACGAAACCGCGATTGGCCGTCGCTGAAAGCATTGCGCGTCAGTGTTGCCGTATTTTGCGCATCTACGACCTCGAGAACGGTTGCCTCGCCTGACTGATAGCGCAACGTGGTCAGGCGCAGGCTCTCGGCCGCCAGGTCCGCCGATTGGTTCAGGGAATCCAGCTCGAAGCGGGCGGCTCGGGCCTCGTCGTACAGCGTGCGCAACTTTGCCAGCAACTGGCGCTGCGTGAATGTCAGCTCCACCTGCGCCTGCTCGCGCCGCAGACTAGCCTGCTTCAACTTGCTACGATTCGCTCCCCAGTTCCACACCGGCAGTTGCAACGTGGCTGTGGCAGCGTATCCGAGGTTGCGCACTGAAAGCTTTGAAACCGGATCGAACTGGCGTGTGGCGAAATGGTTGGCATCAATGCCGTAAAAATAATCCAGTTTGAGCGAGGGCAAGAAGCCCGACCACGCCACGCCAACTTCCTGCCGCGCTACCTGCAACGCACTCAGGGCGGCCCGCAGTTCGGGATTCTGGTGAGCGGCCGCCGCCTGAACTTCCGGCAGCGAAGGCAACGGCTCGGGAGTCTGCAGATCGTCCACCACGCTGAAGTTCTCGTTGAAATCGGTGAACACCACCACGGCCACTTCCAGCCGGCTGCGGTTCATTTCCAGCTCGGATTCCTGCAGGTCGCGCTGCTGCTGCTGAAACTGAATCTGGGCCTTAATCACATCCGAGTGCGCCACTTCGCCGCCCTGTTCGAGCTTTTGGCTGATATCGAGAAAGTGCTGGCCCTGGGTCGCGGCGCGCTGGGCGGTTTCATACTTTCGCTGCGCCACCACGAAGTGGTAATAGGCTTGTACCACAGTCACGACCAGGCCACGAGCGGCAATTTCGGAGCGGGCCCGCGCGACCGCTTCCGCCGCTTGCGTGCGCCGGTAGTCCGCGATCCCTTGCAGCGACATGTCCTGGTGGACATTGCCCTGGCTGAGGTATTCATGCACTCCATTGTTGCCGATAAATCGCCCCGTGGACGTGCCATTGCCCTCGGTGTAGAGGAACGCTGCATTGTAGTTCACGCCGGGCAGCAGGGCAGCGCGGCCTTGTACCCGGTCTTCCTTGGCCAAACCGTACGCGGTGAGAGCTGCCCGATATTCTGGACTATTCTTCCGCGCTCGGGCGAGGGCGTCCTGCAAGGTCAAAGTCAGCGGAGCTGAGCTCGTGGCCTGATTCGGGTTGTTGTCTGTATCAACCGTAGTGAGGGTGTTTTGGGCGGATGCGATCGACAGCAGGCTCAACATCGCGGAGACGAGTGCGCTAGTTTTGCTCATGGGGTGGCGGCGAACATGATTTGACATAGGCTTCACCATAAGTGCTCCGTGTCGAATCCTAAATAGTAACCGAACTTAGCTTAAGAGAAGCTGAAGCCAGTCTCGCAGCAGCCGAGGCTATGGCTGGGGCATGGGCAATTCCACGGTCATGCGGGTGCCCTTACCCGGGGTGCTGTCCGCGGCAATGGTTCCGCCGTAGGCTTCGACCAGGGCCTTGACAATGGCCAGGCCCAGGCCAAAACCGCCGGTGGCGCGGGTCCTCGACGGATCTCCGCGATAGAAACGGTCGAAGATCCGGGGCAGGTCACCGGCCGAAATACCGGCGCCATGATCCTGAAAAGTAATCCGCGCCTTATCGCCGGCGCGAGCGACAGCGACTTCAACGGATGATCCCTGGGGACTGTAACGGACGGCATTCTCCAGCAGGTTCGTCCACACCAGTTGCAGGTCCTCAGGGTCGGCGCGGAAGGGAACGGGTCCGTTGGTCGCAAGGTGGATGGTCGTGTTGCGGGATTGGGCGATACTCCGAATTCTCTCCACCACTTCTTCGCAAGTGGAGTTGATGTCGATGATGTCGAGCTCGCGGCGTTGCGAATTTTGCGCCCACTGTTCCGCCCGGGCCAGGCGAAGCATCCATTGCAGCAGCTGTTCCAGGCGGTCCAGGTCTTGAAGCGACGCCTGCAAGCCGGCGCGATATTCTTCCGAGCTTCGGGGTCGTTGCAGCAAGGACTGCAGGGTGGACTTCAGCACCGCCACCGGCGTCTTCAACTCGTGCGCGGCGTTTCCCACGAATTCGCGTTGCTGTTTAAACGAGTACTCAAGCCGCGCCAGCATCTGGGTCATCGATTCGGTCAAGGGACGCAGCTCCTCGATGTCCTCAGCTTCTTTGGGCGGCTGAAGCTTCCAACTCTGGGTGGAGACCAGGGACGCCTGCCGAGCCAGTATCTGCAAGGGCAACAGGCCGCGTCGAATCTTCCACGAAGCCAGCCAGGTGGTGGCTCCCAGCAAGAGCAAGCTGGCGACCGCAATGGAGACCAACGCTGCCTTCACTTGCTGTCGTATCCGCAGGGTGGGTGAGGCATAGACGACGGTGAGGGTCTGGGGGCGGAACGACGCGCCCACTTCCCGGTCGAGCACCGGAACATGGGTCATACGCAGGGCATGATAGGGAACCCCCGCCCAGGTGAAATTCCAATGCTGGTTCGGTCCGGGCTGAAACTGGAGGCCCTCTGGCCAGTCTTCGGAACGGGTGAGGTATCCGGTGCGGTCGGCCCACACCATGAACTGGTCGGGATGATTCGGATCAATCGATTCGGGCAGCAGGCTGTTATCGAAGTACACGTGCCCGCTGGCATCTTCCGTGTAGCGCACCAGGACCGCCACGCTGGTGGCGTGAGCCTGCATGGCGACGTCGAGGGTGGAGAGCAGGCGCCAGTAGGTGACAACCACGCCGATCACCATCAGGCCGGCGGTGAGGATCAACTGGGAGAGCAATACTGAAGCAATGAGTCGCCGTTGAATGGAGTCGCGCTGCATATTTGATGTTCTGGGAATCAGTCCTGCAACATGTAGCCCTGGCCGCGCAGCGTGCGAATCAGTTGCCGCGACGAGCCCTCATTCAGCTTGCGCCGCAGCCCGGAGATATAGACTTCAATCACGTTGCTGAATTTCTCCCAGTTGTAATCGTATAGATGCTCGAGCAGCTCCGTCTTCGAGACTACGGCGCGGGGACGGTGTGCCAGGTACTCGAGGACGCGATATTCCATGGCGGTCAGGGTGATCGCCCGGCCACCCCGCTGCACCGTGCGGTTGACCGTATTCAGCTCGAGGTCGCCGATGGTGACAACGGGGGAGGGCTGACCCTTGCCGCGACGGATCAAGGCTTTCGTACGCGCCAGCAGTTCACCCAGATCAAACGGTTTGGTCAGGTAGTCGTCGGCTCCGGCGTTGAGCAAAGCAATGACGGATTCCTTATCGTCACGGGCGGTGAGCACGAGAACCGGCGTGTGCTGTCCGGACTGGCGAATTCTGCCCAGCAATTCCATCCCGTCCAGCTTGGGCAGCATAAGGTCCAGCAGCACGACGTCGTAGGGATTTGATTCCGCCATAAACAGTCCTTCCTGGCCGTCGGAGGCAACATCCACTGCGTAGCCGGCGCTCTCCCGCAAGCTGCGGGCGATATTCTCAGCCAGCCGGGCTTCATCCTCGACCACCAACACGCGCATGCTGCACCCTGCAGGCGATTCTATCTGTGATCGGACCGTTTTGGGACGCATGGTCCCGGTTCAGATCTGAGGGGGCGGCCCCGTACAACGAGCCATAGACCAAAATGCGGCATACCCAGGGGTTTATCCCTTCGTGCGTTGCGGCGAAGGTTTGGCGAAGCAGTTGCTTCTTGTGTTTCTGATCGCAAAGCGACCCGTATGCGTCAGGGGGAGCACAGAGTGGCGATCCAAGGAAACAACATGTTGAGCCTGAACAAGATTCAGATTACACTGCGCGATGAGCAGGTCTTGCAGTTGCTCATGCAGGGCTGCCGCAATAAGGAAAGCGCGGCGCAATTGACATCAGTCCGAGGACCTTAGAACAACATCTGCGAACCCTGTTCCTGCGGGCAGGAATCCGGGACGGCAGAAAACGGGTCAAGCTGGCCACCGCCATGT
>CATPBJ010000150.1 GCA_955652395.1 uncultured Terriglobales bacterium | reverse complement strand
CGCCCGCGATCGAATACAAAAAAAGCTTAGGCGGGGTCTTCTTGATCTCGGTCACCGCCTCGCGCGCCACTTCCCGCGGCTGCACCTTGGGCTTTTCCGCTTGGACCTGGCTGAGCGAAGCGGGCGACTCCGGGTCGAATTCTGGCTCAACCGGGGGCGGCGCCGGTGGCGGTGTGTAGATTTCTTTGAGGGGCGGCAGCTCCGTCATTTCGGAAAAGCTGGGGCCCCGCGCGGCGTCTTTCGCGCCCTCCGCCATGGACGGATCAACCCGGAATGCAGGCGTTTCGGACGCTGGTTCGACTGCATCGGCCACGGCGCTAGCCCGCTCCTGAATGGTGGTTTGAGCGGACGCGGTCGCCGCTTCTGAGGCGGCTTTCGTCGTCGCCGGCTCGACTGTCGAAACAGCGCTCGCACTCTCCCATCCTGCGGCCGCGGCGGCGGCTTTTGCGGGAGAATTTGACGGAGAACTTGCGGGCGAAGACGAGCTGCCGGGAGCGCGTTCAGCCAACGATGGGCGCACAGCTGTCTCCGCGCCGGCAGCATGGGCTGGCGCATGGTCGGAAGCGACCTCTGCCATTTTTTGCGGTGGCGCCGGTGCGCTGGGAGCGACCGCGGCCTTGGGTGCCTGCGCTGGTTTCTTGGCCACCGCCTTGGTCGTACTTTCCTTGCAGCGCTCCAGATCATTGACCAGTTCTTGTCCGCTCTGATAGCGATCTTCCGGCGCTTTGGACAGAGCCTTCATGATGACTTCGCTCAACACGGGATGAATCTTGCGGTTGACCGCGATGGGAGCGGCGGGTGTAGCTTCGACAATGCCCTGTCGCACCTGGTCCGCGTCTTCGCCAGGAAAGGCTTTGCTCTCGGTCGCCATCTCGTACAGGATTGCGCCCAGGCTGAATATATTGGAGCGGCCATCCACAGGATCTCCCCGCAACTGTTCCGGCGAAACATAGTGGAGAACGTCGGGCGCTTTGCCCGAAGCCTGACAGGTAAATGCACCCATGCACGAAACTCCGAAGCTCAGGACTTTGACCGTGCCGTCCCACGTGACCATGATCTTGGCCGGCTCCAGACTGTAGTGAACCACGTTGTGCGAGTGCGCATGGTCCAGCCCCTGACAGGTCTGACGCACGATGTCCTGCAGGTCCCAGATGGAAAATCCTTCGTTGCGGGCCAGCATGGTGGCGATGCTGTTACCCTGCACATATTCCTCGGCGGCGCAGCACTGGCCGTCGATGACTTCCACGCCGAAAAGTTGCGCGATGTTGTGGCTGCTGAGCGGTGCGGTGCCAGCGGCTTCCCGGAGAATGTGCTCGACCAGCACGTCCGCCTGTTCGTCCAGCATCTGCAACCGGATGGTCTTCAGGGCGATGGTCTGCCCGCTCTCCGGATCGGCGGCTTTATAGACCGCGCCAATCTCGGAATGCGCGATTTCACTGAGTATTTCGAAACGTCCAATCTTATTGGCCATTGCTCTAAGCCCCGAAAATCAATCAAAAGGCAGTCTTGTGGAAAGACGCCAGAAGTCGTCCATGGGGGAAAGGTGCGATTAGAATATCGCGGCTGAATGCGGGATGGGAGTTACGAAGGTACTCGGAAATGGATAACACCCTGCGGTTCGATCACGAGCGGTTCGGCGCAGTGCTCTGATATCGCCGACCACCCTTGAGCGGCGGGACCAGTGCAAATTCGGATGAGCCCGTTTTTCACTTTCTGGCCTGGTTGGTGGAGAAAATGGGCACCTCTCCGTAGGGACCCCCTTTCCACAGATCTAACTGTTGCAGCAAGAAATCCCAGATAAGAAAGCAGCGCTGACTTCCGTGTGCGCAAGTTCCTGCGCATTCACCAGCGGCCCGGCTCGCGATGTGTCCTGTTTGCTGCAATTTGCTTGGAACAAAAGTTGCAGTAATGGCTCTGACGATTTCGCGCTCCTACCCGGACCGCTTTCCTCGAGCCTTTGAGTGAGGAGGTCGTCATCAATGGCGTAGGCCGCGGAGAAACCTTGGCCGGCTGGGAGATGGCGGAAAAGCATGGATCATCCCTTCAGGTCGCATAAAAGCATACCGCTGGTTGCATCGGTCGTGCTGTTGGTGGCAGGCAGCTTATCAGCCCAAACCTTCGATTCACCTGGCACAACGCTGACCCTAGCAACGCTGACCCGTGCAACCGCCCCTAAACGCACGGAGCAGATATTCAGCAAGAAGATTTTCTGGGCTGAGGTAGGCGCGTACACGATTATCAACGTTTTGGATGGCTATACCACAGTGGCACACCCGCAGGGCTACGAAGAAGCCGGATTTCCGCGAGGAAGTTCATTCCTGCTGGGCAAGCAGCCGTCTGCGGGTCGATATGTGGCGACCATGGGCATTATTCAGGTGGCCACGTCATTTGCCGCTTACCGCCTTGAACACAGCCAGAAGCGAGTCTTGAGGATCGTCGGCCACGCGCTGATGATTCAGGGAATCTACGCACACACCGACGGATACATCGGTAACGTTTTGCTGGTGGGTGGAGCCTCCCGCTCTCCTCAGGCAAAGCTTGTGCCCATCCCCCCGACGAACAAATCTTTCCATTGAACGGCAGAAAAGACGGAGGGGCAGAAGCCGCGGCAGACCCGCGGCTGTGCCCCTGTCATTGTTTTTCGGTGCACCCTACTTGTTGTTGTGCTTGTCTTTGTAGATGCTGTGGCTGATGCGGTTCTCGCGGCGATTCAGCTGGCGCTGCTCCGCCTTGGTCAAATGGCCGTTGTGCTTCGCCATGCCATTCTGCTTCTGCTTCTGCACGCTGGCTTCGCGCTTCTCCAGGTTTGCGGTCTCATGCGGATTTAAAGATCCGTTGTTGATCCCGTTGGCGATGCGTTTCTGCTGGTTCTCTTCGCGCTGGTTCACTTCATTCACACGGGGATGGCCGGGATCGACCACACCAGGTCCGGCGCCTGAGGTTGTGGTGGCGGTTTGAGCGGCGGCAGAGCCAGCAAACATCAGGCCTCCCACTGCCAGGACTAAGAGCGAGTTGGTGATTTTGTTCGGCATGCGTATCTTAAACCCCAACGGGAAGGATAGTTGTCGGGGGGTCCGGAAAGGCAGATTACGGAGGTGGCGGGTCGCTGGTTACCCCCAGTTTCAACCCCAGAAAGGTCTTTTCTCGGGGATAACTTTTTTTCGAGAATCGGCGCGCACCCAATTTAACGAGGTCATCCGGCCCGAGCAGGAACCGCGGCTCATCAACGAACGGCGTCGGGGTGGAATTTTTTCACCGCAAAAATGGTAAGCATGATGAAGAGCGCCATCACCACCAGTTGGGCGATCAGAAATGGCGGCTCTGATTGCGTAGGAGCCAGCACCTTCAGGGCCGGCACCTTCTCGAAGGACTGCACCACCAGGACGAAGACGTTGAGATAGAGGGCAATCATGGCGGTGACCACGTAGATCCAGCGCCATTTACCCACCAGGTGGAAGCTGTAGCGTGCGAGGATCGCAATCGCCAGCACCACCAGCGAAATGATGCCAACCTTATGCGAAGGCAAAAGATGCTCGAAGGGAAAGCCGAACCCAGTCACGCTGGTCAACACCGTGGTCAATAAAAAGAGCGCAGTCAAGCCGTTGAGCCGTTTCGCAGAGAACATTCCGAACAGGACGGCGACTCCTGATCCGATCCCCAACAAGCTGATCAGTACGTGCACCAGCGTGAACGTCGAGAGGGACATGCCAAGCATCATGACGCGGGTTCCTTTCCGAGCAGGTTTGAGATATTACGACGACCGGGAGGGGATTTCCACAGGAACGGTCTGATCGTGGGCGATCTGCGCTTTCTAGGCCGCGCGGATCGAGGTCAACCATGCCTGCAACAACTGCCGCACTTTGGCCCCTTCCGCCTTGCGCCGCACCCCATCGATCACGGCCAGACGAGCCCGAATCCCGCGCCCACGGAATCCGACCCAATAGGGAACATAGATTTCGCCAGCCACGGGCTCGGCAGTGATTTGCAGATTGCGCACCCGGAAGAAACCGGTGCTGAAAAGCAGCCGCTGCACTTTGGCGATGACGATCTTTTGCGCCTCGGCCTCGCCCAGCAGAGCCTCGGGGCAGTTACGCGTCTCCACATAGGTCACCTCGCGCTCGCCCGGCAGTTGCTCGAAATGGTAAAGGTCGAGCGACCCGTTCACCGCGTCCAGGCCGAATACGCGCCGGTCGCGCTTGCCGCCATTCAGGATTTCAACCTGGAAAAGCCGGAAGGGAAGGTAGAAATCCGCCACTGAACGCAGCGGACCGAAGGCGGTTTCTCGCACGAAATCGAGCAGGCCGGAAGAGAATTGCTGCATCGCTTCTTCGCGGCTTACGTTGGGTCTCAAGCTGCGGATGCGGGCCATTTCTGGGGTCCCGAACGAACTGCGAAAAACGGAACGTGCTACCGGAAATGAAACCAGAGTCCGATCACGGTGGCGATCAGCGCCAGACTGAATATGACGTTGAACCGGTGCTCGGCCGCGGTCTCGGCCGCAGGTACGTGATCCAGTGCCCGCACCGGGGTGACCTCCAGCTTTTCGTCCACGGTGGCGAAGGTCAGACCGGCAAGTTGTTTGCGTTCCGGCGCCGGTGTTACCAGGCTTACCCCAATCAGCACCATGCAACAGATCACAAACATCACGATGGAGTAATGCAGGAAATTCATGTCCACCAGGCCGCGCAGGAAGCCATTGTCGAAGGCATGACCACCGGCTGCCCGGTCCATCAGCTCCAGGATAAATCGGGCCGCGCCCATCACAAAGCCGGTCAGCAGCGAACTGATCGCGCCCTGCGCATTCAACCGCGGCCACAGAATTCCCAGGATGAAGCAGGCCGCAATCGGCGGGCTGATGTATCCCTGCACGCTTTGCAGGTAGATGTAGAGCTGGCTGCTGATCAGGTGAATGAACGGCACCCAGGCCAGCCCCAGCACGACCATCACCCCTGTCATTACGCGCCCGAAGCCAACCAGTTGCCGCTCGGTCGCGTCGGGCTTGATCTTCTTGTAGAAATCGAGCGTCACCAGGGTTGACGCTGAGTTGAACACCGAACTCATTGCCCCCATCAGCGCCGCCAGCAAGGCCGCGATCATCACACCCACCAGGCCTGTAGGAAGAAGATTGATGATGAGCGTGGGATAAGCGATGTCGCCGTTCAGCACTTCCCCGTGGGGGCCGAACTTGAACAGGTCGCGGTAGAGCGCGACCGCGATTAGGCCGGGCAGCACCAGCATGAATACGGGAAGGATTTTGAGAAAGCCGGCGAAGATAGTGGCGGCTTTGGCGTGTCCTTCATCTTTGGCCGAGAGCACGCGCTGCACAATCACCTGGTCGGTGCACCAATACCAGATGCCGAGAATGGGTGCGCCGAAGAAAATCCCGGTCCACGGAAAGTCGGGATCGCTCATCGGCTTGACCATGTGGAAGTAGCTGGCAGGCAGGGCAGCGCGCAGGCCTTCGAACCCGCCTACCTGGTGCATCCCGATCACGGTCAGGATGACGGCGCCGAAAATCAGGATCAGGGTCTGCACCAGATCGGTATAGATGACCGCAGCCAGTCCTCCCGCAATGGTGTAAATGCCGGTGGCAATCACCAGAATGACTGCTGCCGTCAGCGGGCTCCAGCCCACCACGCGCTCCAGCACAATCGCAGCGGCATACAGGTGCACGGAAATCTTGGTGAATACGTACGCCAGGATGGAAATGCCCGCCAGGTACACCGCGCAGGACCGGCTGAAGCGGCGCTCCAGAAACTCCGGCATGGTGAACACGTTGGAGCGCAGATAGAACGGAACGAATACCCATCCCAGGACCAGCAGGATCAGGCAAGCCAGCCATTCAAACGAACCGACGGCCAGTCCCGAACTGGCGCCGGAACCAGCCAGCCCAATGAAATGCTCGGTGGAGATATTCGAAACGAACAGCGACGCCCCGATGGCGAACCAGCCTACGTTGCGGCTGGCCAGGAAATAGTCAGTCGAGGTGCGCTCTTTGCGCGCGAAGTAGAAGCCGATGGCAAATATGACGACGAAATAGACTGCGATGATGGCTATGTCGATGCCGGTGAGGGCCTTGTGGGTGAGGTGCGCCGCCGTTTCGCCCATAATCCTCCATTCACCGCTCAATGGGTTCGGGACCGTGCGCCATGCTAGTGCATTCAGCCCACCCAGGCAACCGGGAAGTCACAGCTAGGTGCGGGGGAGAAGCGACCATGATATCGCCACAGTTTGGCACACCGTTAACCACTCACAACTAAGTGTCTTCGTTTTGGAGTGCAGCGGTGTGTCGAAGAGAAATCTTTTTGGACCGACCACAGAATAAAAAAAAAGACTGAGCCTGTCGATTTTACGGCGCCTCGTTCGACATGTAGGTAGAAGGAGACATAATCAATGATGGTCAGAAGACGGCTTACCGCGTCTTCTCGTCGTCGGCCTTGGTCAGGCCTTTGGTTGACGCGTCCTTGCCGGGAGCCAAGTGAGGCACACAACAGCAGTGTGTCGATTTCATGGGCCTCGTTTGACGCTAACGTAGACGCTGGATTCACCCCCGGGGCCTAACCCTAGCCCAGAAGGAGAGACGCAACCATGCGATTCATGATTGTAGTCAAGGCCACGAAGGATACGGAGGCGGGCAAAATGCGACGGGCCGTTCACCGAGGCGAAGGATCTCATCGCCGGCTACACGATCATCCAGGTAAAGTCGCGGGAGGAGGCCCTCGAGTGGACCAGGCGTTTCCCCAACCCTATGGGCGAGGGAGCGCAAGCCGAAATTGAAGTCCGCCAGTTGTATAAGCTGGAGCACTTCGGTCCCAAGCGATGCGGTTAAACGCTTCCGTGACATAGAGGCCCGGAAGAAGTAGGCTTGCGCGTGCCTTGACCGAATCGGACCGAGAGTCTTGCGTAGCTTGCGATAAACACATGGAGGTGTTATGGAACATTTTCGTATCTGAGCCGTAACTTTTTGAGGGGGTAAACCGTTATTTATCAGGAGAGTCGAGATAGGTCGGCACTTTTTAGCAGAACAGCTGGTTGCCGGACCCAGACTTTTTCGTCTATCTTTGTGGGAACCTGGGGACAGCTGGGCCCGTAACCCATGTTGTCCACCCCGGAGTTAGTGATGACCCTGACTCGTTTTGTCACCAAGAACGCCTTCCGCAACAAGCGCCGCAGCATTTTGACCGTTCTCAGCATTGGCGGTTCGCTGCTGCTACTGACCTTCCTGATCACCATCTGGCGCAGCTTTTATGACAACAAGCCGAGCGAACAGTCCGCGTTGCGCTTGATCGTTCGCCACAAGGTGTCGCTGGTGTTCAATTTGCCGAGTTATTACCGGCAGAAAATCCAAGCCATCCCGGGCGTGAAGGAAGTCGTCAATCAGCAATGGTTTGGAGGTCAGTATAAAGACGACAAGCCGGAGAACTTCTTTGCCCAGTTCGGCACCGATCCGCAAGAGATCTTGAAGGTCTACCCGGAGTTCAAGATACCTGCGGATCAACTCGAAGCCTGGCAGCATGATCGGGCCGGCGCCATCGTGGACGTGGGCCTGGCCAACAAATTTCACTGGAAAATCGGCGACCGGCTGAATATTACGGGGAAGATCTTCCCGGTGAACCTGGAATTGACTATCCGCGGAATCTTTACGCCGCCGGACCCGACGCAATCGATCTACTTCAACAAAGACTATATCGACGAAGGCTTTCCCAAACTGAAGGGTCAGGAGGGATTCTACGCGGTCCTGGCCGACTCACCTGAATCCGTTACCCGAGTGGCGCAAGCCATTGACGAGGAGTTCCGCAACGCCGATCGACCCACCAAGACTGAGACCGAACATGCTTTCCAGCTGGGCTTCATCGGGATGCTGGGCAACATCAAAGCCTTCATCATGAGCATTTGCCTGGCCGTGGTCTTTACCATCCTACTGGTTTCGGCCAACACCATGGCAATGTCGATTCGCGAGCGCACGCGGGAAGTCGCGGTGTTAAAGACCCTGGGCTTTACCCGCAACAGCATTCTGGGGTTATTCGTCGGCGAGGCGGTTTCTTTGGCGGTGGTGGGAGGGTTTATCGGCTCGATGCTCTGCTACCTGGTGGTGACTGCGATGGCTAGCCAGGGCGGAATGTTCACCGGCATGAAGGTTACTCCGCTCACCATCGCGGCGGCACTGCTGATTGCGGCGGTGGTGGGGTTTGCCAGCTCCTTCATACCCTCCTATCACGCGGCCAAGGTCAACATCGTGGACGGTTTGCGTCACATCGGCTGAGTTGAAGAACGAGAATAAAAATGGCAATCCCGCTTAGCTATAACGTACGCAATCTGCGGCTGCGCAAGAGCCTGACCGTCATGACTGCGCTGGGCATCGCGCTCACGGTAGCGACTGCAGTTTTCATCATGGCGCTTCTGGCGGGCTTGGGCCGCGCTTTTGCCACTACCGGCGATCCTCTGAATGTGCTCATGTTGCGCAAAGGCTCGGACTCGGAGCTGGCCGCCGGCGGAGTGTCGCGGGATGCCATGCAGGTCTTGAAAGACTTGCCCGGCGTCGCCAAAAACAGCAAAGGCGAGCCTCTGGTCTCGGGCGAGGACATCCTGGTAGTTGTAATTCCCCGCAAAGGAGGAACCGGAGAAACCAATGTCACAACCCGCTTTCTGACTCCCCTGGGAATTGAGATGCGGCCACAGATCCACATTGTCGCCGGACGCTGGTTTACGCCCGGGCAGCGGGAAGTGGTGGTCAGCAGTTCGATCAACAAGCGGTTCGAGCACGCCAACATTGGCGATACCGTGCACATCGGGAAGGGTGACTGGCCGATCGTCGGCATCTTTGACGGCAGCGGAACGGCGCATGACTCCGAAATCTGGGGTGATATCAATCAGTTAGTCACCGACTTCGAACGTTCCGTTTACTCTTCAGTCTTGGTGCGGGCGACTGACCCGGTTGCGGCCCAGGCCCTGAAAAACCGTGGCAACGACGATCAGCGACTGGAACTCAATGGCCTGCTGGAACCCGACTACTATGCCTCGCAAACCAAATCGGGAGGCCCCATTAAGGTGGTGGGCTGGATCGTGGCCTTCATCATGGCGGTCGGTTCCTGCTTCGCCGCCGCCAACACTATGTACGCCGCGGTGGCGTATCGCGGGCGCGAGATTGCCACCCTGCGCGTGATCGGATTCTCGCGTCCCAGCATTTTGACTTCGTTCATGCTGGAATCGCTGCTATTGTCCTTGCTGGGTGCGACCCTCGGTATCATCCTGATGTTGCCGTTCAACGGCATGACCACAGGAACGCAAAATCAGGTAACCTTCAGCGAAGTCGTGTTCAGCCTGCAAATGACACCCGCCGTGGTCGTGAGCGCTGTGGTGTTTGCTCTTATCATGGGAGTCGTGGGCGGGTTTGCTCCTGCCTGGCACGCGGCACGCCGGGACATCCTGAGCGCTCTGCGAGATTAGGTAACGCGGCCAGCCCTTTGGGCCGGCCCGATGGAGAAGTGTAGCGCCGGCCAGTCGGTGGGACGCCGGCGCTACCGAAAGAATTGCATCAGCTCAAGAGGGTCTTTCATCTTTACCACCATGCCGATTGACGCAAAACACGAAGACCTGCGCAGCTTGCGAATCGATCGCACAGCGCGCACTGGCGGCGAAGGAGAACCTCCGGTCTGGGCTCGCCGCTACATCTTGATCGGGATCGGGGTGCTGGTGCTGCTGGGCATAGTCGCCATGGCCTACCGCCTGTTTTCGCACGATGCTCCGGAAGTGGAAGTGGTGCGCGCGTCGGCGCAGAGCAGCGAGGTCGGTGGCGTCGTGCTCTCCGCCAGCGGCTACATTGTCGCCCACCACAAGATCAACCTGAATTCCAAGGTGACCGGACGGGTGAAGTGGATTGGCGTGGAGAAGGGCGACAAGGTCAAAGAAGGCCAAGTCCTGGTGCGCCTCGAAGATGACGAATTCCGCGCCCAGTACGAGCAGGCGAATGGCGCCGCCCAGAACGCCCGGGCCTATCTGGAAGAGCTGCAAAACGGATCTCGACCCGAAGAGATTCAGCAGGCCCAGCACAACCTCGAGGAAGCCAAAGCCACCCTCGTCAACGATAAGCTTACTCTGGATCGCACTCGCAACCTGGTGATGCAAGGCGTGCTCTCCAAGCAAGCCCTCGACGATGCTACCGCGAAGTTCGAATCCGACCAGCAGCGGGTGAATTCGCTGGACAAGGGTTTCCAGCTGGCCAGGATCGGTCCGCGACAGGAAGAGATCGCTCGCGCCCGCGGCGCTCTCCAGCAGGCTCAAGGGCAGGCGGACTATGCCAAGTCTTTGCTTGACGCTACCGTGATCCGGGCTCCGGTAACGGGAACCATTCTCGAGCGGGCCGCGGAGAAGGGCGAGCTGGTGACCTCGGGATTTGCCAGCACGGCCGAAGGCGGACCGCAAGGCCTGGTCGTCTCCCTGGCCGATCTCAACGATCTTCAGGTGGAACTCGATATCGCACAAGACGATTTTGCCCGGCTCGGTCCCAAACAAAAGGGCGTAGTCACCACGGATGCCTACCCCGACCGGAAGTACGACGGCGCAATCGCGGAGATTTCGCCCCAAGCCAACCGGGCCAAGGCCACGGTGCAGGTGAAGGTGCAAATCCTTACCCCGGACGCCTACCTGCGGCCGGACATGAACGCCACCGTGAAATTCCTGGCGGACGAAACCAAGCCCGCGAGTTCACAGCCGCAGGGCGTTTTCGTGCCCACCCAGGCGATTCGGGATCGCGATGGCAAGAAATTTGTATTCCTGTCGTTTGACGGCAAGGCCAGGGCGCGCGAAGTGAAAATTCTGTCGCAACGTAGCGGCGGAGTGCTGGTGCAGGGCCTCAATGGCGGCGAAGACGTCATCACCTCCGGGCCTGCAGATTTGAAAGTCGGCGAAAAAATCAAGATTAAGGGACAATCATGAGCACAGCGACTACCATTCCTCACACCGCCACTCAAACCCGGGTGGTTCAGGCCCGCAACGTCAGCAAAGTTTTCAAGCGCGATGCTTTCGAGGTCAAGGCGCTGGACGACGTTTCCCTCGAAATCGGCGGCGGCGAGTTTCTGGCCTTGATGGGCCCGTCGGGTTCCGGCAAGACGACTCTGCTGAATATGATTGCCGCCATCGACCGGCCCACCGCCGGCGAACTGCTGGTGCTGGGCGAGAACATCTTTCGCTTCAGCGATGCCCAATCGGCCCGCTGGCGCAACGAACATATTGGTTACGTCTTTCAGACCTTCAATCTGATACCGGTGCTCACCGCATTTGAAAACGTCGAACTGCCCCTGCTGCTGACCAAGCTCTCGGCGCAACAGCGGCGCGACCACGTGATGACGGCTTTGAAGCTGGTTGGCCTGGAAGAGCGCGTCAGCCACCTACCCAAACAACTCTCCGGCGGACAGGAGCAGCGCGTGGCTATTGCCCGCGCCATCGTTAGCGATCCGACGTTGCTGCTCGCTGACGAACCCACCGGCGATCTGGACAGCCACTCCGCCACCGAGGTGCTGGAGATCCTGAAGCGTCTGAACGAAGACTTTCACAAGACCATCGTGATGGTGACGCACGATCCCCACGCAGCTTCCTACGCGCACCTGACTCGTCATCTGGAAAAGGGAATGCTGCTGCCCGGCTAGCGGGCGCGCCGCGGGCGCCCGCGCCACACTTCTTTGGGTTTACAGGTTGGAAATTGGCTGGCTGCTGCGTGCAGGCGCAAAGCCGCTGTCGGCTGGATCGGCTACCCATTGCCACGCCCTGCGCCCGTTTTCCCGCACCACAGTTCTGGCTTCGCCGTATTCCACCAGGCGGTTGAGTACCGTCGTGACGGAAGCCAGCGGATCTTTGTGGCGGAGTAAAACCGGCGGAATTCGCTGTTGAATGTACTCGCATACCTCGCGAGCGCCCAGCGGACGCGCCGCTTCCATCAACACCATGCGGCATGCCTTGGTGAAGCCCGGCTGGCGGCCGCCGCTTTTGCGGTCCACCAGTTCCAGCAGTTCTTCGCTTAGAACTTCATCGCCAAAAAGGTTGGCCAGTCCGACGATGGTCTGCTTCACTGTCCCGATCCGCTTCATCACATCAGCGCGCTGGCGCATGAGCTGGCGCAATTCTTCGTGCGCCGCCTTCACCACTTCCTGCACGTGAGGATCTGAACCGCCGGGAAGATTTCTGTCTCCCGCGCCATTGCCACCGCTACGCCCAATGTTCATGTCCCAACCTCCGGAGCCGACAACCGGCCTGCCCTGCGGCGCCCCGCCCCGAGCTACACGACGCCGTAAGCTCCTTTACGTGATCGCCCCGGTATTAGTTCCATGTTCCGTGCAAAGTTCCGGTCAACATGGCTTGTTCCTGAAAATTACTCAATCGATTTAGTCCCCGCTCGATCAGGGCTCGCGCGTAATCGCGTTCTGCTGGCTTAGACGCGGTCAGTCAGGAAAGGTTAAGGCGAAGAAATGTAAAATCAACATACTGGTTGATGGCCAGATTGATTCACCATTGAGGTTGTAACATGCGCTCTCATCCGCGCAAGCATGCGGATTTCCATATTTCCAATTGCGAATTCGCTTCCAAAGTTGGGATTGCGTATCGCCGGTAGCGCATGCGCCGATTTCACTCACCGTACAAAACGGGCACCCATGGTTGAGCGCTGGGTCTTACTCTTGGGTAAAAACCCGGAGGCAAAGCAGGTTCGCCTCTCAGGTCTTACTTCTTGACAAAACCGAAACAACTGATAAAGTGCGACTTAATTGTCACAATATCTAGATAACCTCCAGGTGCTGACGAATGAAGAACGTTTATGAGGTTCTGAGACAGAAGGAGCTTGAGCTGTCCCGGCTGGAAAAAGAAGTGGAGGCGTTGCGCGTGGCCGCCCCGCTACTTTCCGAGGACAAGGAAGCTGGCAATGACAACAAGCCGACTTTGGCCTCGCCGACTGTGGCCCAGCAGCCCATCCGAATTCCGCAGCCGGCGGTCAATACCGCCCCGCAAGCCGCCCGTGCCGCCGGGTGGGAAGACACCGCCAAGCACTGGCCCTAGCCGAGCCGTTGACGCGAGACTGTCGCAGATGGCAGGTGCGAACCGATTTGGCCCGGAGCCTGACTCCGGGCCATAACTTTCTTGGAGCTAATGGAAGGTCGCTCGTCCGGCTCGTGCTGACCGAGACGGGCGGCACGGCAGTCGCCGCGTCGGATCCTATTGCGCAGATCGGGTCGGCCTCATGATCGAGGCAAACCGCGTCGAGTCAAATATGAGCGCTTCGGGACACCCTTCATCGGGCTTCAGCGGAGTCCGTCGCCGCATTCCACGTTATGCCGTGGCCATCCCTGTCGATATCACCGTGCTGCGTTCGGGAGCGCCGGCCAGCATCCCGGGACGTTCCCTCGATCTCGGGGAAGGCGGCGTGGCGGCGGTGCTGGCAGCGGAACTTCAACTGGGAGAGTGGGTTGGGGTGGAGTTCCAGTTGCCGAACGCCGGTCAAGCGCTACAGACCAAAGCGGTAGTGCGACATCACAACCAACTTCGTTGCGGCTTCGAGTTCCTGGGCCTGTCGAGCGATCAGCGATCCATGATCCGGCGCTGGGCGGGAAACAGCCAGCCTTTGCCGACGCTCGCGCCCACGAAGCCGGTTCCCGCTTCAACCTCGGTTTCCGCGAAGTTGCCCCCAACACTTCCCGCATCAGCGCCCGTTATGCCGGGGCGCCGCCAGCCCGTGCCGGCCAGCAATCGGGCCCTGGACCGCTTGCTGCGGCTCACGGTGGCCTTGTTGCTGGTGGTTGGAGTGTGGGCCGCGTGGCAATGGCACCGTGGGTGGCAGCAGTTGGAATCCCGCATGGCGAGAAAGGACATGCATGCGCAGCCGCCCTCCGCCAAAGTTCCCGCCGAAGTGATGGAGCGATTGCTGATCCGCAGAGTTGACCCGGTCTATCCGGAAGGCGCGCACCGGGCCAATCTGCAGGGGGTAGTGGTGCTTGACGCGGTGATCGCAGCCGACGGCACGGTGGTGAACCTTCATCCCGTCAGCGGCGCCGATGCGCTGGTCTCAGCTGCGATGGACGCGGCGCGGTGGTGGCGCTTCCGCCCCTATCGCGTCCGGGGCGAACCGGCGACGGTTGAAACCACGTTGTCAGTTGAGTTCCGCCTCTGAGCGCACGAAAATTCCGCGGCGGAAGTTGCGCGAACAGATTCGAGAAGACACGAATTGGAGAGCCGCACACTTGGGAAGGGACGACTTCAGTCGGGCCGCATAACGGCTTGTCGCCGCGGCTTTAGCCGCTGAGGTTCGCTCGTCCAGACTGAACTCGGGGGACCAACATCCGCCGCTCTCGACAGATGATCGGGCTGCAAGAGCACACCTCAGCGGCTCGAAGCCGCTGCCACACCCCGGTTTAGTGCCCCGACTGAAGTCGTGCCCTTCCCAAATGCGATCCGCCCGGGGTCTCGGATGACGCGCCGGTTCCTACTTTGCTTCCTCAGCCCTTCATCTGCGACACTGACTTCAATTCATTCAGCCACTCGGCAATCATCATGGGCAGAATCCACGTTCTTTCCGAAAACGTTGCCAACCAGATCGCCGCCGGCGAAGTCGTGGAGCGCCCGGCTTCAGTGGCCAAGGAACTGCTCGAAAATTCCCTCGATGCCGGCGCCACCCGCATCCGGATTCAGGTTGAGGCCGGCGGAAAAAAGCTCATTCACATCACCGACAACGGCTGCGGCATGGTGCGCGACGACGCCCTGTTGGCCTTCGAACGCCACGCTACATCGAAGATCAAAAATGCGGAAGACCTGCTTAACGTGGCGACTCTGGGCTTCCGCGGCGAGGCCCTGCCCTCGATCGCTTCTGTTTCCCGTCTGCGGCTGGAAACTCGCGCCTCCGACGAGGCCTCGGGAACGATCATCGAGATCAATGGCGGCAAGATCTTCAAGGTGGAAGAGGCAGGCCTGCCGGCAGGGACGTCCATCGCCGTCCGTGACCTCTTCTTTAATATTCCGGCGCGAAAGAAATTTCTCAAAGCCGAATCGACCGAACTTTCCCACATCGCATCGCTCGTGACCCACTACGCCCTGGCCCATCCCGATAAACACTTCGAACTGCACTCCGCGACCAATGCCATGCTGGCCGCTCCGCCGGTCGCGGGATACAGCGAACGCGTGTATCAAGTCTTCGGCAAGGAAGTTCTCGATCAACTGATTCCCATTGCCGCGGTGCAAGCGCTCGAACGCATAGGCCTCCCCCAACCTCCACCCTGGCGCAGGAAGGACCAATCTGGCGCGGGTGCCCCGGCCCGTGAAAAGCCTCAAAGCGAGGGTACTGTCAAAGATGAAGAGTCTTCTTTCGGCGAATTTCGGGTACACGGTTTCGTCTCCAAACCCGAAATTCAGAAACTGAATCGCAACTCGATCTACGTTTTTGTGAATGGACGCCTGATCCGCGATCGCCTCATCCAGCACGCCATCATCGAGGGGTACCGCAACATTCTGCCGCCAACGGTTTTTCCTGTAGTGCTGCTGTTTCTCGACCTGCCCAGCGGGGAAGTGGACGTCAATGTGCACCCTTCGAAAACCGAAGTCCGTTTCCGCCAGCGGAGCGTCATGCACGATTTCGTGCGCCACTCGGTACGCGCCGCGTTAATGAAAGCGAGACCGGTGCCTCAGTTCGCGGTAGAAATCGGCGCCCACCCCAGTGCCAGTCCGTCGCTTGCGGGAACCCACGGTCCCTCGCCGGAGGCAACCGCCTGGCGGTCGGTCTACACTGCTGCCATATCACCGCCATTCAGCTTGCAAGCTCCCGTCCCGCCGCCGATCAGCGAGCGCTTCCAGTTCGGAGAGGGCATCTCTGTCAACGGCAACGCCGCTCTGTCTCTGGTTCGTGCTCCTGAACCCGTCCCCAGCAACAGTTGCGCTCCGCCCATTCCCGACGAGGCGGAAGCTCCGAGTGATCTGGCTCCGGCTCTGTCCTCGCTCAAACCGCTGGGCCAGATTCGCGACTCCTTCATCCTGGCAGTGACTCCTGAAGGCCTCTGGATCGTCGACCAGCACGTGGCCCACGAACGGGTGCTGTTCGAGAAGATCCTGAAACAGCGGGAGGTGCAGAAAGTAGAAAGCCAGCGGCTGCTGCTGCCCCGGGTGATTGAACTCACGCTGGCGCAACAAGCCGTCTTCGCCGAGCTCGCCGACGAACTGGCCCGGAACGGATTCGAAGTCGAACCTTTCGGAGCCCGCAGTATTGCGGTTAAGATCGCCCCCGCCGGAGTTGATGGCTGCGCTGTCGAGCACATGCTGCATGAACTGCTCGACCAGTTTTCCCGCGAAGAGCAGGTCCTGAATCTGGAGAAGATTCGGACGCGCATCGCGGCTTCTATCGCCTGTCACGCCGCCATCAAGGTCAACATGCCGCTCGAGCAAAACAAGATGGAGTGGCTGCTGGCAGAGTTGGCAAAAACTGACTGTCCCATGACCTGCCCGCACGGAAGGCCGGTAGTTCTGCGATACTCGATGAAAGACATTCAGAAAGCATTCAAGCGAATCTGAGAATCAGCTATTAGCCATTAGCTTTACGAGTCGCTTGTGCACTCCGCTGACATGAGGTTGAGAGCCTAAAGCCATGGGCAATAAGCTAAAGGCTAATAGCTAAGAGCTAGAAGCAGTCTTTATGACCGACCAGGAACTCGATCAACTTCGGCGCGAGAAGTGGCACCTGAACGGCATGCCTTTGCGCACGTTCGACGATGCCCACCGCTTCATCGAGTCCGTGGGATTTTGCCTGATGTATCCCATGCGAAAGCCGCTGCTGGCTCCGACTTTCATCGGCGCCTGGACGGGATCGGACCAACATCTGCCCACCCAGCAGCATGCTTATGCCGATCCACGGGCGCGCGAGGCGACGGAAGTCATGGTGCGTCTGTTGCGCAACCATGACGCTTACGAAGCCAACCAGTTTGAGGAGAACAACGCCTTCCTGGTGGCCGGGTCGATATTTCCTTATTTCTACGCCTTGGTGGGAGAACGCAATCCCAAACAAGCGCCCCAGCCCAAACCGCGCTCGGAGTATTCTCAACTCGCCTGCGACGCCTTCGAGCTGATCCGGCGTGCCGGCCCGATCTCGAAGCAGAAGATGCGCGAAGACCTGGGCGGAAGCATCTCGTTCGTCGCCCTGGACCACGCCCTGGGCGAGCTCTGGTCCAAGCTGCGCATCACCCGCGTGGACTATAAGACTGAAGAGGGCGCGTTCTGGGATGTGCTCTACCGCTGGGCCCCGGATGCCGTCCGCGAAGGGATCGGCCTCTCGGTAGGTGAGGCGCTGTCGGCCCTGCTGTCCAAGTATCTGGATTGCGTCATCGCCGCCGACCAGCAGGAAGTGGAATCATTCTTCGGCAATTTTGTGCCCCGCTCGCGGGTCAAGGAAGCGCTCAATGCGCTCCAGGCCGCGCGGGAACTGGATTTCGTTCGCGTCGGACACCGCTCCCT
>CATPBJ010000149.1 GCA_955652395.1 uncultured Terriglobales bacterium | reverse complement strand
GGCACGTTCGTGGTGATGGGTGTGGTGGCGGTGCTTAGCTTCCACATTCTGGTCAACGTCGGCATGGTGGTCGGCTTTATGCCGGTCACCGGAATACCCCTGCCGCTGATGAGCTATGGCGGGTCTTCTGTCCTGTTTATGTTTCTGGCGTTGGGCATTGTGATGAATGTCCGCATGCGCCGTTTCGTGAACTGAAACAGGTTGAGGAAGGGCGGGGGAAGGCGGGGGAAGTGGCCGCGCTTGCCATCCGCGGCGGAAAACAAGATTAATTACGATCGCCCTCGCGTAAAGAGGGCACAAGCCGGCTAGAAAAGCAGTTAGAGCCGGGCAGGATCAAGCGAAGGCTGCCAGGCGGGTAACGGCCCCCTCAGAGTTGAGAGAGCGGTCACAAACCTGGCGAAGCGCAAAGCGATAAGTGCAAAAGATTCCTAATCTTACGCAACGGATTCGGCCACGGAGAGAACTCCGGGGCCCGGGCTGTCCCTTGTCCAGGGCGGCTATCGCAGAACTTGATCTTCCCAGTCTTTTCCTGCCTTCCATCCGGTGATCCCAGGCCGCCTGACGGCCCGGGACCGGAGTTCGCATGACTAGAGAATTATTTGTGTCTTCCACGCCCCACGAAACCAAAGTGGGTATGGTCGAAGACGATCTGCTCGCTGAAATTTACCTCGAACGCGAGAACGAATACACCCTGGCAGGTTCCATCTACAAAGGACGCGTCACTCGCGTTCTTCCCGGAATGCAATCCGCTTTCGTCGACATTGGCTTGGAGCGCGATGCGTTCCTCTATGTCTCCGATTTTATGGAGTTGGAAGATTCCGAGGACCTCGACGAAGTTCCTACCAACCGGCCCGCGCCCGAGCGCTATCCACCGCAACCCCAGCCCGAAGCCCATGCTGGGGAAACTTTTGCCGCGCCCGTAGCGGCAGAATCCCAACCGCAAGAACATTCGGAAGCAGGAGCGGAAAATCACGAAGCGCCTGCGCCCGGCGAGGCCCGTGACAATCGCGGTGGTTTTCGCGGACGGCGGCGCCGCCGCGGACGCCGCGGGGAGCGCATGCCGGAATCGAAGTTCACCAGTCCGGCAGCGGAAACGCCGCGGGAGGCTCCACGGACTGAGCGCCCAGAACGGGCCGAACGGTCTCAGTTCTCAGACCGGCAGGGACGATCAGAGCGACCGGGCAGGACGGAACGACCCGAGCGTTCTGAATACGGGCCGCCGCCGGGATACCAGCCCATCATTTTGCCGGGAGAGTCCATCTCCAAGTATCAACGGATGGCGCCAGCTCGGCCTGTGCCGGTCAGCGAGAGATCGGCGGCCCCCGCTCACGACCCGCCGACTCGGCCGATTGCAGAGGTTTTTGCCGACGATGAACCGATCTTTGCTAGTGCTTCTGCTTCAGCTTCTGCCGCTCCGGCCGAAGCGCAGCCTCAGAGGCACGAAGAGGCCTCGTCGCAGCCTCACCAGGCGCCGAGTGACCACAGCTCAAGCGCGTGGGATCGCGAACAGCAACGCCTGCACCAGATGAATGTGGCAGCTGTGTTCGGCGGTGAGGCGGCGCACGAGGAAGACGACGAAGAAGGAGACCCCGACAAAAGAGATGAGAGACTGGCGGTCGTTGCCGGGCATTCCGACCTGTCCGCGCCTGCCGCTGCCGCAGGTACAGTGGAAGAAGAAGAGATCGAAGAAGAAGAGGCGGACCTGGCTCACTACGTCGAGGAACTCGAGGAAGATGCTGCCTTCGAGGAACTCGAAGAGGAAACCCACGCGGCCGGAGAGCATGAGCAGCCGGGGCAGGAAATCCCTGCCTTTGCGGAACCCACTTCGGGCGATGCTGTGCCGTTCTCCTCGGAACCGGTCTCTTCGGAAGAAGTTGACGTAGCGTCAGCCGATGAAGTTGACGAAGAAGCGGAAGACGAAGCCGAGCTCGATGAAGCTCAAGCCGAAGCGGAAGCAGCCCTGGCTGCCGAAGCCGGCGGCGCAGGAATGACCGAAGCCCGCGCCGAAGTTCGAGCGCCGGTTGGGACGGCTGGCTACACTCAGCGCGCGCCGCGTCCAGGATACGATCGCCGACCCCAGCGCGGCTACCGCCGGGGCGGCGGTGGCGGTGGACGCCGGTCGCGCAGTAACCAGCAGCAGAATATTCCGCTGATCACCGACCTGCTCAAGGAAGGGCAGGAGATCCTGGTCCAGATCGCCAAGGAACCTATCGGCAAAAAAGGCGCGCGCATCACCAGCCACATCGCGCTGCCCGGCCGCTTCCTGGTGTACATGCCGACCGTGAATCACACCGGCGTGTCACGCAAAATCGCTTCCGAAGAAGAGCGCCAGCGGCTGAAGCGCATCATCCAGAGCGAACGCGAGAACGGCCACGGCGGATTTATCGTGCGCACTGCGGCGATGAATGCCGCGGAAGAAGATCTGCGCGCCGATATCCGTTTCCTGAAGGGCTTGTGGGCTGAGATTAAGTCCCGGGCTGATGCCGGCAAGGGACCGACCCTGATTTATCACGATCTCAACGTGGTCGAGCGGGTGCTGCGCGACCAAGTCACCTCCGATTTTTCCGCCATCTGGGTTGACAGCGACGAGGAGTACGAACGCATCCTTCGCTTCGCCAACCGCTTCCAGCCCGCGCTGGTCAAGCGGGTCAAGCTTTACACCAAGGAAACGCCGCTCTACGAGCAATTCGGCCTGAGCGAGGAGATCAACAAAGCGCTCAAGTCGAAGGTCTGGCTGAAGAGCGGCGGCTACATCGTCATCAACCAGACGGAGGCCCTGGTCGCCATCGACGTGAACACCGGCAAGTACGTGGGCAAGACGACGCGTCTCGAAGACACGATCGTCAAAACCAACGTGGACGCGATCAAAGAAATCGTGCGCCAAATCCGACTGCGCGACCTGGGTGGCATCATCGTAATCGACTTCATCGACATGGATGAACGCCGAAATCGCCAGAAAGTCATGCAGGCGCTGGAAGAGGCCCTGCGCGCCGACCGGGCTCCATCCAAGGTCCTGCAGTTTAACGACTTTGGACTGGTGGCCATCACCCGTAAACGAGTGAAGCAGTCGCTCGAACGAACGATTGGGACGCCATGTCCCTACTGCCAATCCACCGGCTTCGTGAAATCCGTGACCACGGTGTGCAACGAGATTTATCTCGAGATGCGCAAGATCGCGAAACATCTGGAGCACGCAGACGTTATGCTGCGGGTGAATCCCGACGTCGCCAAGGCGCTCAAGGCCAACAACGGCCGAGCGCTGATCGAGATGGAAGAGATGACTAAGAAGACCGTGATCGTGAAGAGCGATCCGGCGTTGCATCAGGAGCAGTTTGATATCAACTGAGCTTCTGGCTACTATGCTAGCTAACCGCCACTACGGAATGCAAATGGAAGACGGGCGTCGCGCAGGAGAAAATTGTGAACAAATTCATCCGGCCTCTTCTCGTGGCCGGGATCCCCTGTCTGGCCATACTCTGCGCTGACCCAGAGCTTGTCGCAATCCAGATCGCCTTTGCAGGGATGGGCAGCGGACGAGGCTGGCTTGCTGCTGGTTAACTGTGCGCAAAGGGACGTGACCGAGGTGAGAGAAAGTAGCAGACAGTGACACCGTCCCGGATTCGCATGCCGCCACCTGTGCCAGGATCACAGATGAGCGAGACAGCAAAGGGTCACCGCGACGGCTAGCCCTTGCCGCGGCCTGCGATCATGAGTCCGGCTCCGACCACCAGCATGACGGCACTGATGGCGGGCGCAACCTTTTCGCTGGTGTGGGTCTGAACGCCAATATTGACGTCGCCCGCCTTGATGCCATGGTTCTCGGAGCGAGGAATCGCCACGAAAAACGAAAGAATCCCCAGGATGACTACCGCGAGTCCCACTACGAATAGAGCCTTCATTGGAAGACCTCCCCATTGAAATCACCTACACGGACGCGAACCTCCATCGAGCCGCTTCAGATGCCGACAGGGGCGGATGGGATGCTTCTTACCCTCGGCTATCGGCAAAATCCCGGGCAAACTCCACCAGGCTGCGAAGCGCGATACCGGAGGGCCCTTTGGCGATCCAGGGTTTCTGCTCTTCGGTCCAGGCGGTGCCCGCGATATCGAGGTGCAGCCAGGGCGTGTCCTCGGCGAACTCCTTTAGAAACATCGCCGCAGTGATGGCGCCCCCATAGCGCCCGCCGGAGTTGACGATGTCGGCGATGTTGGAGCGAATGATTTCCTTGTATTCGTCGTCGAGGGGCATGCGCCACATTTTCTCGCCAGCTGTGTCGAGAGCTTTGCTGAAGCGGTTGTACATGGCGTCATCATTGGCGAAGATTCCGGCGTTGATGGATCCCAGTGCGACCACGACCGCGCCGGTGAGGGTCGCGGCGTCAATCAGATGAGTGCAACCGAGCTGGCGCGCGTAATAAAGACCGTCGGCCAGCACCAGCCGGCCTTCTGCGTCGGTATTGATGATCTCAATCGACTTGCCGGACATGGCAATCTGCACGTCGCCCGGCTTTTGTGCTTTGCCTGAAGGCATATTTTCCGTAGCCAAAATGACGGCTGTGATTTTCAACTTCGGCTTCAGCAAAGCGATGGCGCGCATGGTGCCGATCATGGTGGCCCCACCGGCCATGTCGTACTTCATCTTTTCCATGCCGTCGCTGGGCTTGATGGAAATGCCGCCGGTGTCGAAGGTGATGCCTTTGCCGACCAGTCCCAACACCGGCTTTTCGGGAGCGCCCGCAGGTTCGTAGCGCAGGACAATCAGCGTGGGCGGTTCATCAGAGCCCTGGGCAACGCTCCAGAACGCTCCCATTTTGAGTTCCTTGATCTTGTCCGCGCCGTAGACTTCGCAGTTCAAGCCGACTTCCGCTGCCATCCCTTTCGCTCGGTCTGCGAGGATGGTGGGCGTCATGCGATTGGAGGGTTCGTTGACCAGGTCGCGAGTGAAGTTCTGCGATTCGCCGACGATGCGGGCCTCGTCCACGGCCGCTTGCAGTTTGGCCTGATCGCCGCGAGCGACGACGGTGAGCGCGTCGATCCTCTGGTCTTTGCGATCGCTCTTGTAATAGTCCGGCTCGAAGTTGCCGACAAACGCGCCCTCGACGATGGCCTTGACGGCGTTTGCGGTCTTCAACCCGGCTTCCGGCGTGAGGAAGGCGAAGCTGCGCAGGCCCTTCGACTTCAGCGTGCGTACGGCAGCGCCAGCGATGCGGCGCAGGTCGAATGCCGAAAAGTTCTTGGCTTTGCCACCCCCGAGAAGTAACAACCGTTTGGCTTTCAGATTCGCTGGTCGGTGGAGCAACGTTGTTTCAAAAGGCTTGCCGGTCACTTCTCCACCGGCGATCACGTCAGCGGCGGCGTCTTTGACGGCGGCGTCCGAGGTTTCCATCGAGAGTTGTGGCTTGTCTTTTTCCGGACGGCCTTTTTCAGCGCGATTCTTTTCCGCTTGGTCGAGCACGATGGCGACCAGGCATTCAGTTTCTACTTCGGCGGGGTTGGAAAGCGAAAGCTTTGTATTCATGGTTGTGTGATTCCAGTATCGTCGGCGGGAAGGGAATTAGGCAAGAGGTGGATGGAAATCACAACACAACGATTGTGATTCCCAGATTATGCCTGCCTAGATCGTGGTCCTGTTTCAGTTCAGGGCGAGCATTGATGAGGGCCCACGACTGCTCGCCAGACTTGGCCCAGCTCTCGCCGAAAATGCAGGCGCGAATCTCCCCTCGACTGGCCATCTCGGTTAAACGTCGTTGCGCCGCAATACGAATTTCGCCACCGACCCCGCTCGATCCATAACCGTGGATCAGTTTTACAACCCCGCATCCTGATTGGCGGGCGCGGGCGAGTTGCCGGTCCAGATGTTGCAAAGCCTCGGAAACGGTTGGCATCCCAGTCTTGAGGTTTATGGTTTTGATGGCGTGGCCTCCGTTGATTAAGGTACCTCACTAGCAATGCCGCCGCTAGAAATAAGCCTCTGATGCATCGCTGAAGCACGGCTCGCCTTATGGCCGCCAAAGCTGCCAGTTCAGGTTGTGGCGCACGTCGTGGGTAGGTATCCACAATGTGTTTCACGATCCACAATGCCGCAGCCTTCAGCCTCCAGTAAGCGGTGCCTAATCAGTGTCATTCGTGGTGGCCGTCCTCGTGCGATCTCTCGGGTGGGCAGCGACCCAGGAGGAAAATATGACGCAACTGAACTTGTCCGGAAGGCAGTCAAACCATAGGCAGCAGAAACCAGCTGCAGAACATGAAGGCGGATCGATCAAGAACCAAACCGTGGGGGCGCTGGGAGCGCTGGCAATGTTTGCCGCGGTCATCGTTATCGGCAGCTGTTCTCGAAGCAGCAAGCCCGTTGCTGTGCAGCAGCCCTTACAACCAACTACGCCGGTCTCGGTGCCGGTTGCTGCGGTCCCAGCTGCGACGCCGATTCCCGCGCCCGTCGTGGCCAAGTCGAAAAAGCACCGGGCGGCGACTCTTTCCTACGTCAATCCGGAATACGGACTCTCATTCAACTTTCCGAGAAACTATCAGCTGACCACCCAGATGAAGACAACCGGCAATGAAACGCAGGTTCCCTCTGCCATGACCGAGCTGCAGCCGATGAATTTTGTCCATCCCGGTGGAGTGACTCTGGCAGCCGTGACGATGCCGCGCAACTCGTATCCCGGAACGGACTTTAAGTCTGGCTTCGTGAACGTTAGCGTGAATCCGGGCATGACCTCCGAAGCCTGCGCCCAATTTTCATTTCCAGAGCCGAGCACAGGAACTGATGTGGCACCGCAAGTAAAGATCGGGCCGGTAAAGATCGGCACCATTGAGTTCCATCAGGTTGAGAACTCCAGTGGCGCCACGATGAAAGAGGCAGACGCAAAGTACTTTCACGTCTTCAGCAACGGCGCTTGCTACGAATTCGCACTGGGAATCGGCACACACGGCGACGGTAACAGCACTGTGGAAGACGTCCAGCCGGTCGATCGACAAATGGTGTTTGCCAAGCTGGAAAAAATCCTGGCCACCGTAAAACTTCAGCCTGCCGCGAGGCCTGAAACCCAGACTCCGGAAGCTCAGGCGCCCCTTCCGGCGGTAGCGGCTACAACTCCGGCTGACTCTTCAAATACAGCCGAACACGAGGTGTCTAAACCGAACTTCTAGCCCTTCGGAGAATCCGCGGCCGAATTACCTGGACTGCCGGCAGCCGGCAGTCCAGGTTTCTGATTTCCTGGCGGCTGGTAGTAGGTCTTGAATCCGGCGCGCTGCATGCCGCGAGCAGCTTCCGGGTTTTTCATGAAAGTGTCCCAGACAAAGCCGGTACGGGCGTTTTCCACCATAAGCAAGGTGATCCCGGTGTCGATTGCGACCACGTCATTGTCGTACCAGTTTTTTAGCGGGTTAAAAGCGTTTACAAATCCGTATGTGCTCCAGGCGTAAGGGTAACGATTCCGGATATTACGCAGAACACGCATGACCGGTTGAGGTAGAAATGGCAGCGAACCGCCGGCCGCGCTGGGAACCACGGTTCCGTCGATGGGGCCCATGGCCGGCGGGCCGCCCCAAACCACATAGCCCTTGTCCGAATCGGAAGCGGTGATGCCCCAGAGGTCATCGCTGTAGTCGGGGAACTGTTTTCCCAGTTCAATGCAAAACCGGCGATGCACATCTGTGGCAATGGCGGAGTTCTGAAAGTAATCTGCATAACGGTCGCGTTTGCCGCGAAAATCGAACCAGGCCTGCGAATACTGATGTACAAACAGGGGCGCGAACGAACCGATGTAACGCAGCCCGTCGTATTCAAATATGTTTCGCTTCCAGGCATCCCAGGTTTCTGGCTTGAGGGGATGGGACGAAGAACCCATGCCCAGCAGATACATCATCATCAGTTCGCTGTAGTAATCCCAGCGATAGGGCAGGAACCCGGCTTCGGGCAGCCATCCGTGAGGCAGCAGAGTCGTGTCTTCCGAGAGCCAGGTCCAGTCCACCCGGTCGAAGATGTCGCGGGACAATTGGCGAATTTCGGAATTCTCGAAGTGCTGCCGGCAGCACAGGATGCCGCAGAGCAGAATGGCAGTGTCCACCGAAGAAATTTCCGAATCCCACAGTCTCTCGCCAGTATTGACGTTTGCGAAGTGATAGAAAAATCCCCGATGATGGGGCAAGGTCTTCCAAAGAAAATGCAATGCGTTCAGAACTCGCGTGCGCGCCTCGGACAACGAGATAAAGCCGCGTTTTTCCCCAATGCAAAGCGCCGAGAGCCCGAAGCCCGTGGCCGCGATGCTGGCGACTATGGCGTTATCGGTGGAGGCTTTCCGCGCGTTGCACCGGTCTTTGACCAGTCCGGTCTGAGGATTGGCTTGCTCCCAGAAGTAGCAGAGAGTGGATCTCTCGAGATCGTCCAGGAACTGGTCATCGTCCGGCGAAAGATAAGTCTTAACCGGGGGAGGGGCTGGCCGGGCGTGCTGCTCGGGCGATGGTGGCAAAAAAGAAGCGAATCCCCACTGGGCGCCGGGCAGACATATGCCCAGGCTGGCCAGCTGTCTGAGAAACTCACGGCGGGAACGAACTATAGGACCCAGCTTCCTCTCATCCACCTCACAAATCTAAACGATCTTGCTCCGAGGAACGATGGTCGAGCCCAAACTAGGGTAACAGGAATGGTTACACCGGCTCAGGCGAAGGGCCTTGACGAAATGTGCCACGAGACTAAAAATCTGGGTCTGCAAGCGGGCGTCGTAGAATATCCGGTAAGGTGGCGGGATGAGCGCAAAGCGGAGGCTGGTCCTGTGGACGGCGACATTCGTTGCCGCGGGAGCGATTGCCGCGGCGATCCTGCTCACCCGTCCGCATACCCGGCCCATGATGCTGCGCGGGGCGGTGATCAAGCAGGACACCGATCCCACCAAGGAACTGCCCCTTGCCGATGTTGAAATCACGGCGCTCTCCAATGGCGCGGTCATCGGCGAGGGCAAGTCGGATGCCTCCGGTGCTTTCACCGTCCTGCTGCGTAACCGGCTCTGGATCGGACGGCCGGTCATGCTCCGGCTTCGGCATCCGGACTACGAGCCGCTGGACCTGCAAGAGTTCGTGGGCGATAAGCTGTACGTCGCCCACATGGTGGCCCTCCCGCACGACGCCAGCCCCGCCAATCATCGCGATGTCGTGGTGTCGAACGTGCTGGCCCGCTATTCGATCAAGACCACCAACACAGCCAACGTGGGCAGCGCGGTTAAAACCTTCGAAGTTGCGAACACAGGAAATGTGCCTTGCAAGAAACAGCTTCCATGCTCACCCGACGGGAAATGGAAGGCGTCGATGGGTGAGGCGTCGCTGAATGCTGGAGAGGGAAATGAATTCCGCAATGCCCGAACGTCGTGTATCGCGGGGCCGTGTCCGTTTACCAAGATCGAAGCCGAGGACTTTTTGCAAGGCGGCCGCGAAGTAAAGGTATCGGCCCGAAACTGGTCGGACACCGCCACATTTCTTCTGGAGGCTGAAGTATTTCGGCCAATGGTTGCCGACATGGTGCGAACATCCCATCCGGTAATCTTCGGGCAGGCGCTCAACTTCACCGTGCCCGCCGCGGCGGAAGGCATCAGCATTCAGGCTGAGATCAATGGCGAGACCATCACGTTTCCCTTCGGACCGAATCTTTACCTGAGCTGGGCCGATTGCAACGCCCGCGTGAATAGAGATCAGACGAAAGTGTATCGGTGCGAACTCAAGCCTGGGTATAGGTTCCCCTAGGATTCGAAAGTGAGGGGGCACCTATAAGTCAGGGTCTAGGCGGGTTTAAAGGGTGGGCCACCCGCCCTGACGAGCCACTGATAGCCCCCCACTTGCACTTTCAAAATGGACTCCGGTCAACAGGGTCGTTCATTCTCATGATCGAGCTTCTGCAGGGCACCCTCGAACGTTCTGTGCAACTAGGATTTCCGTTGTACACTCTCCAGGAAAAGGTGGGCCACCCGCCTTCTGATGTCATCTACATCCAGCGCTTGCAATCTTTGCCTTCGTGGAAGAGTTGTTGCCTTCTTTGCGCAATGTGTCAATCCGGAAGGTACGCCCCGCCGCTGTAGACTCCTTGCTACTCGGATCGACTGGGTACGTTTGTTCAGCAATCGTGATTTGATCGCCACTGGATTTGATCGCCACTGTACGAGGGACCCAGTTGGCGAGCGCGTTCAAGCGCACGTCCGTAATATGCACAACCTTTGCGAGTAGAGAGGTCGCCCGCAGCTTCAAAAGCATCTCCGGATTCCAGGATGTTGACCGGGTCATTTTCATCGACGGAGAATGCCTTTTCCAAGTATGGAACAGCTTCTACTAACCGCCGTTCTCGTTGGGCCGGTTCTCTCTGGGCGCGAGTCATGTAGACCATGGCCAGTTCCTGTACACAGGCGCCTCTGATGGATCATTATGGAGAGCCTGCAAGCCAGCTTCAATAGCATCGTCGTATTGCCCGCGCTTCAAATGATCCACTTCGGCGAGGCTTTCCCACGTCGCCTATCAAACAGCCCGCGATAGCCAAACTCCTCATAACGGCTTCCGCTGGACGTACGGCGAGCGGCCGAACGCGGAACGGCCTTTCTCCCGAGGGGCGGTCAGAACCTGGATCTGATCTTCAGCTTGCAGTTTGAGGGGATGGTCAATCGGAGATAACACGGTGAGCTTTCAGAATCTCAGCTTGCTGCTCGAACCGGTTCGCTGGCGAGCGACACTGGCGGGATGTACGGTGCGGGTGCATCAGCATCTGGACGGAACTCTCACCCTCACCCACGGGCCGCAACGACTGGGCCGGTACCACGAAGAAGGGTTGCTGCTGAACAAAATGCCGGCGCGACGGGCTGTGGAAAAGGTTGGAAAACCCGCAAAGGACGCGGGATTGCCACTTTCCCACAGCCACGACGGCTGCTGGATAACTTAAAACCGGACATATCGTGTGCTACGAAAACCGAACATTTTAATTTGCTAGGTACTGTGCGAAAGGGTGGGTCCGGACACCACCACTGGCACGCACACGCCTAACGTCCTTTGCGCGACCGGTTGACTGCTTCTCTCGCCTCTTTGTCTGCCGTCCGGCGCCGTTCGGTTTCGCGCTTGTCCCATAATTGCTTGCCTTTGGCCAGGGCGAGTTCAACTTTCACTCTACCGTTCTTAAAGTACATACGCGTGGGGATGAGAGTCAGGCCTTTCTGCTGGGTCTGGCCGATGAGCTTGCGAATTTCTTCTTTGTGGACCAGCAGCTTGCGGGTGCGCAGGGGCGCGTGATTGAAAATGTTGCCGTGGTCGTAGGGGCCGATATGGCAGTTGAGCAACCAGAGTTCACCGTCTTTCAACAGTCCGTAGGCGTCTTTGAGGTTGGCGCGCCCGTCGCGGACTGATTTGACCTCGGTACCGGTCAGGGCAACCCCGGTCTCGAATTTTTCCAGCAGGAAATAGTTGTGGGCGGCGACCCGGTTGACCGCGGCATCGCGCTGTCCGGCGGCCGTGGGATCGCGACGGTGGTTCTTTTCGGGATTCGGCTTGGTCTGATGTGTGGGCGGACGCGCCATGACAGTAATAGGTTATCGCATTCGTCGTGATGCAGGCGCGAGTGGGAACAGCCGCCGTCGGCAGTCCGGTCGAGCGCAGCTCGACACCTTTCGTCGGGAGCAAAAAAAAGGAAGCGGAAGCTTTGCTTCCGCCGGACAGCCGACGCCTGTCCCCGCGTGGTCTCGAATGACCCACCCACGTGGGATTCTGCATCCCACCGTAAGTGGGAGGCGGAGGGTTGCGTTCGCGACTCGCGTTCGAAAGCTTTCCGAAGTGGTTTTAGTAGTAACGCCGTTGGGACTGGGCCTAATGAGTAACTGCTACCAGAGCAGTCACTTCCACGGCTGTGGAGCGATGCTATAATCAGCCAGCTTACTTCTCAATCAGCGCAAATTCAGCGGCCTAGCCCGGGGTTTTTTGGCCGATCCCGAGGGAAGACTGCCTGCGAGGGACCAGTGAAGACACGCCTGATTCGCCCGGCAGCAATCGCGTTGCTCGTCGTGGCGGTAACCCTGCCTATCGGCGCCGCCGACAGTGCCAAGTCGCTATATCACAAAGGGAAAGACGCCGAAGCTCGTCAGAACTATGAAGCTGCCTTCGATTTTTATAAGCAAGCCTACGAGCAAAAGCCCAGAGATCTAGCCTATCGGGCCTCGTACGAGCGCACCCGGTTCCTGGCCGCGGCTTCCCATGTGCATCGCGGACAATTGTTGCGGGAGGCGGGGAAATTGCAGGAAGCCCTGGCTGAGTTCCAGAAAGCAGCCGAGATCGATTCCTCGAGTTTCATCGCGCAACAGGAAATCCGGCGCACCCAGAAGTTGATCATTGATGCGGGCAATGCACCCGCGCCCAGCTCAGGGGCTACGCCACCTACCGGCCTGCAAAAGCGAGTGCAGGAAGCGCAAGGACCGGTCGATCTGGCCGCCATCTCGAACGTTCCCATCACCCTGAAGCTGACCGAAGATACCAAGGTCATCTACGAGACCGTGGGCAAGCTGGCGGGAATTAATGTGTTGTTCGATCCTGATTACACCTCGCGACGGGTCAAGATCGAGCTAAATGGGGTCACGCTGCAAGAAGCGCTGGAGATCATCGCGCTGGAATCGAAGACGTTCTGGCGGCCGGTCACGCCGAATACGATCTTTGTCGCCTCGGACAACCCAGCCAAGCGTAAAGAGATTGAACAGAGCGTCATCAAGACGTTCTATCTGGCGAACCTGTCACAGCCTACGGAACTGCAGGATGTCGTCAACGCCCTGCGGCAAATTCTGGAAATCTCCCGCATCCAGCCCCTGCCTTCGCAGGGAGCGCTGGTTGTACGCGGAACTCCGGACCAGATTGCGCTGGCAGAAAAATTAGTAGGCGATCTGGACAAGGCGCGTCCGGAAGTGATCGTGGAAGTGGCGATCATGCAGGTCAGCCGTGACAAGACGCGGAACCTGGGAATCAGTCCGCCCACCAGCGCCACCGTCGCCTTGCAGAACAACATCAACAATACAACTAGCAGCAGTTCGAGTTCGAGCAGTTCGAGCAGTTCGAGCAGTTCGAGCAATTCGGGAACCGCGAACCAGATCAACCTGAACCGGCTGGGGAACCTGAACGCGACCGACTTTACAGTCACGATTCCCTCGGCTACGGCCACCGCGCTGTTCAGCGACAGCAGCACCAAGCTGATTCAGAACCCGCAAATCCGCGCAGTCGACGGACAGAAAGCGTCCCTCAAGATTGGCGACCGGGTTCCAGTGGCAACCGGTTCATTCCAGCCGGGCATCGGTGGTGTGGGCATCAATCCCCTGGTCAATACGCAGTTTCAATATCTTGATGTCGGCGTGAACATTGACATCACACCCAAGGTGCATGCCGGACGTGAAGTCACATTGAAAGTCTCGATGGATATTTCGTCCGTGACTGGGCAATCGAACATTGGGGGCATCAGCCAGCCAGTGATCGGCCAGCGGAAGATCGAACATGAAATCCGCCTGAAGGAAGGGGAAGTCAACATCCTGGGCGGAATTTTGGAGAACCAGGATATCCGGTCTCTGAACGGCATTCCAGGACTGGCGCAGATTCCAATCCTGAAGTACCTGTTCTCGCAGACCAACGTGGAGCACAAGGAAAACGAAATTGTATTTGCCCTGATTCCGCACGTCATCCGGGCGCGAGACGTCACCGACCTGAATGAGAAGGCTTTGGAAGTAGGAACGGCGACCGCCATCGAGTTGCGGCGCGCCAGTCAGGCGCCGCCTGCGGTGCCGGGAAGCGAGGCAACGCCGGCGTCCACGCAGGCCCCAATGCCGACACCACCAGCACAATCCGCACCACAGACGGCTGCCCCAGCGAGTTTCGTGTTCGATCCGGCCAACTTGACCCAGGCGCCGGGCTCCACCTTCGCGGTCAACGTGTTGCTCCGAGGGGCGCAGAATGTATATTCCGTGCCTTTGCAGGTGAGCTACGATCCCAAGGTCTTGCAAGTGGTGAACGTATCGAACGGAGGCCTGCTCTCGCAGGACGGTCAGCCGGTGGCACTCGTGCATCGCGACGACGATACGACCGGAGCGCTGCAGATTACCGCGACCCGGCCACCGGGAGCGGCCGGCATCTCCGGGCAGGGCGCCGTAGTCACTCTGACCTTCCTGGCCAAGGGGAGCGGACAGTCGACTTTGGCCATCTCGAAAGGTGGGGCGCGTGATCCGGCGATGCAGCCTGTGCCAGTGTCCGGAGCCGTGGCTACCGTCACCGTGCAATAGTGGATTTCTTCGCGACCTTAGCGGTGTCTTGGCGCTCTTTGCGGTCAAAGCTTTTACCGCAAGGGTCGCAAAGAGATTCCGCAAAGGACGCAAAGACTGCTGTAAATAAGACGCTCCACAATCCCCAAAGCTTAAAGTCCAGGCCGTTTTCGACGATAATAGTCCAATGAAGTTTGCCGCCTTGAAACGCAACTCCGCACGCGGCCCACTCGGGTTCACGCTCATTGAATTGATTGTGGCCACCGCAATCCTGGTGATCTTGACCGGGTTGGCAGTGCCGATGGCGCGAGTGGCAATCAAGCGCGAGAAAGAACGCGGGCTGCGAAACGACCTCTGGGAGTTGCGCGATGCCATCGACCGCTACAAAGACGCCGCCGATCGCGGAGCCTTTCAGATCAAGGTGGGCACCGAGGGCTATCCGCCAGATCTTGAGACGCTGGTGAAGGGTGTGGATGTAGGTGGCAAGAAAGTACGCTTCCTGCGCCGGATTCCCGAGGACCCGATGACCGCCAGCACGGAATGGGGCCTGCGTTCCATGCAGGACGATCCCGATTCGGATTCCTGGGGCGGACAGAACGTGTTTGATGTGTTTACCAAAGCGCAGGGCACCGGCCTCGACGGCACGGAGTACAAGACCTGGTAATGTCGAAACTCAGAAAAGGGCGGTCTCGCGGCTTTACCTTGATCGAGCTGATGATCGTCATCAGCATGATTCTAATCCTGGTGTCGATCTCGATTCCGGCCTACAACCAATCTATCCTGAGAGCCAAGGAGTCAGTCCTAAGGCAGGATTTATTCGAATTGCGCTCCCTCATTTCGCAATACACGCTGGATAAGCAGAAGGCGCCGCAGTCGCTCGACGACCTGGTGCAAGGGGGATACATCAAACAGATCCCGATGGATCCGATGACGGGCAGCAACAGCAGCTGGACCGTGGATCAGGAAGATACAGTGATGTCAGTGGATCAGCAGGAACCCGGCATCAGCGACGTGCATAGCGGGGCGCCAGGCACCTCGAGCGACGGGACGGCCTATACAAGCTGGTGAAGCGGACCTCAGACCTCAGACTTCGGACCTCGGTCTTCAGACTTCTGGCGTTAGCCCTGAACCTTCAACTTCTGCTGTGCCTGGCATTTGAACAGTTTCCGGCCAGGCACTAACATCTAGCCATGCCGGTTGAAACCGAAATCACTGCTTCGTCCTACACCCCGATTCGTGCACCACGCGGAACCCAGATCACATGCAAAAGTTGGCAGCAGGAAGCCGCGATGCGAATGTTGATGAACAACCTCGATGAGGATGTCGCGGAGCAGCCGAAAGATCTGGTGGTCTACGGCGGCACGGGGCGGGCGGCTCGGAGTTGGGAGGCATATCACGCGATTGTGGCGTCACTGAAGAATCTTGAAAATGACGAAACTCTGCTGGTCCAGTCCGGCAAGCCGGTGGGCGTGTTTAAGACCCATGAGTATGCTCCGCGAGTGCTGATCGCGAATTCCAATCTGGTGGGGCACTGGTCCAACTGGGAAAAATTTAATGAGCTGGAGCGAGCCGGCCTGATGATGTACGGGCAGATGACCGCGGGCTCGTGGATCTACATTGGCTCCCAAGGCATCGTGCAGGGAACATTCGAAACATTCTCCGCGGCCGGAGAAAAGCATTTTGGCGGCGATCTCGCGGGCCGATTGATCGTCAGCGGCGGCATGGGCGGCATGGGTGGCGCGCAACCTCTGGCTGCGACCATGACCGGCGCGGCATTTCTGGGAATAGACGTCGATGCCGAACGCATAAAAAAGAGGCTCAAGACCGGGTACTGCGATTTCATGGTCACAACCCTGGACGAGGCGTTGCGCATCCTGAAAAACGCAGTGCGAAAGAAAGAGAATGTTTCTGTTGGCCTGGTGGGGAATTGCGCCGACGTTATTCCGGAACTGGCCGAACGCGGCGTGCTGCCCGACATCCTGACTGACCAGACCTCAGCACATGATCCGCTAAATGGCTACGTCCCCCATGGAATGACGTTGCGCGAGGCGCTGGAACTACGCCAGCGCGACCCGAAAGCCTACCAGGAGCAGTCTTTGGATTCGATAGCGCGCCATGTGGAAGGCATGCTGCGCCTGCAGAAAATGGGCGCCGTGACTTTTGACTACGGAAACAATATTCGGACGTTTGCCTTTCAGCGCGGAGTAAAGAACGCGTACAACTTCCCCGGATTTGTTCCAGCATATATCCGGCCGCTTTTCTGCGAGGGCCGCGGTCCGTTTCGCTGGGTCGCGCTGTCGGGCGATCCGTCAGACATTGCTGTGACCGATGACTTGGTGCTGGAGCTGTTTCCAGAGAACAAAATTCTGCGCCGCTGGATAGATCTGGCGCGCAAACGAATCAAGTTTCAGGGCCTGCCGGCGCGCATCTGCTGGCTGGGTTATGGCGAGCGGGCACAGTTCGGTCTAGCTATGAACGATTTGGTGCAGAAGGGCAAAATCAAGGCACCGATTGTGATCGGCCGTGATCACCTCGATTGCGGCTCAGTCGCATCCCCATTCCGCGAAACCGAAAGTATGAAGGATGGCAGCGACGCGGTGGCCGATTGGCCGCTGCTGAATGCGTTGTTGAATACGGCCGCGGGCGCGTCCTGGGTTTCCATACACAATGGCGGTGGCGTAGGCATTGGCTATTCGTTGCACGCCGGTCAGGTCACAGTGGCCGATGGCACCAAAGTGATGGCCAGGCGAATCGAGCGCGTCCTGACTACGGACCCGGGCATGGGTGTGATCCGGCACGTGGATGCAGGCTACGAAGAGGCCGCGAAGTTCGCGGCAAGTAATGGCGTGAAGACGCCGATGGAGAAGTAAAGGTATCAGTTCTCAGCCTTCAGCTCTAAGCCTAAACTAACCATCGAGTGACTCCTCCAACCAAAACCGAAACCCCGGCACTCCTGCTGGTGAACATCAGCCAGCTGTTGACGCTGCGCTCTCCTTCCGGAAACTCCGGCCCACGCCGCGGTATCAGTCTCAAGGAACTCGCCATCATCAAGAACGGTGCGGTCTTGTGCTCCGGCGGAAAAATTGTCTCGGCCTGCAAGACCAAAGAAGCGCTACGCGATCCCTGGATCAGGAAGAATCGCAGGAAGATTGTCGAGATCGATTGCGCCGGACAGGTTGTCCTCCCCGGATTCGTGGACTCGCATACTCATCCTGTGTTCGTCACGCCGCGGCTCGTGGATTTTGAGAAGCGCATCGCCGGCGGCACCTACGAGCAGATAGCGAAAGCCGGCGGTGGAATTCGTTCGAGCGTCGAGGGTGTGCGCAAGGCCGCCAAGAAACAGCTGGCGGACAAAGTGCTGGACGCGCTGCACGAGATGGCAGAGCAGGGCACGACCACGGTCGAAGCCAAGTCCGGATACGGACTGACAGTCGACTCCGAGATCAAGTCTCTGGAAGCCATCCGCGACGCTGCCGCCAAATGGCCGGGCACGGTCATCTCAACCCTGCTGGGCGCGCACGTGGTGCCGAAAGAATTCCACAACCGGGCACACGAGTATGTCGAGGTCGTTTGTAAACAGATGATTCCGCTGGTGGCAAAGCGAAAGCTGGCGCAGTTTGTGGACGTATTCACCGACCGCGGAGCCTTTACCGCGGAGGACACAGAAAAGATCTTTGATGCCGCCAAGAAAAGTGGCCTGGGAGTGCGGGCCCACATCTGCCAGTTGAGCGAGACCGCGCTCCGGCCGCTGTTGCGCTTCCGCGTCGCGTCCCTCGACCATCTGGACCACGTCAGTGACGGGGACATAAGGCAACTGGCGAAGACCGAGACGGTTGCGACGCTGGTGCCAGGCGCAAATTATTTCCTGGGCTTGGAGAAGTTTCCACCGGCACGCAAATTGATCGAAGGCGGCGCAGCGGTAGCGCTGGCCACGGACTACAATCCGGGCTCGTCCCCAACCGCCAGTATGCAGTTTGTGCTGTCGCTGGCATGCACCCATCTGAAGATGTCACCCGCGGAGGCGATTGCCGCCGCCACGCTGAATGGCGCCTGGGCCTTGCGCATGCAGGAGCGAAAGGGATCCATCGAACCGGGAAAGGACGCCGATCTGACGGTATTTGACGTAGGCGATTATCGAGAAATCGCCTACTGGGTGGCGTCGAACCACTGTGCATTTTCAGTTCTCAATGGCGCCATGGCAGCGTCGGCGCCACGTTAGCGCAGTACGGCGGCAGCAGCGATTTGAGCGAACCTAACTCCGTTGTTATAATCGTGCCTGTTCCAAACGCTTCCAGCGTTTTGACTGCTTGCACTGACTGGCAATTCCGTCCAAGTCCCGCGTGCCACACGACGCGCCCGGCGCCGGCAGACAAGCTGTGAGCCCAGACGTGGCCAGGTAGCTCAGGTGGTAGAGCGCAGCCCTGAAAAGGCTGGCGTCGGCGGTTCAACTCCGTCCCTGGCCACCACATTCCAAAGCACTTAACCTCAATCAGTAAAATCCCTTCAGTCCGCATTCAGTCCGTTCTCAACGGGCTTACTGCCAAGAATGGCCTGAAGTACTTC
>CATPBJ010000148.1 GCA_955652395.1 uncultured Terriglobales bacterium | reverse complement strand
TCGCCATCGAAAATTTCCGAGATGTGCCCCAGGGCAGCGTCGGTGAGATGATCCTGCAGCGGCAGGAGCCAGTCGGACGCCTGTCTGCGGGCGGCCTCGCTCGCTTCGTTCACTTTCACATACGCAGTGATGAACGGCCCGATCAGCCACGGCCATACAGTTCCCTGATGGTATGCGGCATCACGCTCCACGGGACCACCCATGTATCGGCCGCGATATTGCGGATCGCTGGTTGCGAGACTACGCAGACCGTACGGGGTGAGCAGATGTTCGCGAACCTTCTCCACTACGATCCGGGCCCGTTCTGGCGACAGCATGGTGTAAGGCAGGCTAACGGCAAGAATCTGATTGGGACGGATGGAAGCATCGGGAGGTCCGCCGTTGACCAAGTCATACAGACAATTGTCCTTCTCATTCCAGAACCGGCGGTTAAACGCCCAGTTCGCCATTGCGGCCATGTTACGGTAACGCTTCTGGGCGGCATCATCTCCGAACCGGCGCGCCAATTCTTCCATGATGCAAAGCGCGTTGTACCAGAGCGCCTGGATCTCCACGGGCTTGCCGCGGCGTGGAGTCACAACCCAGTCGCCGACTTTGGCGTCCATCCAGGTTAGCTGGACTCCGGTCTCGCCGGAAGCGAGCAAGCCGCTCGGATCCACCTTGATTCCGTAGCGCGTGCCACGGGCGTGCCAGGAAATAATGTCGGCGAATACGGGATAGAGTTCGGTGCGGACAAAATCTTCATCCCCACGGTAGGCAAGGTACGCACGTGCGGCTTCAAAGAACCAGAGCGTTGCATCGACGGTGTTGTATTCCGGGGTCTCGCCCGCATCGGGGAACCGGTTGGGAAGCATGCCCTGGTCCACGTGCCGGGCACACGTGCTCAGGATGCTGCGGGCCACCTCGCGCTTTCCGGTAGTTAGCGTGAGGCCCGGCAGAGAAATCATGGTGTCGCGGCCCCAATCGCTGAACCAGTGATAGCCGGCGATGATGGTCTTCTTGTCACCTCGCGCAACGATGTATTGGTCGCTCGCGGCGGTGAGGGCCTGGGCAAATTCGTCTTTCAGGGGGGAAGCCTGCGCCGCAACCTGGCGGCGATTGATCTCGGCTTGACGATACTGGCTTGCCCGCGCAACATCGCGGTGTTCCGTAGATGCGACGATCGAGGCCGGGCGGTTGGCAAGCAGATCGAAACGCAAGATGAAATAGTTGAAAAGATCCTCGGTGAAATCCAGGCCACGCTCGCGCTCGACATCGTACTCAAAATTTCTGTACCAGTCGCCAGTCTTTCGCAATTCGATGGCGTTGTGGGCCAGATACAAAGTGGGCAGTCCCCGGTAAGGAGCCACGGCTGCCAGTTCCGGACCCTCTTCAACACCGGCATTCAGGGCGCTATTTGCGTGAGTCGTGCTGTGATAGTCGCGGAAGGCGATCAAAGGCCGAATCTCGAGGCGGAGGCTCTTTGGCATCTGCGATCGATGGGTGCTCTTGAGTTCATACTGCACGACTGTCGTGTTTTCACCGTAAACCATGAACACTGTCTTCTCGATCACTATGCCCTCAAGTTCATAGGTGAAGATAGGGAACGGATGGAGACGAAAGTTTGTCAGATAGCGAAAGCCCTGGGGATGGACGACGCCGGTATAGCGGTTGGCAGAGAAGTCGAACGACTGGCCATCAATCGACAGCGTCTCCTCCAGCTTGGAAAGGAGAACATCTCGTCTTACAGGAGGCTTGGTGGCGGCGACCAGCAGTCCATGATAGCGGCGTGTGTTCAGACCCGTGATGGTGGAGGAGGCAAAACCGCCCAGGCCGTTGGTTTCCAGCCACTCACGGCGTAGTGCCGCCTCCAGGTTGCCGCAGGTTTCTTTGTTGAACTGAATCATAGGGACTCCGTGCCCGTTGAAGGTTCACGTAGGCCGAGAGGTCCATCGTCTGGCTGGGCGGTGGCTCGCCGAAACTCGCGGAGCTTCGCTCCGACGGGCAGATGAGGACATCTGCCCCCTACGTGGCCAGTGCTACTTACAGGTCCGCCCTGGCAGAACACTCTGATCGCCCCGTTTGGCGAAGTCAACTTTTTGAACAATTCGGTGAAGTTCTCCAGGCCTTTGACCGGATCGGTGAGCAGCTTGGTCAACCCGCCAGGACTGTCGGATTTTCCTGGGAATACGCTGATGGCTTTCACTGCATTTCTCCTGTCTGAAATCAATCTGCGGCTACGGTTTGTGGCGGCTCAGTTCTGGGCTTCTTGCGGGTGCCCGATTCTCCGCTCTGCTGCATTAACTTGGTGACCACTCCGGTCCAGCCCGTCTGATGGCTGGCACCCACTCCAGCGCCGGAGTCGCCGTGGAAGTACTCGTGAAACAGCACCAGGTCGCGCCAGTGCGGATCGGTCTGGAACTTCTCCAGATTGCCGAACACCGGACGCCGCCCCTTTTCGTCGCGCAGGAATATGTTGGTCATGCGGCGCGACAATTCACCCGCCACCTCCCACAGGGTCATCATCTTTCCCGAGCCGGTCGGAAACTCTACTTTGAAATCTTCGCCCAGGTAGTGATGGAACTTTTGTAGCGACTCAACTAGCAGAAAGTTCACCGGGAACCAGATGGGACCGCGCCAATTGGAGTTTCCTCCGAACAGACCGGTTGTCGATTCTCCCGGCTCGTAGTCCACACGATGCTCCATCCCGTTGACGTTGAGCGTATAGGGATGGTCGCGGTGAACCTGGGACAACGCGCGAATGCCGTACGGAGACAGAAACTCTCGCTCATCCAGCATGTATTTGAGAATGTCGCGGAGTTGGTCCGGATCGGCGATCGCCAGCAAACGGCGTGCGCCCTTCCCTTCCGTGGTCATGCAAGCTATGTTGTCGGTAAGGTCGGGACGATTCTGCACGAACCATTCCATCCTTCGTTTGAAGCCAGGGTGTCGGTCCAGCACTTCTTGTTCCAGGGTTTCCACGGCAAACAGAGGAATCAACCCCACCATGGAACGAATCTTCATGGGGAACTTTGTGCCGTCGGGCAGCCGCAGAACGTCGTAGAAGAATCCGTCTTCCTTGTCCCACAGTCCCATGCCATCGTATCCGCGATGGCTCATGGCGCGGGCGATATAGATGAAGTGCTCCCAGAATTTACTGGCCACATCCTCATAAGCCTCGTCTTCCTGCGCCAGTTCGAGAGCGATGGCCGCCAGATTCAGCGTGTACATTGCCATCCAACTGGTCCCGTCGGATTGCTCGATGTAGCCTCCGGTGGGAAGGGGCGCGCTGCGATCGAACACGCCGATGTTGTCCAGTCCCAGAAATCCGCCCTGGAAAATGTTCATGCCGTTGGCATCTTTGCGGTTCACCCACCAGGTGAAATTCAGCATCAGCTTATGAAAGACGCGCTGCAGGAATTCGCGGTCGCCTTTACCCTTGCGCTTCTTGTCGATCTTGTACACGCGCCACGCCGACCAGGCGTGGACGGGAGGATTCACATCGCCGAGTGCCCACTCGTAGGCGGGCATCTGTCCGTTGGGATGCATGTACCACTCACGCAACATCAGAACGAGCTGCTCCTTGGCAAAATCCGAATCCACCAGGGCCAGCGGAATGCAGTGGAATGCCAGGTCCCATGCCGCATACCACGGGTACTCCCACTTATCCGGCATGGAGATAACATCGGCGTTGTAGACGTGCGGCCACTCGTGATTGCGGCCGTTGCGGCGCTCCGGAGGCGGGGGAGGGTAGCCCGGATCGCCTTCCAGCCATTGTTTCACTACGTAGTGATAGAACTGCTTGGACCACAGCATGCCGCCGAAGCCCTGGCGCATTACATTCTGAGCGTCCGGGGTCAGGTCCTGGGGAATGACGGTCGCATAAAATTCATCGGCCTCGCTCTGGCGCAACGCGAAGGTCCGGTCGAAATCGTCGAACGCACTCTTGGTCTTCATGTCAGCGTTGGTCAGGCGCAATCGCTCCACAACGGTTTCGCCAGCGCCTACAGTAAGTTTGTAATTTGCAGATGCCTTAGTGCCGAAAAGTTCCGGATTCACTGCCTCTTTGGCGCCGTGCACAATGTAATCGTTGATGCCGTCTTTGACGTAAGGCGTACGGTTCTCGGATCCAAAGAGACGTCGGGCGTTGGTTTCATTCTCGGTAAACAGCAATTCGGGCGAGCCCTCGCAGTGTAGCCAGCGCTTGCCGCTCTCAGGATGGTCCAGGACAAGCGCAGGGTTAGGCGAATAGCTTGCCTGTTTGAGCCGGGGCTCAGCGTTGCCCTCGCCCCAGGACCAGGTGTTACGGAACCAGATCGTGGGCAACAGGCGGAGGTTGGCCGCTTCCGGGCCGCGGTTTGAAATCGTGATCTTGATCAGAATGTCTTCTACGTCGGCTTTGGCGTATTCCACGAAGACGTCGAAGTAGCGATCATCGTGGAACACGCCAGTATCCATGAGTTCGAATTCCGGCTGGTTCTTACCGCGCCGCTGATTCTCCTCCACCAACTTTCCATAGGGAAATTCCGCCTGTGGATATTTGTAGAGGTACTTCATGTAGGAATGGGTGGGCGTGCTGTCGAGGTAGAAGTAGTATTCCTTCACGTCCTCGCCATGATTGCCCTCGTTGCCAGTAAGTCCGAACGTCCGCTCTTTGAGGATGGGGTCGCGTTCGTTCCACAGGGCCAGGGCAAAACAAACCGTCTGCCTGCGGTCGCTGATTCCCGCCAAACCGTCTTCATTCCAGCGGTAAGCACGCGAGCGTGCGTGATCGTGAGGCAGGCTCTCCCAGGCGTTTCCGTAGGGGCTGTAATCTTCGCGGACCGTGCCCCAGGCGCGCTCGCTGAGATAGGGCCCCCAGCGCTTCCAGTGTTTCTTGTGCGCCTCGGATTCAGACAGCCGGATTGCTTCCTGTGTCATCGAAACTTCTCCTGTCGTCAGATCAGGCTTAACAGCCGGTCAAACTCCATTTCATGGGAATCCGTGCGATCGCAGCATTCCATGTTGCCGGGACGCCGACTCCAGGAACAACACTCGCGTTCTCGATTCGGCGGGTCTCCGATAGTCAAGATCGAGAGGTAACCTCGTGCTGATCGCGGTTTGGATAATGCCGGTGTACATGGGATGCTCCTCCCTATTCTTCCTCAATCTCGATCGCGTGACCATCGGGTTCAGTTCTTCCGGTCGGTAGGTCGGGGAAGACGAAGATCGTTCTCGCCAAATCGGACGCGAGGGTCTCCACTCGATAGTATCGGGTAAGGATGCCCTCCTTCCATGTCAGCAGGTCGGTGTTGTTCCGGGCAAACTCGTCCCAGCTCTGCTTCTTTCCAGCCCGCACCATGCGCTCCTGAATAAGGAAGACATACGCCCAAGTCACAGTCTCGTGGTAGAGCTTCGGCTTTCCGTGGGCTTCAGCGAATCTCCGCAACGCTTTGGAAAACGCCTGCAAGGCCTCAAGAACGGGGAACTTGGTCAAGTACAGAAACGCTGCTCGAACGTGCTCCCGATGATGAAAACAGTCGTTCGGAAGCATGCCGTTCTCAAATTGCTCAATCAATTCGTGATCAGTCATCGCGATGTCCGGCGCTTGGTCTCATTCTCCTTTAGTCGGTGGCTGGCCCTGGAGTCCAGCTCCAAGCCGTAGAATCTCTTCAGCTCTTTGATCCGGTTGAGGGAGCCCTGACTAAAAGGGGTCTTGCCGTCAAAGGCATGCAAGACAATTCCTTCCAGCAGATCGCCCAGCGTCAAATCGTTGTACTCGGCGAACGCCTTGAGCACTTTGAGCAGCCGCTTTTCCATTCGAACACCGGTTTGCACACGCTCAACCAGGATTCCCCCGTCTTCTTTCATGGTACCAATGTACCATGGTACATTAATGAGGCAAGTTTACGGGTTCGCAAGGGCTGACCGGATCACAGAGATTGACGCTGCGAAAGTGACGGGTTTGCCGAGTCAAACTGCAAAGCCGCGGGGACGGTGAGGGATGCTCACTGGGCACGAAAGAGCAGGCGTTTATACAGGCGCTGGCTGAAACCCGCAGGCAGCTCGATGGACTCCTCGCTGCCCAGCAGCTGAACCACATTCCGCACGCCGTCGTAGACCGCCCTGCAGTGGTGGCAGTTCCGCAGGTGAACGTCGATTCGCGCTCGCAGTTGCTGCTCATGTCTTCTTCCATGTAGTTCACAAGGTCTCTGCGAACCTCATAGCAGTTGATCTCATATCTGACAGACAAAAATGCCCGTCGCTTTCGGCTTGCGCTTTCCCTTTCTGAAGGTCACAAACCCAGTTCCGCGAGTACTCAATAGATTTCTCTTATCTCCTCCATAAATTAATGTTTTTAAAAGTATTTGTGATAAGGGCAAAAAGAATTATGCATTGGACTCTGGCATTGCAGGGGCGGTACTGTGCACCACGCTGGTTTCGGGGCGTGCAGTGGTTCACTCCACAACATCGCTAGGGGAGAAAGAGAGCTGTCTAGATGAATCGTGCCTTCCGCCGGAGCGCTGAACCTGGGCGAGTTTACGCTGACACTCGAGCCCATGCTGGCGAGCAAGATCATCACCTGGCTGGAATTCCGCCGTGACATGTCGGACCAGGATGTTTTCCCATACCACCAGGTAGGGGTCTTCCGGGATGCGCAGAATACCGTGACCCTCGGCATGGTGTATGCGTTTAGCAGCGCCGATGCCAAGCAAGCCGGGAGGCAATCGACTTGAAACAAGTGACCGAAAGCAATTGCCTAGAGAAGAACGATTGTTGGTCAGTGGCAGTGATGCCGCTGTTATGTGGGCAACGGCTTGGGCTCAACTCAAACCACCCCTAGTACCAGCGCCCAAGTCGTGCCCGCGCCAGCAGAGCTGAAGTCTAAAGTTACGACGAGGTCCTCAGAAGGTCAGTTCGAAGGAGACGAAGCATGGCTGATAACTCAGTTGAGATGAAACAAACGTTGGGCTTGACCGGTTTGACGATGAACGCCATGGCGCTGATTGCACCCGGCGCCTTTCTTTGGCTCACTTTTGCTGGACAGGCAGCCGCTGGCGCGACGGCGCCGGCAATGTGGATTGGCATCGTGTTTGCAACCTTGCTGTGCCTTGCCACAGCCGTGTGTTATGCCGAGATGGCGAAGCTGTATCCCGGGACAGGCAGTTCGTATTACTTCGCCGAACAGTCGTTCCTCAATCACGAAAAGGCGTGGCCGTATGCACGGCTGGCCAAATTCATTGTTGGCTGGGGCTCGCATCTCTACTATTGGATTTATCCCGGCGTGATGGTAGGGGTCATCGGAGTCATCTCCGGTTACTTGGTGGGGACCCTGTGGCCAAATTTCATGAGCGCTTCCAACCCCGGTCCTATGTTCATGATGGCGATTGCCATTGTGTTCTCGTTTGCCGTGGCATATATAGCCCATCGGGGCGTCACCGGTTCCACCGCGGTGAACATCGCCATCAATGTCATCCAGATTAGCGCTCTGCTTGTGTTCGCCGTCGTGGCTCTGGGCTATCGCATGAACCATCCGCCGGGCAGCGCGGCTTTTCAGTTCGACGCCCAGAGCAGCGCAGCTTACAGCTATGAGTTCGCCACAACTACCACGGTGGTCAACGGACAATCCACCGACACGGTTGTGCGCGATACCAACGGCGTGCCTCAGCCCAAGCTCGATGCCGCCGGCAAGCCAGTGCCTTTTCACATTGATTATCCCGAGAAAGATTCCAGCGGCGCTTTCGTCTCTCACCCCACAGCGAGTTCTGTGATCCGAATGCATAACTTTGGCTGGATGTTTGTTCAAGCCACTATCGCGATCCTGATTCTGGTGGGATTTGAGTCAGTCACCTCGATGGGAGGCGAAGCCAAGAATGCCAAACGTGACGTGCCCATCGCTGTGATCACGTCACTGCTGGTTCAAGGCTGTTTCTGTTATCTGTTTGAGTATTTTGCCGCGAACTATTTTCTCAATAGCGGTTATTCCATGGCGAATGCGGCAGGTTCGGCTGCACCCATCGGCGACATGATGACCATGGTTGGGGATGCCCTGTTCGGCGCTGGGCGCGGACGAATCTTCATGCTGGTGGAGGCGGCGACCGTGTTTCTGGCGCTGATCGGCACCACGCTCTCCTGTATCAATACCGGGGCGCGCGTAACCTACGCCATGGGGAAAGACCAGGAACTGCCGGATTCCATGGGGGCGCTACACTCGAGGAACCTGACTCCGCATCGCGCCATCTGGACGCTGGCCGTCATTTCCGCAGTGGTCGGTTGCCTCACCGTGGTGGTTTTCTTCGGCGATGGTGCCGCTCCAACGGATTCGGCCATCGCAGCATTGCCTCACGGATTCTGGTCCAGTTTCGGGTACACCACGCACGACAAGATGGCGGCGCTGCCGAATACCTTCCTGACGACGACCCTGGCTTCGAATTTCGGCACGTTCTTGCTGTATATGCTCAGTTGCATAACTTGCATCGTTTGCTACCACAATCACCCGAATTTTAAGGTTGTGCGTCACCTCGTGATCCCGGTATTCGGCCTTGTGGCCAATTTAGCTTGCATGGCTTTCTACCTGGTCGGTCCATTCATGGGGTACGGCACTAAGTTGGAGCCGCTGCTGGCCTTGGGCGTGGCCTTGGTCTGGGGCATCTACGGTGGGATCTACTTCACCCGTGCCAGCAGAAAGATGGGGAAGACGACGCTGGTCGAGGGCCGCGCCCCCGCGGCTTGAGCTTTTGGCGAACTCTAACGATGAAGTCTTGGGCGGGCGCAAGCCCGCCCGTTGTCTTGGCTAAAAGGGAGAGTCCGTGAACCATCGGCCAATACTCCCCGATCACCGTTCGCTACAGCCTCCTATGCTGGATGTTGAGTTCGCACAACTTTCCGATACGGGAAGGGTCCGCGAGCACAATGAGGACTACGTTGGTCACGTCGTTCCCGCTACCCCGGCGCTCGTCCACACCCATGGCTGGTTATTTGTGCTCGCCGACGGAGTGGGCGGTCAAGAGAAGGGCGAAGTTGCTTCGCGCACCGCGGTTGAGTGTGTGATCGCCGGTTTTTGCGCCGCCGCCAGCGGCGAACCGCACTCCGCGTTATTGCCGCGTTTAGTGCAGGCCGCCAATACCAGGGTGTTCGAGGCCGGACTCGCGGCCCGACCTGGCGGCGGAGGAATGGCGACTACGTTGGTGGCTTGCGCGCTGCGCTTCGACCGCGCCGTCGTGGCCCATGTAGGGGATTCGCGTTGTTATCTCGTCCGTCGTGGCCATGCCACCGTACTGACAAAAGACCACACCGTCGCCAGCGAACAAGCGCGCCTGGGCCTGCTATCCAGGAGAGAAGCCGCCAAAGCGCCGACCCGCCACTTGCTCAGCCGCTCGCTAGGAAACGATATGTTCGTCAACGTCGATACTGAGGAGATCCAGGTGCTGGTAGGCGATGTCCTAGTGCTTTGCTCTGATGGACTGCACGGCCCGTTGAGCGCGCCAGAGATCGCCAGTGTCGTCACCCACGATGCCGACCTGGATGCGGCAACGCGCAAGCTGGTGACGCTCGCCAACCAACGAGACGGCAGCGATAACATTAGCCTGCAGCTCGTCCGCGTCCGGGCCGTTGAGCGCGTAGGCATGTATCGCGGCCGACCCTACAGACTCCGCTGACATTATTATTTCCGCATTTTCCACCGTGGGCCGCGCCCCAAACACTCGCGCCGAGTTCACTCCAAGGCGGAGTCGAATAGGTAAAAACTTACGAACTTTTTATGCGTTATTTATGTCTTTACCCGTGCGTATTCTGGCATCATTGACTTGCGCGTTGACCCGCGCTCACGATGAGCCCACTTCATACTGGCGGCCAACTCGACCACTACCGGATCGAAGGCGTGGCCGCGCGCAGTGGTATGGCCTCGATCTTTCGGGCAACGGACTTGCGCACCGGACGCCAGGTTGCAATTAAAGTTCCGCACACCGAGATGGAAGGGGACCCTGTCTTCTTCGATCGCTTCCAGCGCGAGCAGGAGATCGGCCAGAAACTCGACCACCCCGGCGTGGTCAAGGTGATATCCGAGAATGGCCACAGCCAGCTGTACATGGTCATGGAGTGGGTGGAGGGCCGGCTGCTGCGCCAGATCCTCAACGAGGAGAAGAAGCTTCCCCCCGATCGTGCTGTCCGGATCTCACTGGGTATCGCCAACGCGCTGGACTACATTCACGCCCACGGCGTGGTTCATCGCGACCTCAAACCAGAAAATATCATGGTCGACGCGGAAGACCGCATCAAGCTCATTGATTTCGGTATCGCTGCTAACGTCGGTTCGCGCCGGCTTACCTTTACCAAGTTTTCCAAAACCATCGGAACGCCGGACTACATCTCCCCCGAACAGGTCAAAGGCAAGCGTGGCGATGCCCGCAGCGATTTATATGCACTAGGAGTCATGCTGTATGAAATGCTGACCGGGAAGGTCCCGTTTTCGGGCCCCAATGCCTTCGTCATCATGAATGACCGGCTGCTGAACAATCCAATCCCGCCGCGAGAGATCGATCCGGAGATCTCCCCTCAGCTGCAGGAGATTATTTATCGCGCGATGGAACGCGACCCCAAGAAGCGTTACCCCAACGCTCATCAGCTTATCTGGGACCTCGAGCACCCGGATCGAGTTGGAGTGGCCGAGCGCCCCGAACTGGGGGACTGGAAAATACGGCGCGAGCCCATGACCAGAAGAATCCTGTTCTATGTGATGCTGGCGCTGATTCCGGTTGTCATTTTCGGGCTGCTGCTTTACGTGGCGCGGCACTAATGACGAGCTTTGTCGGCTCACCCCAGGGTCAGGCTTAGCGCTGGATAAACTCCTCGCTGTGGGACACAAACTCCGGATAGGCGTCGGCGCCCAATTCATGCAAATCCATTCCTTGGCGCTCGCCGTCGACCGATACCCGTTGTGGGTAGAACCGATTCAGAAGCAAATTCAATCCGTAAGTCAGCGGCAGCACGAAGCCGATCAATGTCGCGACACCCACGAGCTGCGCCAGAAACTGGCCCGATGTTTGGCCGGAAAACTGGGCGAGAACTCCGAGCGCCAGCACGCCCCAAATACCTCCGAGCGCGTGCACAGAAATCGCGCCGCCCGGATCATCCACCTTGAGTCCAAATTCGAGCCAATCAGCCGCCCAGGCGGTCAGACCGCCCGCCACCATTCCGACAATAACCGCCTCCGCCGGATCGAGGACCGCGCAGCCGGCACTGCTGGCGGCCAGCCCGCCGGTCCATCCGTTGGCGATGAGCGAGGCGTCCGGTTTGCCGAACCGCATGCTCGTAACCACAGTCCCCGCCAGCGCGGCCGAAGCTGCCGACAGCGTGGTATTGACCGCCACCAGGACAACGCGCCCGGTTTCAGCGCCCGTGAACAAAATTGCGCCCGCGGAATTCAAGCCCAGCCATCCCAGCCAGGCCAGCATGCATCCAGCTAGAACCAAGACGGCACTATGCCCGGGGATGGCATTGGGCAAGCCGTTCGATCCGTACTTCCCCCTCCGAGGGCCGAGAATCCATGCCATAGCCAGCGCCGTAAGTCCACCGACAACCTGAATCGAGCTGGAACCTCCGGCATCTACAAAGCCCCGGCCGAGTCCATAATTGACGCCGAGTTGCGCCAGCCATCCGCCGCCCCAAACCCAATGCGCGAATAATGGATAGGTCCACCCTGCCAGGAGGGCAGTGGAAGCGCAGCTTGCGCCTAACCGCCAGCGATCGGCTCCAGCGCCCAGTGGGATGAGCGCCGCCAGGCCGACGCTGAGCATCTGTAGCCACGCCGCCAGCGAGGCGGTCGAGCCGTCCAGCCGCAGCCCACGAAAGAACGGCGGTTCGGCCGCGATCCAGCTCCATGCTCTTCCGCCAACAGTAAACACGTGTGCGGGCTGGCCGATGAACCCCTGCCAGGAAAAACCACAGACGAAGTACACGGTTGCCGCCACAGCGATCACGCTCAGCGAGGCCAGCATGGAGTGGGCAGCGCTGTGCGCACGGCCCAAGCCGGCATTGATGAGCGCAAGTCCCGCAGCGGCAAGAGGAACGAGAAGAATGAAGAGGATGCAGAGTGCAACCGCAATTTGGGAGAGTACAGGAGCAGGCAGCGGCGTCACCCTTGTCGTTCCCCTTTCGGCTCCAGATGGGAGCGGGCTACAAGAATCAGCCCCAGCGCCTCCACCGCGATGCCAGCCAGCACGAAGCCAGTCCGCGCCGGGGTTGGCGCGATCAGCATTATTGTGGAGAGGACGATTCCCCACCCTGCCAACAGCAGCAGAAACCCTGCAAGCTTCATGGAATAACCCTCGGACATGGCAAGTGTAACCCAGGACATCGATCCCAGCCTGGAAGCATAACAATACAAAATTCTTATTCCCGCAATAGAAAATTTCTGCTTGGCCCAATTGGAATCTTGTCTTAGGATGCGAGCGGCGGAAGGCTGAGGACGGATCGAAGATGACTAAAGTCGAAGCGATTATTCAGCCGTCCAAGTTCGAGGGTGTCAAGGAAGCTCTGACCGACTTGGGCGTCGAGGGCATGACGATCTCTGACGTGCGCGGGCACGGCAGGCAGAAGGGTCACACGGAAATATACCGAGGCCGGGAATATAGCGTAGACCTTCTGCCCAAGATCAAGCTTGAGCTCGTTCTGGCTGATAATCTCGTGGATTCAGTCGTTGACGCCATCGTAAAAACAGCCTCCACGGGAAAGATCGGCGATGGAAAAATCTTCATTTCAAGAGTCGATGAAGTGATCCGGATTCGTAATCAGGAGCGGGGAGTGGCAGCACTCTAGCCCATCACATCAGGCTCCCGGAGTCCCATGCCACTGCTAGCGAATAGCTCAACATCACACGCATATCAGGCCGAGTCGGAAAAGATACGCGAGAGATTCGAGCGGTCGCACGACGGACAAACCGCAATACTCGAACGCTCGAATCTAACCGATGGCCTCATCAGCGAGTTGTGGAATCAATTTTCTCCAGCCTCGCCGGAGAGGATCTGCGTCGCTGCTCTGGGCGGCTACGGCCGTCGTGCGCTGTTTCCCTGCTCCGATGTGGATGTGCTCTTCTTCCATGAATCGGCCTTGTCTGAAGATTCACAGAGGCGGGTGATCCCGCGAATTTCCCAGGCCCTGTGGGACCTGCACCTTCGCGTCAGCCCCACCACCCGTTCCCTGGCGGAGTGTGGCAAACTGCACCGCGACAATCTGGAGTTCAACATTTCCCTGCTGGATTGCCGCTACATATGCGGCGACGTGGGGCTGTTTGAGCAGCTTCGCTCGCAGGTGATTCCGAAAATGGTGGCTCGCGAGGCTCTTGAGTTGCAGCAGAGGCTGATCGATCTGACCTCTGCGCGCCACAACAAGTACGGTCACACCATCTTTCATCTGGAACCCAACATCAAGGACTGTCCTGGCGGCTTGCGGGACTACCAGGTCGCAGGCTGGCTCGGCCTGATTTCCCAGTTGGAGAAGGTGGGTGTCTGGCCCGCACCCGAGAGTTTGCTGCCAGAGGCATTTCGCGCGGAGTGCGGCGCCGCCCTGGATTTTCTTTCAGCCGTGCGATGCTTCCTGCACTATCGGCAAGGCCGGGACCTGAATCAACTGACCTACGAGCTGCAATCCGAGGCTGCGGCGGCGGGAATCGGGCTGCCGGCCCGAGCGCCGGTCGCGGCCGCTGCCTGGATGCGAACTTATTTCCGGCACGTAAGATCGATTTACCGGCTGACCGTCCTCTTCGACGAAGTGCCGCCGTCGCGCTCCGGTCTGTACCGCCTGTTTGAAAACCACAAATCGCGCCTGTCCAATGCGGATTTTTCCGTGGTCGAGGGCCGGGTCTTTTTGCGCCAGCTCTCTTCCGTCCAGGATCCATCAGTACTGCTCGGCCTTTTCGAATTCGTCGGCCGTCACGGACTTAAGTTGACTTCCGAAACCGAACGATGCGTCGAAGCGTCGGTTCCCAAGCTTCGGCAATGGGCACACGAGTCTCCGGAAGTGTGGTCGTACTTCAGAAGAGTCCTGGTATCGCCTCATGCCGGAACCGCCCTGCGCGCCATGCACCGGCTGGGCGTGCTGGTTCTGCTGTTTCCTGAATTTCAGGCCGTCGATTCGCTTGTGATTCGCGACTACTACCACCGCTACACGGTGGACGAACATTCGTTGGTGGCGATTGAGAACATACACGCGCTGCGAACTCCCGACAGCGAATTGGAACGGCGCTTCCGCGACATTCTGGACGGGCTCGAACGGCCCGACCTGCTCTTCTTGGCTCTCTTGCTTCACGATGTCGGGAAGGGTATGCCCGAGGATGACCACGTGACCGGAAGCCTGCAGGCGTCAGCCAGCGCCCTCGAGCGCCTTCGCCTTGAACCGGTTGACCGCGAGACCGTAGTGTTTCTGATTGCGAACCATTTGCGAATGTCGTCGACAACCATGCGCCAGGACATCTTCAACCCCAAGGTGGTAGCTGAGTTCAGCGAATCCGTCTGCACGACGGAACGGCTGAAGATGCTTACGCTGCTTACCTACACCGACATTAAATCGGTCAACCCGGAAGCTCTGACCCCCTGGAAGGCGGAGATGCTTTGGCAGTTGTACGCGGCCGCGTTCAACCATCTCAGCCGGAGCGTGGACGACCAGCGTCTCACCCTGAGCGCTTCCAACAGCGGACGAATCGAGGAAGTCGTGGCCGCAGCGGGCGAGCCGCATACGAAGCACATCACTTCGTTCCTGGAAGGTTTCCCCAAGCGGTATCTGCTGACTCACACTTCGAGCGAGATCGTAGCCCACTGCCGCATGTACGATCGCCTCAAACAGAAAGATGACGAACCACAGATCGATATACTCCGTCGCGATGGCTACTTCGAACTGGTTCTGTTAACGCTGGACTGCCCGGCTTTATTTTCCCACGTGGTGGGGACGCTTTCGTCCTGGGGAATGAACATTCTGAAAGCGGAAGCGTTTTCCAACAAGGCCGGCGTTGTTCTGGACACCATTCGGTTTTCTGACCGTTTCCGGACCCTGGAGCTCAATCCGTCTGAAATCGACCGTCTGAAACGGAAACTCGCTGAAGCCGTTTCGGGTGAAATCGATGTTGTGGAACTCATGGAAACTAAATTCAAACCGGGATTGCAGAGCCCGAAAATAACCATCGAGCCCAGCGTGCAGATTGACAACAACTGCTCACAAAACAGCACGCTGATCGAGATCATTGCCCCGGACCGTCCCGGACTCCTCTACGACATCAGTTCCGCCATGGCCGAACTCGGCTGCAATATCGAGGTCGCGATCATCGACACGCAAGGTCAGGCTGCAACCGACGTTTTCCATGTGACCTGTGCCGGCACCAAGCTGGACCTTCAGCACCAAGACAAGATGCGAACCGCTCTGCTGGGGCAGCTGTAAGCCGTGTCTCTACATCCTCTCACCCAAGTATCTTTGGGGGGGATCCTGCCAATTCGGCCTATTTTGCCGCATTTGTTGTCTGCGCTCTGGTGGCAAGCTGGGTGAGTTCCGGGAAGAAGAAGAGCGAGGAAGCGCTCAAGGAGGCCCTTGACCTTTGGGAGGTCCGGGTGTCGGAACGAACCGCCGAGCTCTTGAATACCCAAGCAGAACTCACTCGCCTATCGCAGGTGCTGAGCATGGGCGAACTAACGGCCTCGATTGCCCACGAGATCAATCAGCCCCTTACGGCGGTAGTAACGCATGGCCACGCCTGTGTCGAGTGGCTTTCTGCGAGTCCTCCCAACCTGGAGAAGGCGGCGCCAGACCATTGAGGGGATTATTCAGGATGGCACGCGTGCCGGTGCCGTACTTAGCCGCATTCGCGCTCTGTTCAAAAAAGAAAAGAATCACCTGCGAAGGACTGGCTCGATACTAACGAGTTGATTCACGAGCTGACGACCCTTCTGCGGGACGAAGCCATCCGGTGCCGGATCTTGATCCGGACAGACCTTGTCCCCAGCCGGCCCAAAGTCAAGGCGGACCGGGTCCAGTTGCAGCAGGTTGTGCTTAACCTCATGATGAACGGAATGGATGCGACGGCGGAGACGATGGATCGCCCCAGGGAACTGCTCATCAGCGTGCGCGGGAATGAGTCAGAACTGGGTGGTCCGGGTCGAGGATTCCGGCGTTGGACTGGACGCTGAAACCGCAGAGAAGATCTTCAATCCGTTCTGCACCACCAAGCCCCATGGCATAGGCATGGGTCTGTCGATCAGCCGCTCGATTATCGAGGCTCATGAAGGCCGCTTGTGGGCGTCCCCCCGGCGGCGCCATCTTCCAATTTACACTTCCAATTCATTCGAGAGATTCCGATGACTGATCAGCGTCCGACAATTTTCGTTGTGGATGACGATGCGTCCGTTCGCGATGCCATCAGCAACTTACTCGAATCGGCAGGACTGCGCGCCCTGCTGTTTGGATCTACGGAAGAGTTCTGGAAGTCGCCAAGGCCCGATACCCCCGCTTGCCTCGTGCTGGATGTGAGGCTTCCCGGAGTCAACGGCCTCGAATTTCAGGAAGTCCTCGCAAAAAACGGCGTGTGCATACCGATTATCTTCATTACGGCGCACGGCGACGTTCCCATGACTTCACGGGCGATAAAGGCGGGCGCGATCGACTTTTTGATAAAACCATTCCAAAAGGAAGAACTTCCGGCTGCGGTTCATAGCGGTCTCGATCGCGACCGCATTCGGCGCGATGAGCAGGCCACGGTCTCAGTTCTGCAATACCGAGTTGAGCAGCTCACCTCGCGGGAGCGAGAAGTGATGGACTGGATCTTTCTGTCCAAGGTGGATGAAGTTATTCGCATCCGTAACCTGCAACGTGGAGCTATAGCGGTCTGACGATTCCGTGCCGGCAGGAAGACGGAATCAGCCTATGTAAGCTGGGAGCTTCCTTGAACGTGCGGTTCACACCTTTAAGAAGGTTGCTCCCATCTTTTTGCTCGGCTCGGGACAATGCAACCGACGTGTTTCATGTGACGTGTGCCGGCACTAGACGGGACTGTCGACACCGGGAAAAGGTACGAACGGCTCTTCTGAGCTAACTGTAAGCTAACCTCTACGTCCTCTCTGCCAGATATCTTTGCAGCGCGTCCGGCCAGTCCGGCATAACAATATTGCGATTCTGCAAACTTTCCGGGGACAGCACGGAATACTTCGGACGTTCTGCCGGGCGTATGAACTTGTCACTCGTGGTCTGGCGCACGATTGTGTCGAGTCCTGCCCGGGCAATGATTTCGCGGGCAAACTCGTACCACGAGCACTCACCGCGGTTGGTGGCGTGCACCACGCCACGTGCCCCTTGCCGGCAAAGTTGAATTAGAGCGCGGGCCAGATCTACCGAGTACGTCGGCGATCCGCGCTGGTCACCCACTACTTCCACCTGTGGCCGGCTCGCGGCCAGTTTGAGAATGGTGTCTGGGAAACATTTTCCGCCCGTGCCGAAGAGCCACGAAGTCCGGACTATGCAGCCGTCCGGCAGAATCTCTCCAATCCGTATTTCCGCCCGGGCTTTCGACTGACCATAAACGCTGCGGGGTGAGCGGGGATCATCGGTAGAATAGGGAGTCGTCTTTGTGCCATCGAAGACATAGTCTGTACTGAGAAAGAGCAGGCGAGCGCCTTGCTGCTTCGCCGCTCGCGCGACATTGACAGCTCCGACGCAATTTACATCGAAGGCCAGGTCACGATGGGTTTCGCAGCCGTCGACATCGGTGTAAGCCGTTGCCAGGACAATCCAATCGGGCCGGCTACGCTGTACCAGGTGTAGTACCTGTTCTCCGTCCCGGATATCTCCGTCCGCCGAGCCGAGTCCCGTGACCTCGTCTTCTCTCCACTCACGCATCAGCACCTTTCCCAGTAAGCCGGTTGCGCCGAAGATAGTGATTCGCATGTCCGTTCTCTGCTTCGCCGACGCAAGCCGCGCAACCCTATGATGAGTACTGGGTAGCAATCCACTTTCGATAGCTGCCGTTGGTGACCCCTTTCACCCAATCCTCGTTTTGCAAGTACCATTGGACGGTCTTGCGAATGCCGCTTTCGAAGCTTTCACGTGGTTTCCATCCGATTTCCCGCTCGATTTTGCGAGCGTCAATGGCATAGCGGCGGTCGTGACCGGGACGGTCTTTTACAAAAGCGATCAACTTTTGATGGGGCACGATGGGATCGTCTGGACACGACTGGTCCAGGATGGCGCAGATGGTTTCCACGATTTCCAGGTTTCGCCTTTCGCTGCATCCGCCGATGTTGTAGGTCTCCCCGACCCTGCCTCGGGCCAGGACCCGACGTATCGCGTCGCAGTGATCTTCCACGAACAGCCAGTCGCGCACATTCTGGCCGTCTCCGTATACCGACAATGGCTTGCCCGTTCGGGCGTTCAGGATTACGAGTGGAATCAGTTTTTCCGGGAACTGGTAAGGACCGTAGTTATTGGAGCAATTGGTAGTCAGAGTTGGAAGCCCATAAGTATGGTGATAGGCACGCAGCAGGTGGTCCGCCGCCGCCTTGGACGCTGAATACGGACTGTTGGGGGCGTACGCCGTGGTCTCGCGAAACGGCGTATCATTCGGGCCGAGCGACCCATACACTTCATCGGTGGATACGTGAAGAAAACGAAACGAGGTACGATCCGGTTCCGCCAGTTCCGCGCAATAGGCCCGCGCTTCTTCCAGCAAACAAAATGTTCCGTAAACGTTGGTCCGGATGAAATCATCCGGGCCATGGATCGAGCGATCCACATGACTCTCCGCCGCAAAATGCACGATGGCGCGCGGTTTATGCTTCTTGATCAATCCATGGAGGAGTTCGCGGTCGCACACGTCTCCCTGGACAAAGCAATATCTCGGATCGGAAGCGACCCGAAGCAAGTTACGCGGATTGCCCGCATAAGTCAGCTTGTCGAGATTGACCACCGGAGTCCCTTCCTGCTCGGTCCATTGCAGGATGAAGTTGGAACCGATGAATCCCGCCCCTCCGGTCACCAGAATTGTCTTTTCCATGTGAGCAAGTCGCGCCAGGTTGATTCGATGTAAGTCGACAGCGCTGCTGTGATTGTAAATAAAGAAAGGACAGAACTCCCGTTGTGGAAGTGATTTTTGGGTTAATTTCCAGGACTGGTGACGGCCGACCGCGCGTCGCTGCTGGCTAACCGGGTGCCAAGCATCGGGGCGGGTGAATTACGTGGCGCGATGACGATGCCCTGTGGCTTGTGCCGGCGCGGCGGGCTTAGGCACGCTGCTCCCTCAGGCAGAATGCTGAAAAACTCGGACTACGGCTGTATTTGCCTAGAATCTCTTTCTAAGAAATTAAAAAAGGATATAACCGATGAGCGCGGCTATTGTCGCGATTTCAAAATTGGCAGTGGTAAAAACATCTTCAATTGCCCAAGCCAAGCCCCTCTTCTGCCCCATGCCTGAGCGCTCAAATTCTCCCATCAATAGATTGGAATAAAACAGGAAGATGATAAAACCTGCCTCGATCACCGCTCTCCAGACATTTTTCTTCACAACAAAACTCCTTGGTCACGTTCGATTGAGCAGGCCTCAGGCAGCTGGGGCGGCAACTCATTCCTTTCGTGAGAATACTAGCCATAAGCAACAGCGAACAAGAGGAGTGGAATTGAACATGGAACCGACCACGGCCACAGGGGAATGCCGCGCCCGCCCTGCAACCGTGCAGTAGCGCTTGCCTGCGCTGTTTGAGGGGTTTCGGACCATTGCCTATCGCAGAAGCTTCGTCGATGTCGCAAACAGGCGGCCCCCGGTCGAGTTCGTGATCCATCTTGGGGATACTGCCGAAAGGATTCTGGGTCACGCTGAAAGTGGAAGGGCGGACCTGATTGGACTGGGAGTACGTAGAGCCGCCGAGATCACGACCCACTTTCGCAATACGGTTCCGTACCGGGTCCTCTTGGAGGCCCATTGCCCGGTCCTGACCACTCGGGCAGCGGAATGAACAATTAGGGCCCGGCGTCCAACGCCAGGGCCTCACAGTCCATTTTGGTTCGGAATAATCTAGACGACTGCGATGGCTTCCAGTGCCGGCTTGTTCCGGATCAAGATGGTCGGACCTTTGGTGGAGATTAAGCTCCGATTTCTGAACTCGGCGAGGCCGCGGGTAACGCTTTCGCGCGTCAACCCGACGACTTGAGCGATTTCCTCGTGAGTCAGGCTTAAATTGAAGCGCACACCCTGCTGTGTCTCCAGCCCCCGTAGGGCCGCCTCGAGCAGGAAGCACGCCAGCTTTTCGCTGGCTGAAGCGCTCAGGCCCAGATAGCGAATCTGCTGGCAGGCGCCGCGATAGTAGTTGCCGAATTGCTGCATGGCGTTGACCGCAACCTCGCGATGGTCGCGCAACAGCTTGGAAAAGTCGTCGCGCCGGATGAAGTCCACCTGGCAGGGTTGGAGGGTTTCCGCCGTGAGTTCGTGAGCATCGCCGGAAATGGAGGAATGCAAACCCAACAACTCGCCGGGTTCCGCGACCCGCACGATGATTGTCTTGCCCTCAGGAGAGGCCATGGTTAGCTTGACCCGGCCCGTGCAAAGCATGTACACGCCGCGCGGTACCTGTCCCTGGACAAAGAGTACGGCGCCGGCGGGATACGAACTTGTGAACTTTACCTTCTCGAAAGCTCCGAGAGAATCGTTGCCCATTTGGCAGAAGAATCCTTCTTTTCGCAGTGGGCACTTGGTGCAATCGTCTACCATCTCCATCCCGTACGGCGCATTCGTTTTCATTTTCGTCTCTCCTAATTCCTGTTGGACTTCCGTGGTTTTCCGGCGTTGCCATCCAGGACGTACCGGAGAAAAGGTGAAGCTCCCACCAAGACTGTGCTTGCTTGCTGCATCTGCAGAAGAAGGTCGCGGCCCGTGGCATCTATGAAACTGACTCCCGCCAAATCAACTTCCACCGGTTTCCTCGGCGATGTACCGGCCGACGCGGACCACGCTTTTTGGAGCTCGTCCACCCATGGCCGCTTTATGCTGCCTTCGAGCTTTAGGGCGAGAGAATCGGTCATCGACTGAGTAGTTGTCCTTAGCACGCTGCTTCCAAGTGCACGACGCGTGCCAGCCGGGTCACCGGAATGGCATTGTTGTACAAATTATTGATAGGATGATACTTATTTGATAGTTCGGATGGAGAAACTAGACCTGCGGGCAAACATCAGCGCAGTCAAGTGACGAGACGAGATATCATCGAACGACGATATTCCGTCACCTGACTGCGCCGACAGAAGAACGATCCCATTGAGCCACGGCCAGTAAAACTATGCGGCCTTGGGCTTAATTTCAATGGTCTTGCCCGTCGCGGCCTTGGGCATCGTCATCTGCAGAGTGCCATTCTTCAGAGTTGCCGTGACCTTGTCGGCGTCAACCGCCGACGGCAGGGCCACGATCCGCAAAATCTGGTCGGAGCAGGACTCCTGATAGACCGTCTGGCCCTTCTTTTCTTTCCGGTTGTTTTCCCGCTTGCCGGTGATGGTCAGGCGCCGCGGTTCGACGCTGACTTCGATTTCCTTCTCGTTGAAGCCGGGCACTTCGGCTTTGACTTCAAGTTCCTCTCCCGATTGTGTGATTTCCACATGAACCGGATGGAGCAACTCCATCTCAGCCTTGAACCAGTCCTCGACATCATGGCCAAAGGCTCGGCCATTGCCCTCGAAGATCTCGTATGCCCGCTCGGCCACCGTCATAAACATTTTATTCACTTGCTCGGCCAGGTTTTCGAATTTCACGGGATGTATTGCCGCAGGCGTCTCTTACGTGCGCTGTAGGACTGTACTTGTTGTCACGGTTCTACCTCACTTTCATGTCGGCGCTGGCCGCGGCGGATTGGCCGCCCGAGTCCCGTCCTTATGGTCCAGCTAGGAACCTCAAAGGCCAGCGGTGCATCTGTAGAGTCGCAGAGGGTAGGAAAGCACGCAGTGATAAGAGTCACAAACCGACGTGACCCGGAACACGCGCAGGAAATGTGCAAAACTTCAGAGATCTTTAGGATTTCAGATCGTGGCGGGAGATTTTCAGCTTCTGCATCCGCGAGTTCAGGGTTGTACGGTTCATCCCCAGGCGCTCGGCCGCGCCACCCGGACCGCCGATTTTTCCCCTGCTTTCACGCAACACACAAATGATGTGTTCGCGCTCAATGTCTTCCAGCTTCGCGGAAGAGGAGGTCACAGTTTCCTCTGCGGGCATGCTTTCGAATGGCGGAACATTCAACGCAGTTCCGCGGGAGAGAATGACGGCGCGTTCAATGAGATGCTCGAGTTCCCGGATGTTTCCCGGCCAGGAATACCGGATCAAGGCCTGCATCCTTTCGGGTGGCACCGTTTCGATGTTCTTTTTCATCTTCTGGGCAAATTTTGCCAGGAAATATTGCACCAACAACGGAATGTCCTCGCGCCGTTCGCGCAACGGCGGCACGACAATCGGAAATACATCCAGGCGATAGAACAAGTCGCTGCGGAACTGGCCAGCCGCCACCAGCTTCGCCAGATCGCGGTTGGTGGCGGCGACGATCCGCACATCGGATGTGATAGTTCGGTTGCTGCCCAGACGCTCGAACTCTCTCTCCTGCAGAACCCGCAAAAGCTTGGGCTGCAATTCGGGCGGGATGTCCCCCACCTCGTCGAGAAAAATCGTGCCTTGATGAGCCAGTTCCAGCCGCCCGACTCGAGGCCCAATAGCGCCCGTAAACGCACCTTTTTCGTGGCCGAAAAGTTCGCTTTCGAGCAAGCCAGTTGGAATCGAAGCGCAATTGACTCGAACGAATGTCTGGCTCTTGCGCGGACTCAAGTCGTGAATGGCCCGGGCAAGCAATTCTTTTCCGGTGCCGGTTTCTCCGAGAATGAGGACGGTAGAATCGGTGGGGGCGACAGTTTCGATCTGATTCAAGACCCGCTTGATCGCCTTGCTCTGACCGATGATCTCCTCGAAATTGAATTCCGTCTTGAGCTCGTCCTCGAGATAGAGTTTCTGCGTGGCCAGTCTTTCATTCAGCTCGGAAATGCGGCGGTACGCCAGGGCATTATCTAGGGCCACCGCCACCTGGCTGGCAATCTGCATCAGCAGGTTCAGATCGTGGTGGGTAAAATTCTCTGCCCGCCGGCTGAATATGTTCAAGGTCCCCAGCACACTATCTCGGCCCACCAGCGGTATCCAGCAACCGGACTTCAGCGCCAGAGGGGCAAGGTTGGTCGGCATCTGGAACGGCCACTTCTCATTGGGCAGTCCTTTCAGCAGGAGAGGCTTCCGGGTGGTGTAGGCCCACCCGGCGGGTGAGCTTTCCACAGGCACCAGTGCTTCATCCGGAATGCCTGCACTGGCGCCCGATCCAGGCGTGGATTCCAGCACCTGAAGGCGCAACATTTTCGTTGGTTCGTCGTAGAGCGCGAGACTCGCATAGTCAAACGCTTTCACCCGCCGGAGACAGGCCGCGATCGCCGAAAGCAGTTGGCGTACATCCAGGTTTGAAACCAGCGCATTTGTTACCTCGAGGAGAAACGCTTCCCGGGCTCGTTTTCCTTCGGTGATGTCGCGCGTTACCTTGGTAAAACCTAGGAGATTGCCGTCCTTATCATGACGCGCCGTGATCACCACATTAGCCCAGAAGCGCGAACCGTCTTTGCGAATTCGCCAGCCTTCTTCCTCCCATCGTCCTTCGGCAGCGGCGATCCTCAACCCTTCTTCGGGCTTGCCCCGTTCGATGTCTTCGGAGGTATAGAAGCGTGAAAAATGCTGTCCGATGATTTCGTCAGCCCCATATCCCTTTATCTTCTGAGCCCCCTCATTCCAACTTATGACTCTGCCCACGGGATCGAGCATGAAAATGCCGTAATCGATAATCTCTTGCACTAGCGCCCGAAAACGTTCCTCACTCTGTCGCAGCTTTTCTTCGGTCTGCTTCCTTTCTGTAACGTCCCGGATCGAAGCCATGACTCGCACTTCGCTCTCATCCTCCCATGGGCTGAGGCTGATTTCGGCCGGAAAGGCGCTTCCATCCTTGCGCCGCCCGTACAGATCGAGCCCGGTTCCCATGGGACGGTAGGATGGGGCGGCATGATACGCAGCCCGGTGCTGCGCATGCCCCGAGCGAGAGTGTTCTGGAATCAGAATCTCGATAGGCTGGAGAAGCAATTCTTCCTTGGGATATCCGAAGAGTTTCTCGCTTTGGGAGTTGGCTAGGAGAATTCGCCCGGTTCGATCCACCAAAACCAGGGCATCGGGTGCTGCCTCCAGCAGGCGTCGGAACTTGTCGTCTCGGCTGGAGATGAGTTCATCCTCCGGGTTCGGTCGTGCTGGCCCCATTCAAGGGGAACCCTAACACTCGTGCTGCCTGGGATCAAGTTATCGGATCAAGTTATCCCAGGCAACAGCCGCTTTTTCTGCTCAGCGCGCACTCACATACGGGACGTGGCGCCGGTTCCGCGGCCGAATTGCCTGAGCGCAGCCTGATCACTACACCTATACCGCTTTCATATTCGAGAAGGTGAGTATGGGAGCAATTTTTGCAAAGCCAAAAATGCCGTACGCATGGGCCCACCGGATGCTCATCGTTGTGAAAACGAATCACGCGCCCGAGGCGATAATCGAAGCCCTGCGTGCAATCCGGATTGGCGCATTTAGAAGTCATCGTTTCCCATCTGTCGCGCTCTGGTGTTTACGCTCTGCCGGCACTGGCTTTCGATGTTCCGTTCACTGGACCGGACTGACTTGCTGCTCTTTCAAGCTCCAACCTCTGGATCGTATTCATCAGCCATTCGGCCAATTGCGTCTCGATCTCCTCGGGAGTTCCAGTGGCATACAAGGACTGAATGGTCTCCTTGTGTTCATTGATCCGTATATGCCTGCACGGAACTTTCTCACCGCGAAGTTCTTCTGGAACAAGCTGCATCATGACGCACTCGCTGCAGGGCCTCGGCTGCTCGGGATGGCTGTAATTCAGGCAAGTCGGGGAATCCTCAAACGTCAACTTTGGCCTCCACGAGGATGCCTGCCGATAGCCGCCATTTTTGACGAATTCGAGTTCGAGCTTTAGCACTTCTAAGAGATCCCGTTTCTCTCTGGCCATGGCCTGCCTCCGTCCATACTCCACACTGACCGGAATCTCGGTGGTCATAACATTCCGCCGGTTTCGGTCGTCAGAATGCTCAGTGCGATCTCCAGTTTGGTAATCGCCTCATCCAGCTCTGGCCACTGGCGGCGGCCTCCCAACTTATCGCCCAAGCATGTCAGCAAATGACGAGCGCTGGCAACATGCTTTGCCGCTTCGATCGGACGCAGCTCATCTTCATTTTCTAGTCGGCTTAATAGAGAATCTCGTTTCATGTCGCACCTCTGATTTCGCCAGTATGTTGCGATTACTTGAGCCTTCACTTTTCTGAATGAATTTCCTCTTCAATCATGCTTCTTACTTTCGTCAGCGAAACAGCCCGGCCCTGGCCTTCCTGCAGGACAATCGCACAGGGCTGCACCGGCAAACGATTGAACCTTTCGAAGAAATCTCCAACATAAAGATCCGGGAGATAGCTGCTGACCAAGACCAGGTCGAATTCTCGCGCCTTCAGAAGCTCAAGGGCCTCCAGCCCACTCCACGTGGTCGTGGGAGTGTGACCCGCGCGCTCCAACATAGACGCCAGCGTTCGCGACTCTTCTTCGTTATTGTCGACGATAAGAACTTGCTTGCTTGGTGACATATTTGCACCTCTGCCAAGAGGCAGGATCGCCCAAAGGCTGTGCTGCAGGCGGTGATGCGGCTCACCCTATGTTGTGATCCAGATGGCGCGTCGCCAGGGCTCACCCCAGTGCGTACTGAAGCAGCCGTCTGCTGCTGGATCTCCCCAATTGTGATCCTGATCACAGAACTGAGTGACCGCCACCGCTGCAACGAACCACCTCATCGGCCAGAATCGAGATCGCGTCGTTATACCGCGGGCGTGGGACGAACACCTTGTTTATTCGTACCAAAGGGTTCAGGAATGTCGGGCGTGAGGCCTCACTGCGGTTGTACCGCAAGGGCTGCGAGAGTCTGCGATATATGCCGAGACCGGCGAACAGCGACGGTAATAAACCGAGGTGGAATGGAAAGCTATTTTCTTCGATGGCACCACTAACCTCAGCCAACGCCAACGATAACCTGATCAATTTTGACCGGATTTCACTACTACCCTTAGGCGACAATGCAGCGACCTTTTTCGGTAACACCTTTAACACCTTATTCTCGGAGGCAGTCCGATGCCCAAGCGCCATCAGATAACGGTACCTCTCTTCGCGATTCTGATATTCGCACTATTCGCCAGCCTTCCACCGCGGGTCGCAGGAGGAGCGAACCTTGGCCACCAGATCTATGCCATTCCCGCATTCTCGCGCCAGTACGGCACGTCCTGCAGCACTTGCCATGTGGACTTTCCTAAGCTCAACGATTTCGGTCGGGCCTTCAAGGATGCCGGATTCAAGTTCCCCAAAGATGACGAGACCTTCATCAAGACTCCGCCGGTGATGTTGGGGTCTCCGGCTCAGAAAGAATTGTGGCCTCATACCATATGGCCAGGAACCATTCCCGGATTGCCGCCGATCGGACTGCGTTTCAATACGTTCTTCCAGGTGGTCGGCAGAAACCGGAACAACTTCAATCTGCAAGCTCCAGGAGATCCGACCGCTCCCTTTATTCCGCGCACGGACTTTCAGTCCGGCTTTTTAAGCATCTTCATGGCCGGTAACTTTGGGGATGACATCGCCTTCTGGGTAGATGACGACATCAGCGTCGGCGGCGCCAACTCCAATGGTGGTCTGGGGGATGGTTATCTGAAGTTCGTGAACATGGGCCGCCACCTGAAACTGCCGACCGATTCGTTCAGCCTGCGGATCGGGCAGTTCGAACTGGACCTGCCCTTCAGTCAAGCGCGCAGTTGGAATCTGAGCGGTTGGGACATTTATGCCCAGACCAACCTTGGCACGGTGAATTCCGTCCTGACGACGCCCAGCGTCAACAACCACTCTTTCATGTCGGCCCCGGCACAGGGAGTGGAGTTCAGCGGCGGTCACACCTATCGCGGCTATCACTATTCTCTGGCTATCGTGAACCAGAATACCGGCGGCACGCCTGGCGCCGGAAACAATGTTCCACCTCAAGTGTCCTATACCTCGGACTCCAACTTCAAAGACCTCTATGGTCGTCTCTCTTACCGCTTTAACCTGGAGCGCGACCCAGCCAGCCGCAACGAAATCCAGGCGGCCGGAGCCGCTGGGCCTCGCGATCATACCTATCTCAACCTGGGGACGCTCTATTTCTACGGACGTTCTGTGCAGCGGTTTAAAGGCCAGGACAGCACGGGAGTTTTGACTGTGTTGACGGCGCGCGAGCCGTTCTATCGGGTCGGGGGGGACTTCAGCTTCAACTATCACGCCCTCAATCTGTTTGGACAGTACATGTATGGACGCGACCAGAACCTGTTGCCGTTGCTTCCAGCCGGCCTCCCGCTGCCGACCGGACTTCTCCGGGGAAGTCCGGCCAGCTTCAGCGGCGGCTTCCTGGAGGCAGACTACCTGGCGCTGCCCTGGCTGATGACCATCATGCGCTGGGACGCGGTGCACTCCACGGCCGACCTGATTAACGGCATCGGGGCCACTCCCGACAACGACATCGGTAAGTTCGTGTCGCCTTTCCACGCCACGCGAAATCGGTTTACCCCCGGCGTGCAGTTTCTGGTTCACGCCAACATAAAGGCGTCCTTCGAGTACCAGATCCGGCCGCAGCAGGTCGTCTACGACCCGGCCACAGGGTTGCCTCTTACCGCACCGTTCCGTACTAACTCGGCGATTGCAGGGCTGGAGTTCGTTTATTAGATCGGGGAGCCAAGCCTCCCTAACTTTAAATCAAGGAGAAATCATGAAGCGCAATGTTCTGGTTCTACTCGCAGTCGTAACTGGACTTACTCTGGCCGCCAAAGCTGGCACCATCAGCGGACAGGTTTCCGGAGTCACCGGACAGTCCGTAGTTTACGTTGACACTATTTCGGGTAAAACGTTTCCTGCGCCCACTCAGCCTCCGGTAATCGACCAGAAAGGTCTGGTCTTCCAGCCTCACGTCATGGCGGTCCAGATAGGAACTACCGTCGACTTCCTCAACAGCGACAGCGTCGCTCACAACGTCTTTTGGACTTCCATCGGCGGTAACAAAAAACTCGCCCACAACCTCGGTACCTGGCCGAAGGGCGAAAAGAAGTCGTTCAAGTTCGACACGCCCGGTGCGGTGCCGGTGCTTTGCAATGTCCATCCGGAGATGTCGGCTTATCTCGTCGTCGTTCCCACTCCCTACTTCGCCACTTCGGACCAGACCGGCAATTACAAGATTGAGAACGTTCCGGATGGAAGCTACACTGTGACCGCTTGGCATGAAGGGGCGAAGAACCAGTCCAAGCCGGTGACCGTGTCTGGCGATAGCAAGGCGGATTTCACTCTGAGCAAGTAAGGAAAAGAGAGTACGGGAGCGGAAGCTTACTGGGCCTTCGCTCCCTCGAGAAAAAGAGCATGAAAAAGGCCTTGATTTTCGATTCAGCAAGGTCTCCCAGGAAGTTCATCATGCCGATGAAAAACTTGGCGGTGATTTTCGCACTCCTGTCATCGCTGCTGGGTCAATCGGTTGGGAGCAAAGACATTCCCGTTACGCCCGTCGAAGGCGAAAGCTGGCTCAACCATCTGCATCGTAAGTTCAGCGATACCAGCATGGGCAAGACCTGGCACGCAGGGCCAGCGGCGCCGATGCCTGGACAGGACTCCGCTGCCTGGCAAGAGAAACTATCGCAGGGCTTTGCGGCGCGAAGCATGACTCTTCACGGTGCTGATGTTTACCGCCTGAATTGCCGGGGATGTCACACAGGGTCCGGGCACGGTGCCCCTCCGGAAATCAACTCCGTCGTCGACCCGGTCCGCTCGACGTCTGTCGAGATCATCATGGAAAGAATGAAAAAGGCTGGCATGGACATGAGCCGGGCCAACGCGGCAGTGCTTGCCAAGCAGGCCAATGCTGCGATACTGGACCGCTTTCACAAGGGCGGGCAGGACATGCCCCCGTTCCCGCAATTAAGCGAAACGGAGGTCCGGTCTATGATCGCCTATTTGAGACAGCTGGCTGGCGTCCCGGGGGCGGAAAAGCAACAAATCGCGATCACCGAGTCGCCCTCTCACGTGGGCGAGCAAATCGTGAAATCCACATGCCACATCTGTCACAATGCGGCGGGACCGAACCCCAACCCGCAGCAAATTCTCGAAGGCGCAATACCACCGCTCAGTACCCTCACCACTCGGACGAGCCTGCCTGAGTTTGTTCGAAAGGTTACCGCCGGTAACCCGATCAGCATGGGCGCGCCATCAGAGCCATTTCGCGGGAGAATGCCAGTGTTTGACTACTTGAGCGAAGACGAAGTGGCGAATGCGTACTTGTACCTTACGCTTTACCCTCCGCAGAAATAGGAGAGATGCATGAGCAGTATGTCCCTCGATCGGAAGGCAATTGCAGCGACGACGATTCGCCGCGGCCTGGGTAAAGAATGGCTTATGTGCAAATGTCGGCTTCTCGTACTTATGCTTATTAGTATTTTTAGTATTGTGGCCGCCAGCAGCGCCGCCTCGGCACAAGTTCTTACTCCCGCGGAGATACGAGATCCAGACCTGCGCTCGTTGCAGCAACAGTACATCAACGATTTGAAGGTCGTGGGCCAGGACATTCAAGGGCTTCAGCTTAAGTATCACTTCTATCTGAATCGCAAGTTGGATCTCGACGAATCCCAACAACAGCAGGCTGATCGGCGTTCGATTCGATTTGAGCGCTACAACGGCCAGACCGTACTGGCAGTCACGGGCAACTACTACGCTGCTTACTCGGAAAAAATCGGAGCGGACCAGCGGGCGCGAAGCACTTTTCTGAGCGTAGTCATGCCGATTTTGAAGTCGGAAGTTCCGCGCTTCCAGGCAAATCAGCAGGTACAAGGCTACGCCCTCGAAATTTCCCATCACGTTCTCGGAAATGTGATGGGGGTGATGGTGGAAAGGCCGGAAAACCTAATGGTGTTTTTGCCGCAAAGCGGTGCCCTCCAACTTCTGGGCTCCAAGAATGAGAATGTCCAACAGGCGGGGTTGATGCAGGGTCAGATTTTTCTGAACGCCCAGCCCATCAATATCTGGCTCAATGGAGAAGGACCCCAGCCTGCGCCTGGCACCGACCCGAATGCCAATGCCACCGACCGCCGGGCGCCGCCCGAAAACGAAATCGCCGAGGCCCGTGAGGGTAGCAGCACGCAAGTACCAGTGAGTGTCCCCGTCGCTCCCGTAGCAAAACCGAGTGTGGTTGCGCTGACTCCGGTTCGGGACGCATCACCCCAAGCGCTGGCCGCATTGCAAGCCTCCAGTCAGGAGCTGCTCGCCAAACTTGTGAAAGAGTTAGACCCGCAGGCGCGCTTTGTCTCCTACGCGGCGCAGAGTTTTGTGGCTTTCCGACAGGGCATCTACCTTGAACTCTCGCTGAATACGATTCTGCCCGAGTCCGCCGGGGGATCGCGCTACAAACTCGCCGCTATGGCATTTGATGACCACGTGGCGCACCTCATCCGTCCCACCCTAGCCTACTTCACGGAAGAACCGAAGTTCGATGGCATCAGTTTCAGCACTACGGTCCACGTGGGCGGCCGATCGCCAGCGACCGGCAAGACCGAAGCTGTGGAGTTCTTCTTCCCTTTCGCGGCTTTGCGCTGCTATGAGAAATACGACTGCACTGGTCAACAACTCATCGATACTGGAGCGGTGTTGATCAATGGAGAACGCGTAGCCCTGGACCTGCAAGTTTCTGAGGGCAGCCCAGGCCGCTGAAACGGCTGGAACTTTGAATTCGGTTACTTTCTGAGGGTGCGTCACCCTCCGTTTTGGCTGCGGCCCGGCGCAGCGTCGATCTGGATTGGGAATTAGAGCCCTTCAAATGCGGGATTTTTCGATGCGGCGACCTGTGGCAATGCCACCTCGGCTTTCCGGCGTTTGCGTTGCGTCTTGCTCTGACCGATGGTTTGAATTTTATTCATTGCCATTCAGCTCCACCTTATATTTCGCCGATTGGCGATGACTTCACAGTCGTCAGACTCACAGGCCAGAGTGATTGCCATCACTGCCCGGCTCTGCGGAAATCCCTATAACAGTGTCAGGCAGGAGGCTACGCATTGATTGCCTCGCGCGCCTGGAAAAACACGTCCGGATTTTGCGCCGTGCCGCGCAGCAGCGGGTGATCGGGAGACAATGCCCGCTGCCGATGCTGCCGGACCAGGGAGTCGTCGATCAGTGCACGGAGATCGTCATCATTAAGGACCTTGATCTTGTTGACTTCGTGCGAAGTGCGAAAGCCGTCAAAGAAATGCAGGAAGGGGATGCGCGACTCAAGCGCGGCCGCCTGGGCGATCAATGCAAAATCGCCGACTTCCTGCACTGAATTCGAACAGAGCATCGCGAAGCCGGTTGCCCGCGCTGCCATCACGTCGCTGTGGTCGCCGAAAATCGAGAGCGCATGGTAGCCAGCGCGGGCGGCCACATGAATCACGGTCGGCGTCAGCTCACCCGCGATCTTGTACATATTGGGGATCATAGGCCCTGAGACGCGGTAAACGTCGTCCCCAGCGCTCCGGCTTGAAGCGCGCCATGCAGCGTCCCGGCGGCGCCTCCCTCGCTCTGCATTTCGATGACCGTGGGGACCGTACCCCAGATGTTCTTGCGCCCTTCCTCTTTCCACTGGTCCGCCCACTCCCCCATGGGTGACGCGGGAGTGATGGGGTAGATCGCAATCACCTCGTTGAGGCGGTAGGCTACCGAGGCGGCAGCTTCGTTCCCGTCCAGAATGGCTTTGTTTTGAGTCATATCTTCTGCCCGGGCCTGATCCATAGTCCCCTTTCTATCCGATGAGGCTCGGAACAACGGTGGTCGAGGTCACCGATGGCAGTGATAGACATCACTGCCACCTTGCGTTGCCTACAGATAGCGGCCCCTGTGATCCTGATCACGCGGACCCGTGACCTTGACCACGGCAGCCAAAGGCCGATTCTGCGACCCTGATGTCGTTGAGGTGAGGTGGCCTATGAAGCAAGAAGATCAGGAGCTGCTGGATCTGCTCAAGTTCGAGCTGAAATTCCTGGAAGACGGCGGCTATGGACGCTCTCCCCACACCCCGTGGCTTCCTCAGTTGGCGTTCGAAGACTCGCCAACCTGTCCCAACTTCCGCGATTCGGCCCGGCCCCATCCGTGCAGTGAATGTCTACTGATGAGGTTTGTCCCTCGCGAGTTGCAGAATCAGCAATCACCGTGCCGGCTCATCCCACTCACGGACAAGGGTGAGACCATCGATTATTTCTACCGGTATGGCACGCAGATGGAATTGGAAGAATTCCTCGCCGGCTGGTTGCGCAAACAAATCCGTGAGATCGAACAGCACGGCGTTACTCCCGGCGTTGCGCTGTCCTCAAAGACGATGGACCGGCTTCGCCGCCGACAGTGGCTGGCCTTTGCGGGAAACTTGTACACCTTAGCCAATCGTCAATGCGAGAACCACAATTACCTGGCGGCGCACGCACTGTACGGACGAGCTCTGGCCGCGACGCAGAAAGTCGCGACGCTCGGAGACAGCGGACGGTCCCTGGTCGCACGAACTCGGCAGAACCAGCAGGCCGTGTCGGAGATACTGTACGGCGGGGAAAAAGGCTCGGAGCAAGCTCCCTCGGAAGAGCTACAAACGGTGGAACAATAGCCGCATGC
>CATPBJ010000147.1 GCA_955652395.1 uncultured Terriglobales bacterium | reverse complement strand
GTCAAACCCGGAGGTGGCTGTCCGCATCTCTGGTGCAGTGTAAATTTTGCGAAAGCCGGGAAACTTAGTATCCTGAGTGACGATTTGCGGCAATCCTAATGAAGCGAAACTTGATCTTGCGTTTTCGACACGTATCCCTGTTGCCGCTTTGTCTGGCGGTGAGCGCCCAGGTTATTTCCTCTAACCAACCCGCACCGCAGGGTCCGGTTTCGTATGCTTCGGCTAGTCAGCTTAACGGGCTGCTCGCGCAGCTGGAAGAGGCATCGCAGGCGGCGCAACTGGATTTGGCCAAGCTCCGCGTGGAAAGATGGAAGACGGACTCGGGCAGCAAGCGACAGGCCCAGGGAAATGCGGAGTCCATCCAGCGCAACCTCCAGTCCGCGTTGCCGGAGATTATCGCGGAGCTCAGGGCGTCGCCTGAGAGCCTTACCTCCACTTTCAAGCTGTACCGCAATCTGGACGCCCTTTACGATGTGTTCGAATCGGTGGCGGAGTCGGCGGGAGCGTTCGGGTCCAAGGATGAGTTCCAGTCGCTCGAAAACGATGTCACCGCGTTCGAGAAAGCGCGGCGTTCGGTTGCCGACCGCATGGAGACTCTGGCCGGAGCGAAAGAGATCGAGGTCACCCGGTTGCGGGCGGCGCTGCAGAACGCTCAAGCCAACACGCCTTCGCAGCCCCCCAAGAAAATATTGGTCGATGATACCGCTCCGGCAAAGAAACCTGTCAAGAAGAAGCCCGTCACCAAGGCCACCCCCGGCACTCCCGCGAACTCCAGCCCCCCCGCGGCCCCGCCGAAATAGGCGTAGATCCCGGGTGCGAATTCCCTGAAAAGGGCGGAGGCCGTCAGGTCGCAAGGCCTTCTCGGCGTTACACCTTTTCGGAAAGATTGTCTCTCTAAAATATTGATATTGTTACTGTTGCTACTGTGGAACTCTACCCGCCGCGCCGGGGTCTATACATAGTAGGCAGTCGTATTTCGGTTGGGGGTAGAGCACGTTTAACCTTTGGGCTCGCGGGCGGAAAGAACCTATAATGGGGGGGACGCCATGGCGTTGATGGCGGGAGCAACCACCTTGGGTGATCTTGCAGTCTCGATAGGAATCCGAGCCCAACAGTCCGCGATCGTGGCCGAACTGAAGGCAGGCTCAGAAGACGCCTACGCCTGGCTGATTGGTGAATTTCACCAGCCCATTTATAGCCTGGTGTATCGCATCGTCGCCGATCCGGCGGACGCGGCCGATACTACCCAGGAAGTCTTCCTCAAAGTGTTTCGGGGAATGAAGCATTTTCACGGAGAGTCCAGTCTGAAAACCTGGATTTACCGTATTGCGGTGCACGAGGCCTCCAACCGGAGACGCTGGTGGTTTCGCCACAAGGCGAAGGAAACTTCGATCGAACCGAACCTGGACGATAGCGGGCTGAGCGCGTCGGGCATGCGCGATACGCTGGTAGACGAAAGCGAATCGCCGTTCGACAACGTGGCCCACGAGGAAGTCCGGGCACGGGTCGAGGAAGAATTGCGACAAATCTCGGAGCCCTACCGCACCGCGGTCATCTTGCGCGATCTGGAAGAAATGTCGTACGAAGAGATAGCGGAAATCACAGAGGTTTCGCTGGGAACCGTAAAGTCGCGGCTGACCCGTGGCCGGGAAGCTCTGCGGCGGCGCCTTACAGGATACGTAGTGGAACATGCGGAACAGCTCGGTTTGCAAACTCCCGGAGAGACCGAAAGGCGCGAGACCCGCTGCGCGGTTACTGGGATTGAGGTGACACGATGACGTGCACCCAGGCCAGACCGTTGTTCTCTCCCTACCTCGATGGGGCGGTTACCGGCAAACAGATGCGCGAGATCAGCCATCACCTTGAATCCTGCGAACGCTGCAGCCGCCAATATATATCGCTGCGGCAGACGCAGCACCTGCTGGCCCGCGTGGGCGCCCGCAAGGCGCCGGCTGACCTGGCATTAAAGCTTCGCGTGGCGATCTCCCAGGAAGCCGCGCAAACCCGGCGGCGGTATCTGGAAGGCATTCGGGTTCGTTTCGACAACGCGCTTGACCTCTTCATGTTGCCGGCAACCGCAGGTCTGGCCGCTGCGGTAGTGATCTTCGTGGTTTTGATGGGATTTCTGGCACCCCTGCAGGCGGACAATTCCGACGTGCCCCTGATGCTTCACACCGCGCCGCAGCTGCAACAGTCGGCATTCGGGTCGACCCTGGATTCCATCAACGACGACTCGCTGGTGATCGAAGCCTATGTCGACTCGCAAGGACGAGTGCAGGATTACCGCATTCTTTCCGACTCCAAAGAAGACAACTCGCTGCTGCCGCAAGTAAAGAAAAACATGCTCATATTCACTACCTTCACCACGTTCCGTCCCGCCCTGTCGATGGGCAGGCCGACTACAGGGAGAGCGATATTGTCTTTCTCACGAGTCAGTGTGAAGGGGTAGCGCCTGCGGGCGGCGGCGATAAAAAGGCGTTTCGAATAAAAAGCTGCAACAGCGTCCATTGATTCTCCGGCGGGCACCCCTTACACTTAACAGATCGTAGCCCGCATACCGGCCAGCCTGCAGGAGGTTTCCCTGAGTCGTAGGTTTCGATGCTCCCTTTACGCGGCCTTGTTTGCCCTTCTGGCGGAGCTGTCGCCGGCGCAAAACCAGAGCCCGGTGGCTCTGGACACCAACGAGACTGTGTTCACGGTGCTTACGGCCATTAACACTTGTGGATACGATCAGGACCTGGGGGTCTCGGATCCGCTGCGATCGCGGGTGCGCTCCGAGGTGGCTCGCGGCCGGCAGAGTTCGGCGGACGCCGAGAACGCGACTCAGGCCATGTGCCGATACTATCAGGAGCATCAGCAGCCGGATCCATCGAAGGCGCTGGCCCAATACGTTTCCCTCGCGCTCTACCTGAACCCACCTCCTAATCTGACCGCGAAAGTGAAGGACGCCGATATGCCCCCCGATGCCGCTCTGCTGCTGGGAATCCTGCCCCTCATGCAGAAATTCTCGGAGACGGTGGGATTGCATGCCATCTGGGAGGGAGACCGCGAGGCCTACGCCGCATTGACCGGGCGCTATCACGAAGCGCTGGCCAAGATGATGTTCGACACGGAAATTTATCTGAAGCTGCCGTCATCCTCTCGCCTGGGTAGGAATTTCACCGTGTACGTCGATCCCATGGGCGCGCCCGGGCAAACCAACGCCCGGAATTATGGATCAGACTATTATGTAGTGATTTCCCCGGGCCCAGGAGCAGGACTCAAGATGGACCAGATCCGGCACACCTACCTGCACTATTTGCTGGATCCGCTGGCCATGAAGTACCCGGCAACGATGAAGCATCTGGAACCGCTGCTCGAAACCGTCAAGTCGGCGCCCATGGATCAAAGCTTCAAAAGCGATGTCTCTCTGCTGGTGACTGAGTGTTTCATCCGGGCGATCGAGGCGCGGACAGCGGGATCGAAGAAATCCCCCGAAGCGGAGCGTGATCAGGCAATTCAGAATTCAGCTCGGCAGGGTTTTATCTTGACGACTTATTTTTATGAAGCTCTGCTGCGGTTTGAGAAGGATCCGGCCGGCCTTAGCAATGCCTATGGCGATCTGGTCAGCGGCATCGATGTGGGAAAAGAGCGGAAGCGCGCGGCTCAGGTAACGTTTGCTTCCACGTCCGATACCGAACTGTTGCATCTTTCGCGTCCGCATCAAGGTAAGTTACTGGTGGCGGCCGAACAGCGGCTTTCGACGGGCGATGCAGAAAGCGCGCAAAAACTGGCTCAGGAAGCGCTTGACGAAAAGAATGAAGATCAGGGACGGGCACTCTTCATTCTGGCGGAAGTAGCCACTCATAATTCGGACATGCAGGGCGCGCGAAATTATTTTGAACGCGCGTTGGAAGTCGCGCATGAACCGAAGGTCGTGGCCTGGTCCCATATTTACCTGGGAAGAATTTTCGACTTGCAGGAAGACCGGGAAGCGGCGATGGACCACTACCGGGCCGCCGTGACCGCGGGCTCCGCGCTGCCCGAAGCCAAGGCTGCGGCCGAACTGGGATTGCAGAAGCCGTATGAGCCCACCCGCCGTTCGCCGTAAAGTACACCAGCAATCATCGAGCAAGACGAATTGCACTTTGCCCAAGGAGAGAGCATGAAGCAAGCAGCGATGCTAGTCGTGATACTGGCACTGGCTACATTCGTATCGGCCCAAACCCAGACGCCTCCCGCGCCGGCGGGTGGTGCGGCCACAACCCCTCCGCCCCAGGGCAAGCGTCCGCCTCAGGCCAAGACCCAGGCCGAGTTCGACGCCTACAAAGTGGCAGCAGCCAACACCAACGACGGCGCAGCCCTGGAAAAGGCGGCGGACGATTTCGCGGCCAAGTTCCCTGAGAGCGAGCTGCGGATCCTGCTCTACCGGGGGGCGATGCACGCCTATCAGACGGGAAATAATTCCGACAAGATGATGGAAATGGGACACAAAGTGCTCAAGCTAGATCCGGATGATCCGGAGGCGCTGGTGGGTGTGGCCCAGGTCCTGGCGGAGCGCACGAGGGAGAGCGATCTGGACAAAGATCAACGCCTGGATGAAGGCACGAAACTGGCCCAACACGCGGTAGAAACGGCGGACACCGACATCACCATACCGCCTGGAACTCCACAGGACAAGGTCGACGCCTACAAGGGCTTTCTGCGTTCCAATGCCTACTATGTGCTCGGCACAATCCAGTACACCCGGGAAAAGTATGCGGACGCGGAGGGCTACTTTCGCAAGTCGATGGACGCCTTTCCGTCTCAGCTCGACCCGCTGGCCGTGTTGCGCCTGGCACTCTCGCTGGACAAACAGGAAAAGTATCCTGAGGCATTGAAGTACGCCAATCAGGCCGTGCAAATGACAGAAGCCAACCAGGGCTCGACACTGGCCACTCTGTCACGCAACGAGCGTGATCGCCTGGTGCAGCTGACCGGGGGCAAGCCGCCCGCCAGCGCGCAGAGCCCAGCACCCAAGAATTAGCGGCGAACCGGACTTCGGACCGCGGCCCTCACGGATTTGCCGAGGTCCGAAGCCCGAGGTCCGAGGTCACTCACCTATGAAACCGCGAGACATTGCGCACCTGCAGGCTGCTCTGGGCTACCGCTTCCAGCGCTCAGAGCTGCTGGAGCAGGCCTTGACCCACAGTTCTCAGGCGCGCGAGCTTGAGGCGCTGCAAGCGGCCGGCGGTCCGCGGGTGGGGGACAATGAGCAAATGGAATTTTTGGGGGATGCTGTCCTCGGATTTGTGACAACCGAGGAGCTCTGTAACCGGTTCCCCAGCTTTCGCGAGGGAGAACTTTCCAAGCTCCGGGCCCACCTGGTAAGCGAAAAGCACCTGATTCGAGTAGCACAGGAGTTGGAGTTGGGGCACTATCTGAATCTGGGACGAGGTGAGGAGAAAAGCGGCGGCCGCAACAAGACTGCTCTGCTCGTCGATGCACTCGAGGCCGTACTGGCAGCCATTTACCTCGATGGCGGACTGGATGCTGCGCGCCGTTTAGTGCTGCAGACGATTGTCATCCCGGAACTGGTACGGATTGCATCGAATGGCAGCAGTCTGCCGGTCACCGATTACAAGTCGGCGTTACAGGAAAAATTGCAGGCCACCGGAAGACCCCAACCCACCTACACGCTGGTAAAAGAACGCGGCCCGGAGCACAGCAAGACCTTTACCGTGGAGGCACGACTGCAACCGCTGGACAGTGGCGGCAAACCGGAATTCGTGGGCCGGGCGGATGGTTCCACGAAGAAAAATGCAGAACAGGATGCCGCCCGCCAGGTGCTGGAATATCTTGGCACTGTGTCCGTCGAGCCGAACGGCAGGACGAAGCGCAGCGAGCAGACCCAGTGACCGTCATGCCGGCAACCACGGAAGTAAAGGCAAAGCCTTCGCAGGCGGACGCGCTAAGTTCGCTGCAGTCGTTGCTGGTCACCGTGGTCATCGCCGTTTTTGTCATCACCTTCATCGTGCAGGCGTTCCAGATTCCTTCCGAATCCATGGAGAACACTCTGCTGATCGGGGACTACCTCCTGGTGGACAAACAGCGCTATGGCGGAGGTGGTTTCTGGGATCTTTTCATGCCGTACCGGCAAGTGCAGCGGGGAGATGTTATTGTCTTTCGTTACCCGGTGCATCCTACCCAGCATTTTGTGAAGCGTGTGGTAGGCATGCCGGGGGACCGCGTCCGCCTGATCAACCGGCAGGTGTATGTCAACGGCCATCCCCTACAGGAACCCTACGTCCGCTACAGTTCCCGTATGCACGACGCCTTCCGCGACGAGTTTCCCCGGCTGGACCTTCCCGTTCCCGGCCTCGAAGGAGGCTGGTGGCTGGAGATGAAGAAACTGGTCGAGGATGGCGAATTGATCATTCCGCAGGGGAATTATTTTGTACTGGGAGATAACCGGGATGAAAGTCTGGACAGCCGGTACTGGGGATTCGTGCCCCAGGAAAACGTCATCGGACGTCCGTTACTGATCTACTGGTCGGTCCGGAGCGCGGACCGGGACATGCCGGTTTCTCCCACACCCGGTGATAAACTTACTCATTTCGCCTATTCAGCGACTCATCTGTTCCAAATGACCCGGTGGGACCGCACGTTTCGAGTGGTTCGATAGGGGCGGAAATGGCGCAGAGGCGGGAAAGGTCCAGTGCCCAAGAAAGAAAACAAGCCGGAAGAAAAGCCGCGCGAGACCACCATCGAGTTTCTGGCCTCGCTGGCGGCCGTGCTGGTGACAGGACTGTTCATCATCACGTTCGTCCTGCAGGCCTTTGAAATCCCCTCCAGTTCCATGGAAAACACCCTGCTGATCGGGGACCACGTCTTCGTGAACCGGATACAGTTTGCTCCGGCCACGCGCTGGACGGGTCCGCTGCTTCCCTACCGGGAAATACGGCATCAGGATGTCGTGGTCTTTCTTTCGCCGGCGGAGCCAGGCCTCTACGTGGTCAAGCGGATCATTGGGGTTCCCGGGGATCGAATTCATTTACGCAATGGCATGGTGTTTCGCAACGGGGAGAAGCTGGATGAGCCTTATGTCATCCACAACAGCGACGAAGGACCGAACGAATATCGCGACAACTTCCCGGCGGTGCCGCCGTCCGACTTCAACCGGCTGTTTCCAGACTGGCAACAGATGCTGCCGCAATACATCCAAGGTGATGACGTCGTGGTACCTCCCAACAGCTATTTCGCGATGGGAGATAATCGCGACGTAAGTTATGACAGCCGCTACTGGGGATTCATCCCGAAGGAGAACGTGATCGGGAGACCCATGTTCATCTACTGGTCCTTCGACACGCCGCCGAACCAATATCTGCACACCGCGATCGGGGAGCGAGTGGGATTTCTGGCGCACGTGGCCATACATTTCTTTGACCTGACGCGCTGGCGGAGGACGTTGAAGGTGGTTCGTTGAAATTTCTCCGCTCCAGTCGCGGCAGGGTGGTCACCGGCATCGTTCTGGTGCTTTTACTTTTCCTGGTGCGCCCCGGAGCGCAACGGCTGCGCACCCGGATTGTGCGGTCGATCAGCCTGGCGTTAGGACGACCGGTGGACGTGGGGTCAGTGACTCTGAGTCTGTTGCCCCAGCCTGGCTTCGACCTGGAAAATTTCGTTGTCCATGAGGATCCAGAGTTCGGCGCTGAGCCGGTATTGCAGTCCTCGGATGTTGTCGCCACTGTGCGCGTGAGTTCCCTGTTGCGAGGACGACTGGAGATCGCCCGTCTCAGTCTTACCGAGCCCAGCATCAACCTGGTACGCAACCGCGATGGCCGCTGGAACCTGGAAAAACTGGTCGAGCGCGCCGCCGGCACTTCGGTTGCGCCCACCGCCAAGACGCGTGGCGAAGCGCGACCGGGCTTCCCCTACATTGAGGCCGTCCACAGCCGAATCAACTTCAAGTTCGGACAGGAAAAAAAACCCTACTCCCTGATCGAAGCCAATTTCGCTTTGTGGCAAGACTCCGAAAATGCCTGGGGCGTGCGGCTGAAAGCCCAGCCGATGCGAACTGACTTTAATCTTAGCGACACCGGCCTGCTCGCGGTTGACGGGTCGTGGCAACGCTCCGCAAATCTGCATGAAACGCCGGTGCAATTCACGGTGCAATGGGAAGGAGCGCAACTCGGTCAGGTGACGAAGCTGACTCTGGGACAGGACAAGGGTTGGAGAGGCGGCGTCCGGCTCTCGGCTAAGCTCACAGGCACGCCCAAGGATCTGACGGTTGACACAGAAGGCTCCATCGAGGACTTCCGTCGCTACGACATCTCTGGCGATCAGGCTTTGCGCCTGGCCGCGCGATGCGACGGCCATTACAGTTCCACGGATCACGTTCTCTCCGGGTTTTTCTGCCGCTCCCCGGTCGGTGATGGCGGAATCACTCTGAGCGGCAGCCTCGCTCCCATGCCAGGTGCTCGTGCCTACGATTTGACCTTGCTTGTCCAAGACCTGCCCATCCAGCCGCTGGTGGATCTAGCGCGCCGGGTGAAGAAGAATGTGCCGACCGACATCGTTGCCACTGGCACACTGGACGCGAGTATCACCATATGGCGTTCGGCCACCTCGACCGACACCGCGCCGGTCTGGCAGGGCGCAGGCGAAGTGCTGGCTTTGAATGTGCGATCGCCTCTCACCAATACCAAGCTTTCCCTGGACAAGATTCCTTTCACCATATCATCGAGTAACGATGTCGAGATAAAAAGGGGTACCGAACGCAGCCACAGCTCAGCGGCCCCAACCAGGACTGATCCCCGGGTGGAGGTAGGCCCGTTCAATCTGGCCCTCGACCGACCCACAAGTGCTACTGTTCGGGGCCAGTTCTCGCGTTCCGGGTACAACTTCCTGGTGCAGGGAGAAGCCGAAGTGCAGCGCTTGCAGGAAGTGGCGCGCACAGTCGGATTGCCGGCGCCTCAGCCCGCGGCGGATGGAGAAGCTCGAATCAATCTTCATGTTGGAGGAAGCTGGGCGGGTTTCGCGGCCGCCGCCGTGACTGGAACTGCGCAACTGCAATCGGTCCGCGCCCGTGTACGCGGCTTGAATGAGCCCGTGGAAATCACTTCCGCAAGTATCGAGCTGACGCCCAACGCCACTGAAGTCCGGACCCTGACGGCTTCCGTGGCCGGCAACACATGGCGCGGCTGGCTGTCCGTTCCCAGACCATGCGAGAAATCGCGAGCTTGTCCGATTCGCTTCGATCTTTACACCGACGAGTTTGTGACCGATAAGCTGGCCGGCCTGGTCAATGAAGGGCCCGGAAAACAGCCCTGGTATCGCTTTCTGTCGTCGCCGGCGCAATCCAAAACCTATCTGGCTTCTCTTCACGCGGTCGGAAGGCTCACGGCGAGTCGGGTCTTGATTCATGACCTGGTCGCGAACCGGGTTTCGGCCGAGGCCGAACTTGAGCAGGGCCGTCTTCAGCTTTCGAAACTGCGTGGCGACGTATTGGGCGGCCGGCACACCGGCGAATGGCAAGTGGATTTCACGGTCAATCCCCCGACGTATCACGGCAACGGCACCCTGGAAAGAATTGCGCTGGGGCAAATCGCTGACGCCATGCATGACACCTGGATGACAGGCACGGCAAGTGCGGAGTATCGCGCCGACACGCTCGGCTGGACCAAGGCGGAATTGCTTTCCCACGCTGACGTCGGCTTCCAGGTGGAAGCTCGCGATGGTTCACTGCCCCACCTCACATTGGCGGGAGAGAGCGCTCCGCTTCGGGTCAACCGGTTCATGGGACGATTGCTCCTGCGGGATGGAAAGTTCGAGATCAATCAAGGCAAACTACAGACTCCCGGCGGCATCTATCAGTTGAGCGGGACAGCTTCTCGGGGTCGAGTTCTGGATTTCAAACTGGCGCGTGATGGCGCGCGCGGCTTCAATATCACCGGCACTTTGAACCAGCCTCGTGTAGCCATCAGCACAACTCCTGAGACCCAAGCCGCGCTCAAACCATGAAGGCCTGCTGCGCCTTTCTTTTCGTGGTGATTGCTTGGTCTCTTCTGACCCCGCATTCTCTGGCTCAAACTCGATCGGCTCCCCATCCCGCGCCGGTGGCAAGCATCGAGCGCAAGCTCGAACATGTGCAGAGCAATGGAGCGCAGCCCCACCCGGATCCATCGCCTACCGAGTTCTCCGAGCAGGAGATTAATGCTTACTTTGCGTCAGGGAAAGTCGAACTACCCGCGGGAGTGCGGTCCGTGGTCTTCCAGGAACAGCCCGGGATGATCATTGGGACTTCACGAGTTGACTTCGATCAGTTGAAGGCGGGCAAGAATTCCTACAACCCCCTGCTCTCCGTGTTCAGCGGATTGCATGACGTGGTGGTGACAACCCACGCCTACGGCGCCAAGGGAGACGGATTCGTTCACGTGGATGCGGTTTCGCTCGATGGCGTCGAGGTTCCCCAATTCGTTTTGGAATTATTCGTGGAGAAATACCTCAGGCCCAGGTACCCCGCCGTCGGCCTGGACTCACGGTTTGCGTTGCCGGCCCGCGTGGACGCAGCAACGATCGAATTGCATAAACTGACCGTTACACAGAATTAAGTCGTTGGTCCAACCTGACTGTCATATTTCATATTTGACCCGCGTCATATGATACTTTATCATATGTACACTATGAGGATTCCAAAGACCCTGACCGTGGAAGAATCCCTGCTCGCCGAGGTGGAGCGAACCAAGGGCGAAGGCTCCACCAGTGAGCGGGTGAACGAACTGCTGGCCCGCGCTCTCGAACTGGAGCGCCAGGACGAATTGGAGCGCGAAGCCGCGCTGTTTTACTCCGGTGCGGAGGACAGACGCGAGGAGCGTTCGTTTCAGAAGACATCGCGGCGTTCGATAACGAGGGATTGATCGAGTGTCCAACCCTGTTCCGGCTGGCTGGTTTCCACGGCGTGGAGAGATGTGCCTGGTTCGACTCGATAAAGATCGTCCGGTTCTGGTGATTTCAACCGATGCGCTCAACCGTCACGCATTAGACATTTGCGTCATCCCCATCACTTCGATAGAACATCGCAGATTCTCGCTCCGGGTCGCCCTTGGGCCCGGCGAGGGAGGGTTAGACCGTGCCTCCTGGGCAAAATGTGACCAGGTTACAACCCTGGAAAAGAGTCTGGTCCGATACCCGCCGTTGGGCCGCGTCTCGGGCGCAACATTGTCCCGAATTGAGGCTGCGATAAAGACCGCCCTGGAACTCGCGTAAGTTTTACTGGGCGTAGCCTGCTCCTCGCAAGACTCTTCCCGGCAAGGCCCCGGTCTGCTTTCCCTGATCGATCACGGCAACGCCGTTCACCAGCACGTACTCCATTCCCTGTGACAACTGGTTCGGATTTTCGAACGTAGCCAGGTCACGGACCGTGGAGGGATCGAAAACCACAACATCCGCCCACATCCCTGCCTTCAGTACGCCGCGGTCGATCAAGCGCATGCGCTGCGCCGGTAGTGCGGAAAACTTTCGGATAGCGTCTTCCAGCGTAAGCCTCTTCTCTTCTCGAACATATTTGCGCAGGATGCGAGGGAAAGTGCCATAGGCACGCGGATGAGGATGTTCCTGGCCCAGAATGCCATCCGGTGATGCGCCGGAAGAGTCATTGTCGAACGCCACCCAGGGCTGCTGCAGAGCAAGCACGACGTCCGGCTCGGACATGCCGAACACAGCGACTTCGGTAGACGCGTTGTCTTCAATCAAGAGGTCGAAAAGCGTGTCCATCGGATCTTTGTTTTGCAACTTCGCCACCTCGGCCAGTCTCTTGCCCTGCAGCGGAAGCAGCTTGGGGTTGTGCACCACGCCAATCAAGATGTCCTGAGGGTCGCCAATCTCCTGCCACTCATTATCCCAGTCGTTCGACGGAGTCGTCATGTCCGTGCGAATACGGGCGCGCATCGCTGGATCCTTCAACCGTTCGATCAACTTCACGTCGCCCCCGTCGTGCGCCCAGGCCGGAATGAATGCGGAGAAACTGTTGAACCATGCCGTGTAAGCATAAGTATCAGCCGTGACATCCATTCCCTCGGCCCGCGCAGCGTTGATTTTTGCGACCACTTCCGGCATGCGTCCCCAGTTCGCCTTTCCTGCAGCTTTGAGGTGCCAGATTTCGACCGGGATGTGCCCTTCGCGCCCGATGCGCAGGGCTTCGTCGATGGCGGGCAAGATGGCTCCGCTCTCATTGCGCATGTGCGTAGCATAGACGCCGCCGAATTTCGAAGCCTCGGAAGCAAGGGCGATCAACTCTTCGGTCCTGGCGTAGGGAGCGGGCGCGTACTCCAGCGAGGTCGAGACTCCGGCGGTGCCTTCGCGCATGGCCTGTCTGACCAGTTCTCGCATCTGGTCCAGTTGTGTGGGTGTGGGCTGCTTGTCGTCATCGCCAAGAACCATGCGCCGGACCTGGGTGGCGCCGACGTAGCTCGCCAGATTGATCCCCATTCCCTGTTTTTCCAAACGGGCAAAGTACTGTTGAAAACTGCGCCAGTCAGGCGTGACGTGATAGTGATCGTAGCGGGAGCGATCGGCCTGAATGATTGCGTCATTCAGCGGCGCGATTGAGCCACCCTCGCCGGTGATCTCGGTAGTGATGCCCTGGTAGATCTTCGACGGCAGCCGCGGATCCACCAGGATCGTCAGTTCCGACTGGCCCAGCATGTCGATGAAGCCGGGAGCGACGACCATGCCGTGGACATCAATGGTGCGCGTCCTTCGTGCGTGGCTGAGATTTCCGATGGCGGCAATTTTGCCGGCTTGAATGCCGATGTCGCCGGAGTACCACGGCGAGCCAGTGCCGTCGATGATGTGGCCGTTGGTGATGACCATATCGAGGGACGAGTTAGTAGCTTGTGCCCATGACAGGTGAGCAAGTGTCAGCAGAAAGATGCCGATGAGGAAATTGCTCTTTAGCGTGCTGTTTCCCATGGTCTCTCCGTTCTTCATTTCTACTTCGGCTACAGAATTTCAGCAAACATTCCGGGTGGGCGAGACGCCCACCCGACAGCCGGCGTGACGCCGGCGCTACAGCGTTGCCCGCCGGGCTGACAGCGCACCCAGCGCCCCCCAGATTCCCAGGGCCAGCCACTCGTAGGGGCTGAAGTGTCCAGGCACTAACGGGACAACTTTCATCAGAATCATCAGCAGCCCGACTAGGGCACCGAGGGCAGCAACCAGGCGTTGGCGCCGGGTAGGGGCCATTTGATAATACGCGGCGCAGGCCGCCAGCCATCCCGCCGCGGACGCCAGCGAGCCGACATTCGAAATTGGCACCAGGATGGCGTCACCGAGGAACATGCACGCGGCAGTACTCAATCCTACGCAAATCACGGCGACCGATGGGGTCTGATTCTGCGCGTGCACCCGGGCGACACGGGCATCCACCAGCCCACGACGCCCCATGGCAAATAGCAACCGGCTGGCTGCCACCAGGTTCCCATTGAATACCTTGAAAAGCGAGAGCAAAGCTGCCGCCAGAATGACGCTGACAATCCAGCGCGAGCCGACGGCGTGCTCAAAAGCAACTGCGGTCATGAATTTTTCGCGGGTGAGTTGCCGCCATGGAGCGACGTAACCCACGGCAGAGATCACGATGGTATAGAAGAGAATGCCCACCAGGATTGCCATCCAGATGGCCTTGAAAAATCCACCAGTCCGGAATCCCGGGCTGGATTCTTCCGCCCCCTTTACCACCGATTCAAACCCGGTCATGTAATACGGCACAATCTGAATGACCAGCAGAACGGATACGAACTCGCCATGGGTGAACAAGGGCGGAAAATTCTGCGGCGAGCCCTTGCTCACGCCGACCACGACGAACACGATAAACAGACCGAGGGTTCCGAATGTAGTCCAGTTCTGAAAGATCGCACTTAGCCGAATGCCGCGATAGTTAAGCAGAGTCAGAAGGCCGGTGAGTGCCAGCCCAATGACCAGATGAGGCACATAGACGGGCCGGCCGGCGATGCGGTAGAACTCCATCGAATCCAGGCCAGGAAAGATGTAACTCGCAATCTTCCCCACAGCCACCGCTTCCCACGGACACACAATGAAGTACGCGAGGATCATCATCCATCCGGTGGCAAAGCTGATCGATCGGGGAAAGACGCTGGCAGTGTAGGCAACCTCGCCAGCGGCATCAGGCATGGCCGTCACAAGTTGGCCGTAAACATAGCCGATGGGCAGGAGGAGCGCGCCGCCAATCGCGAATCCCAGAACGCCGCCCAGCGTTCCGCCGCGCAGCAGCCAATCGTCCATGACGACCAGCCAGCCCACTCCGACCATGGTGCCCCAGCCCAGAGTGAAGTAGTCGACTACGCGAAGCTTGCGGGCAAGGGTGATCATGGATTGCTGAGATTGCTGTGATCCTGGGCGGAGTCAGTGCTTCGCTTCGCGAAGCGACGCGCGGTCGAAGGAGCCCTGCAACCAGAACGAGGTGCCCCCCCGGTCTAGAACAAGCACAGCAACTCGAAAAGCAAATTCGCAGCCAGAAGCGATGTAATCTCACCGTTATCGTAGGGCGGTGACACCTCGACCAGATCGCAACCGACCAGCTTCAAACCTTTGAGGCTCCGCACCAGGTCTAGAATTTGCGCGCTGGAGAGGCCGCCCACCTGTGGCGTGCCGGTGCCGGGTGCGTATGCGGGGTCTACCACGTCGATGTCGAGCGTCAGGTACACGGGGCGATCCCGCAACTTTTTCAGGTGACGCTTGACCAGTTCGACTCCGCTCTTATGAAACTCTTCCGATGTCAGAATCTTGATACCGTGCTTGTGGGCAAAATCAAAATCGCCGGCGGAATAGACTTGCCCGCGCAGTCCAACTTGCAGCGCGTGACCTCCTTCAATCAGTCCTTCCTCGATGGCATACTTCACCGGTGTGCCGTGCGAATGCGGACTGCCGAAGTACCCGCTCCATGTATCGCCATGGGCATCGAGTTGAATAAATGCCACGGGACCGAAGTGCCTGTGAATGGCACGAAGTATGGGCAAGAGAATGGAATGATCGCCGCCGACGCAGACCGATCGCGCGCCGGCGCGAAACACGTCTCCGAGCTGATCCGTGATGCGCCGATAGGTGTCTTCAATCGACAGCGGGTTGATCGAGAGGTCGCCAAAATCAGCGATGCGCCATTTTTCGAATGGATTGACCTTCAGCACCGGATTCCAGGGGCGGATCATGGCCGATTGCACGCGAATGTTGCGCGGTCCGAAGCGTGCGCCCGGACGGTAAGTTGTGCCTCCGTCGAACGGGATACCGATCAACGCAAGGTCGAGTTCCGCCGCCCGCGGAATGTGCGGCAACCGCATGAACGTGGGCACACCGGAGAAACGTGGATAGACCAATGCATCCACCGGCATGGGATGCGGCTTTGCGGTTTTCTTCGATTTCATAGGCGCGCGCATTATAAAACATGGGCCCGATCTTCTTTGCGTCCTTTGCGGTAAACTTTGCGAACTTTGCGGTCAAGACCTTTAACCGCGAGGCCGCAAAGGCGTCGCAAAAAATCGCCAAGGACGCGATCCATGCTTTCCGCGGCAGTGTGTTATGTTCTAGCTTTCCCAGGTGAATCAGCGAGGCGGCTATGCCCCGATACGAATATCGAGTCCTGAAGCCGGTTCCGGCGGCGGAAAAGGCATTCCTCGAATGGATTGATGGACTCGATCGCGAGTTCGCCAACCGCGATCCTGAGCATCGCAGCTATGTGGTCCGTGAGGAACTGCACCAACTCTATCTGGGACGTCCCTATGCAGCGCCCGATCCGGCAGGGCCGCTGGCGACGCAAACTCTCGTCCATTCCCTCGATCCGCGCAACGCCACACTGGAGCCCGAGAGCTATGGTGATGCCGATGCCGTGAAGTATGGCGAACGCAAGCCTCTGATCTGGTTCTGGATGATGTTCGACCGCTCTCCGGTCGGCCTGAATCACTGGCTGGGACACAGGGTCCGCGCCATGTTGGCCCGGCATGTGTTCAAGCATTGCGGCAATAACGTCAAGATCTTCCACGGCGTAGAGTTTTCATTCGGCTACAACCTGACGCTCGAAGACAATTGCACCATTCACAAGTACGTGCTGCTTGATGACCGCGGAGAGATCATCATCCATGAAGGATCTTCCGTTTCCGATTACGCCAACATCTATTCGCACGCGCACGACCTCAACGATGGCATGATCGTCAGCAGTCACAAGACGGAGATCGGCCCCAAGGCGCGCATCACGTATCATGCGACCGTGCTGAGCGGGGTGAGAGTTGGCGAGCACGGGATGGTGGGCTCGATGGGAGTCGCCTCGAAAGATGTCGATCCATTTACGGTCGTGGGTGGCATTCCTGCCAAGCCGATCAAGATAAAGTCAATCGCGCCGGAAGAGTTTCGAAAGTCCTGGGAGAAACCATAGCAACACGGATTGAACAACCGGCGGCGCATTTGCGGTACAGTGGCCGAGACCGCGCTGAATTGCTGGTCCGCGTGTTAGTATCGAAACCAAATCTCGCATGACCCTGCAACACATCGACATAGTGTTTCAGCTGATCGCGTTTCTGTTTGCGATCAGCGTCCACGAATCGGCGCACGCCTGGATGGCCAATCGGCGGGGCGACCCTACCGCGCGCATGCTGGGGCGTATTTCGCTCAATCCGATCAAGCACATTGATCCCGTGGGGACCCTCCTGCTGCCCGCAGTTGCTATGTACTTTCATGCCCCTGTAATCGGATGGGCGAAACCTACTCCGGTTGACCCGCGAAATTTTAAGAACCCTGTGTTGGATGACATTCTCACCTCGGTGGTGGGACCGATCAGCAACTTTGTAGTCGCGATTGGCGCCGTGCTTGCTCTGGCCTTGGTGAAACTGGTCTCTCCTCTGGGCCAGCAAATCATTTCACAAGGGTTTGCCACGGATACCGACTCGTTTCTGCTGCCGTTGTGCCTGCTGATGTACGAGTTGATGGTGATCAACGTCGTGCTCGGCGTTTTCAATCTCATACCAGTTCCGCCTCTGGATGGCAGCCACGTCGTGCGGCATCTTCTGCCTGCCAGAGCACTTCGTATTTACGACACGGTGGGAATGTTTGGCTTGTTCCTTCTGGTGTTTTGGGGCGGCGGACTTCTGGGCCGACTGATCTCACCGGCGATTGGATTTTTTAACTACATCCTTCTGAGAATCTGATGATCTCTCGCTCAAGCCAACGCAAACGCGTGCTCAGTGGCATGCGCTCCACCGGCAAGCTGCATTTGGGAAACTTCGTCGGCGCGCTGGACAACTGGGTCCGCATGCAGGACCAGTATGACTGCTTTTTCTTTGTAGCGGACTGGCACGCGCTCACAACCGATTACGCCGATACCTCGCGGATCAAAGAGAACTCCCTGGAAGTCCTGCTCGACTGGCTGGCCGCCGGCCTCGACCCCGAGCGTTGCACCATGTTCATCCAGTCTCATGTTCCGGAGCATGCCGAATTGCATTTGCTGTTTTCCATGATCACGCCGTTGGGTTGGCTGGAGCGCGTCCCCACATACAAAGAACAGCGCGAAAACATTACTGAGAAAGACCTGAGTACTTACGGATTTCTCGGGTACCCGGTACTGCAGGCGGCAGACATCCTCATTTACAAGGGTGATTTCGTTCCGGTGGGCGAAGACCAGGTACCGCACGTTGAGCTGACTCGCGAGATCGCGCGACGCTTTAACATGTTCTATACCCGGAAAGGCATGTACGTTTTTCCCGAGCCGCAACCGCTGCTGACTCCAGCTGCAAAACTGCCAGGGACCGACGGGCGAAAAATGTCGAAGTCGTACGGCAACACCATCCTGCTCACGGATCCCGAGCCGGTCGTACGGCAGAAGCTAAAGACCATGGTGACCGACCCGGCGCGCGTGCGCCGCAGTGATCCCGGAAATCCCGATATTTGTCCGGTAGGAGACCTGCATAAGATCTTCAGCGACCGGCAAACCATCCTGAAGGTCGATGAAGGCTGCCGCTCAGCCGGCATCGGCTGCATCGAATGTAAGGGGTGGGCGGCGGATGCCCTGGTCAGCATTCTCAATCCCATGCAGGAGCGGCGTAAGAAATATGAGGACAATCCACGCCTCGCCTGGGATATTCTGGAGGCAGGCTCTTCCCGCGCCAGCAAGATAGCCAGCGCAACCATGGACGAGGTCCGCGAGGCCATGGGCATGTCACTCGATTACGATGAGAAAACATGGCTGAGAATCTAAAAATCGGGCCCGCGAATGACACTGCGACCGAAGCTGGAGGCACGCTGGCGCCGGTGGTGCAAATGCGGGCTGCCCAGAAGCCGACGACGGAAAGCGACTTCCCGTTCTCCGTGACCGTCGGTGATGTCTACGAGGGACCGCTTGATCTGTTGCTCGACCTGATTCGCAAGCAGGACATTGATATCTACGATATCCCGATCGCGCGCATCACAGCGCAATACCTGGTCTACGTGGAAAAGTTGCGGGAACTGGATGTGAACGTTGCTGCCGAATTTATCTACATGGCGGCCGTGCTGATCCATATCAAGTCGAAGATGCTGCTGCCGCGCGATCCCGCAGCGGTGTCCGACGCGCAGGACGACCCGCGGGCGGAACTGGTCAACCGGCTAATCGAGCACGAGAAGTTCAAGTCTGCGGCACAAATGCTGATGCAGAAGCAGCAGATCGAAGACGCAGTCCGGTCCAACCCGGCGATCCGGGAATTTATGGAGGCTGAGGGCACTGAGCCCGAGATCGCCGCCGACGTGATTGACCTGGTAAAAACGTTCCAACAGATTCTGGAGCGCGCCCGCTCTCGGCCCATGCTTCAGATGGACGAAGAGACTGTCACGGTTGGACAGATGATCGACTATCTGCAGCGGCGCTTGGCGCTGGAGGATCGGCCGCTTCGCCTCAAACAAATCCTGCGCAATGTGAATTCGCACCAGGCGCTGGTCTGCATGTTCCTGGCGCTCCTGGAGATGGTCCGGCTGCAGGCGATCCAGTTGCGGCAGGACCGCATTTTTGGTGAGATCTTGCTGCGCAAGCATAGGGGATTTGATGCCATCATCGCCGAACAGGCGGCGGTGCGCGATGACTGGCGTTAGAAAGGCAGTCGCTGGTCATTAGCCGTTGGTCGACAGCATTTTAGGCTTAATTACAGGGACTTAACCATGAGTCTTAAAGCGAAACTTGAAGCGATTATTTATGCAGCGGAAACACCGATCACGCTCGATCACATCATCCAGTTGCTGAACGAATCTGCGGTCGCGGAAGGCGCAACGGACGACGAAGTCAAGTCACGGGTCCACGTCGTGCTCGAGGAACTGATCGACGATTATGCCCCTGCCGACCGTGGCATCGAGATCCGGCAGATCGCCGGCGGATATCGGATGTCCACCAAGCCGGAGCAGCATGACGTCGTTCGCGATTTTGCCAAAAGCCTGAAGCCGCCGATTCGTCTCTCGCTTCCCGCCCTGGAAACGCTGGCTGTGATTGCATACAAGCAACCGGTCACCGTGCCCGAAATCAGCGAGATTCGCGGAGTGGATTCGAGCGGCGTCATCGCCACCTTGCTGGATCGCAAGCTCATCACCACGGCGGGCCGGAAGGCAGTCATCGGCCGCCCCATTCTCTACAAGTCCACCAAGGAATTTCTGCTCCGCTTTGGACTCAAGGACGTAGCGGAGCTGCCCAGCATGGAGGAGTTCGAAAAGCTGGTGGCGGAATCCTTCCAGAACGAATTGGTACCCTTGTCGGACAACGGCGTTGAAGTCGTTTCTTCCGACGTCGGCGATCGGCGAGTCGAGTCCGAGCCCGCAGTTGCCGCCACGGATATGGAGGCAGCCTCCACCGAGCCTCATGCCGGCGAGAGTGATCCGGCCGCTTAGGCCTGGGCGGGCCGATTTCCATCCGCCAGCTTTCGCCTGACGTGTGGTTGAAGAGAATTCTAATGCCCGCCCAACGTCTGCAAAAAATCATCGCCGCCGCCGGTATCGCCTCACGCCGTAAGGCGGAACAGCTTATCGCTGGCGGTCTGGTCTCGCTCAACGGGCAAGTAGTGACAGAGCCCGGAACCAAGGCCGACTCGGAGCATGATCACATCCGGGTAAACGGCAAGCTGTTGCGCGGTGCTCAAAAAAATGTCTACCTGCTGATGAACAAGCCTAAGGGATACATCACTGCCGTTACCGATCCAGAGAAGCGGCCGACGGTGATGGATCTGCTTCGCGGCGTGGGCGTGCGCGTCTATCCGGTGGGGCGGCTGGACTATGCCAGCGAAGGCTTGCTCCTGCTCAGCAACGATGGAGAGCTCGCAGCGGCACTCATGAAGGCGTCATCCCACGTCCCCAAGACTTACCTGGTCAAGGTTGCGGGCACGCCCTCAGAGGACGAGCTCACCAAACTGCGCTCCGGTGCCTACATTCAAGGCAAGGGCGGCCGGCGGCAAAAGACAGCTCCCGCCAAGATTCGTGCCATTCGCGAGGCCGACAATCCCTGGTTCGAGGTCACGCTGATCGAAGGCAAGAACCGCCAAATCCGGCAGATGTTCGAGACCGTCGGACATCATGTGGAGAAGATAAAGCGGGTGCGCTACGGGCCGCTGCAGCTTGATGTTCCTCCGGGGAGATTTCGCCATTTGACGGCGCAAGAGGTCACCCGTCTGAAATCTGCTATCAAATAAGTGGTCCGCGGGCACTTTGACCACATTTATCAAGCTCGACTCGAACGAGAACCCGTTTGGGCCCTCACCCTCTGCAATCAAAGCCATGCAAGGCGTGCTGTCGGAATGCAGCGACTATCCCGACGACGATGTTTCCGCGCTACGCCTCAAGCTGGCTGAACATCACGGTGTGCAGCTTGAACAGATCCTCGTGGCGGGCGGTCTGACTGAATTTCTGGGTATGCTCGCACGCACGTTTCTGGTGCCTGGCCTGAACGCGGTGACCAGCCAGCGATCCTTCATCATCTACCGTATGGCAACGGAAGCTGCCGGCGCCCATCTGATCGAAGTGCCAACACGTCACAACGGATTCGATGTGGATGGAATTGCCGCGGCAGCGAATCGCAGTACTCGAATCATTTTTCTGGCGAATCCTAACAATCCCACTGGCACCCTGGTCACGGTGAAGGAGGTCGATCATCTTCTAAGCCTAATTCCAGAACCCCTTCTCGTGCTGGACGAGGCCTACTACGAGTTTGCTGAGCATTTCGCGAACAAACGTGGAGTCAGATATTCGCGCTCTCTGGACTACGTGAGAGAGGGACGCAATGTGGTGGTTTTGCGAACGTTTTCCAAAGTACACGGGCTGGCCGGAATGCGGGTTGGGTACGGGATTGCATCCGCCGAGTTAATCGCGCGCATTTCACGACAGCGTTCAGTGTACTGCGTCTCCGCACCGGCCCAGGCCGGGGCACTGGCCGCTCTTGAGGATTCAGCTCACATTCGCAAGACCGTCGAAAACAACACCGCTCAGTCGGAGCGGCTGTTCCAGGCAATTTCAGAAGTCGGGTATGCGGTCACTCCAACTTGGGGAAATTTTCTGTATTGCGACATGGGTCGTGACGCTGGAATTTTTGCCGAACGTCTTCGGCTCAAGGGAATATTAATCCGCCCGCTGGACCGATGGGGTGCTCCCGAAGCCGTCCGCATCACCGTCGGCACGCCGGAGCAGAATGATGCACTCGTGCGGACTCTCAGGAAGTTGAAGAGTTCCTAGTTGTTCGTCATCGGCAGTTGCGCGGCGCCGTAGAGTCCGGCATCGCTGCCCAGCAAGGCCCGGGTGATGATCGTCTTGGTTGAGCCTTCAGATCCCACATGCCCTGATGCACCCTCTCCAGCCGAGAGGGGAGAGGCAGGAGCGGTTGCGGCATAGACCAGAGAACGCTGTCGCAGTTCCTCAAAAATGAAGGGCGAGAATGCCTCCCACGCGCTTGACGCTCCTCCGCCCACTACGTACATATTGAGATTGAACGCGTTGACCAGGTTCGCAATACAGATTCCCAGGGCGCGTCCCACGCGGCCGAAGATTTTTTTGGCTTCTTCGTCTCCCTGGATGGCCAGGTTGTAGATGGCTTTGGCGTTGAACTCCGGATCTGAGCTGGCCGCGTTCGCCAGTCCCGGCGCGCGGCCAGCGACAATCGCCTCCTTTGCCATCCGAACCACCGCAGTGGCCGAAGCGTATTGTTCCACGCATCCGCGGTTGCCGCAGCCGCATGGAGGTCCCTCAGGTTCCACGGTCATGTGACCAAACTCGCCGGCCATTCCGGTCATGCCGTGCCAGATGCGGCCCTCGAGCACGATTCCGCCACCCACGCCCGTCCCCAGAGTCAACATGGCCATATCATTCACGTCTCGCGCCGCACCCAGCCACTTCTCGCCCAACGCAGCGACATTGGCGTCGTTCTCCAGAATCACCCGCGTACCCAGGAGACGTTCGATTTGCGCTTGCACCGGTGTCTCCGCCCAGCCCGGCAAATTCGGAGACTCACGCAACATGCCCGTCTTCATGTCAATAATGCCAGGGACGCCGATGCCGATCCCCTGCAGCGCAGAGTTGTCGCGATACTTGGCCACAAGGACGCGGATGGCATCACACATCTCATGAATGACGTGGTCTTTGCCCAACGC
>CATPBJ010000146.1 GCA_955652395.1 uncultured Terriglobales bacterium | reverse complement strand
GCTATACTCTCCGGTTGACTCCTGCCATGGGTTTGCTCTAGTTTTTCCCAATACGCCCCGCCAACATCCTGCGTACTACTGCGCCAATCCCGGCAGCAGCGGGAAGCTGGGCTGCTGCTTCGGGAGAAGGGGGCTCCAAGTTTACTTGCCGGGAAGAAAACTGGAGCGGGGGATTTAGGCCGCGGCGAACTGATTTGGGCACGAGAGTTGCACGAGTGCGGAACGAGCTAAGTGTTCATGAATATTGCCGTATGCAAAGGTTCTGACACTCGCTCATGGAAAGACCTTTACCAAGCTGCGCTTTCAGAGGCGGACTTGAATAAGCTGCCGGAACGCATATCTGAAGCGGAAACCGCACTCGCAATACATGCACGAGAGTTGTTCTACACCGAGGGAGAGAACATTGATGAACGGGAAAGTTTGGATTACGCAATGGACATTCTTCGTGCGCTTCGCAGTTCATTGAAACGCCGCCCGAATTCTACTCAAAGAGCGAATGATTTTGATGGCTTGAAAATGGCGTAAATTGCCGACGATGGTTGGTTCTGGGTGAACGTCTCTTGCCATGAACCAGTTTTTATCACCACACGATTCGCAAGACTTGGATGCATGGCGACAGATTCGCGGACGCGGCAGCAGTACGTCCGACGAGGATCGCGCTCGAACACGTCACGACTCGAATACGTCACAATTGGATGGAACGTCCTTGAGTGCCTAGTTGCTGTCGCTGCTTGGCTGCCGGAAGCGCTGCGCTGCCGGCTTTGGCGTCGATTCAGCAATTGAAGGCGCTTCTGGTTCCGTTCTGCGCCATTACCGCGTCCTTGAACAGATTGTGCCGGTCCCCGCATTGTTCCTCGGGTGTTTCCCGACCTGGCGTCAGAAACATGGTTTGACTTCATGCTCACGAATGCCTAATATCCGGCGCGGGGGCTCCTCCATTGCTCGGCCGGACCATTTCACACTACCGCGTGACTGAAAAATTGGGTGGTGGTGGGATGGGTGTTGTCTACAAGGCCGAGGACACCAAGCTGGGGCGCTTCGTCGCGCTGAAATTTCTCTCCGAGGAACTGGCGCGTGACCGACAAGCGTTGGCGCGTTTCCAGCGCGAGGCTCGCGCAGCGTCTGCGCTCAATCACCAGAACATCTGCACGATTTACGAGACGGGCGAACACGAAGGACAACTGTTCATCGTAATGGAGTTTCTCGATGGGCAGACCCTCAAGCACAAGATTGAGAACCAGCCGCTGAAGCTTCCGGAATTGCTGGAATTCGGGATTCAGATCGCGGATGCACTGGATGCTGCGCACAACAGCGGCATTGTGCATCGTGACATCAAGCCGGCGAATATCTTCATTACGCAGCGTGGGCAAGCGAAAATCTTGGACTTTGGATTGGTCAAACTCTCTCCGCAACACAAAGCGGAGGACACGGTCGGCTCGGTGGCGCCTGACACCGTGGTACCGAGTGAAAGTCTGACCAGTCTGGGAACGGCCATGGGTACGGTGGACTACATGTCGCCCGAACAGGCTATGGGGGAAGAGCTCGACGCACGGACGGACCTTTTTTCGTTCGGTGTGGTGTTGTACCAAATGGCTACAGGAGCGTCACCTTTCAAGGGGGGCACTTCCGCCGCGGTTTTCAACGCCATCCTGAACCAGGCACCGATATCGCCGCTGCAACTGAACCCGGGACTGCCGGCTGAGCTGGAACGGATCATTGATAAAGGGCTGGAGAAGAAACGCGACCTTCGCTGCCAGAGTGCAGCAGAAGTTCGCGCCGACTTAAAAAGGCTGAAGCGCGATACAGAATCAGCGGGTTCTTTGGTGGTCGGTAGAGGCAGTGGACCAGCGGCTGTTGCGACCGTTGCCACGAAGGAAACCGAGCCTTCTCCAAAACGGTCCCTAGCTCCTCTGCTGGCGAGTCTAGGGATTGCGGCCGGGCTCACTCTGGGAATTTTTGTAGGGAGAAACTGGCTGGCAAAGCAACCGCCGCCTCCACCTGTCTACCGGCAGCTCACATTTCGGCGTGGCAGCGTACGATCGGCACGATTTGCCCCTGATGGACAAACGATACTGTACAGCGCTTCCTGGCAAGGGAATCCGGTGGAAGTGTTCACGGCCCGACCGGAAAGTTCGGAATCCCGCGCTCTAGGCATGAGCCACACCCAGCTTATGTCGGTCTCGTCGAGCGGAGAAATGGCTGTCCTCCTGGACAATCACCCGATCGGTACCTGGGTTAGCGTCGGAACATTGGCGCGAGCGCCGCTAGCTGGCGGTGCACCGCGGGAGGTAGTGGATCAAGTCCAATGGGCAGACTGGGGACCGGACGGGAACAATGTAGCCATCGTGAGGGACATAGGAGGTCGGAACCGTTTGGAGTATCCGCCGGGGAAGGTGCTTTATGAAACTGGTGGCTGGATCGGGCATGTGCGGCTATCGCCCAAAGGAGATTTCATCGCTTTTCTGGATCATCCCATTCAGGGAGATGACAGTGGGTCGGTTGCCGTGGTGGACCTTTCCGGAAAGAAGAAGACATTGTCGGAGGGTTGGTACAGCAGTCAGGGGTTGGCTTGGTCGCCGGATGGAGAGGAAGTCTGGTTCACGGGAAACAAATCGGGAATTGATCGAGCCTTATACGCCGTCTCACTCGCGGGCAAGGAGCGACTGGTAGCACGGATGCCTGGCACATTGATGCTACTCGATATTTGGAAAGATGGGCGGCTCCTACTGAATCGGGCGAGCTGGCGCCGTGAATTGACGGCCACTGGCGATGGCAAGGAACGTGATTTGACTTGGCTGGATTATTCGTATCCTGCCGATCTTTCTATGGACGGCAAGACTCTATTGTTTGACGAAGAAGGTGGGGGCGGCAGCCTGGCGTATGGAAAATCCGGCGGGCTTAGCTATGCCGTGTACCTGCGAAAGACTGATGGCTCTCCGGCAGTGCTTTTAGGCGAGGGAGCAGCGATCGCGCTTTCACCTGACGAAAAATGGGTGATAGCGCAGACCCAGCAATCTCCAGCACAGCTAAACTTGCTGCCAACAAAAGCCGGCACCGCTAAGTCGCTCACGCATGATTCGATCAATCATGCTTGGGCACGTTGGTTCCCGGATGGGAAACGTGTGCTGTTTTCCGGGAACGAGCCGGATCGAGGCGTGCGGCTTTATGTCCAGGAAGTGGAAGGTGGGAAACCGAAAGCGATCACGCCTGAGGGGATGCACGCTAGCGCATTCTTCGTTTCTCCCGATGGGCAATCGGTTGCGGGTATCGGTCCCGACCAACTCGGCTCCATCTATCCAACTACGGGAGGGGAGGGCCGTCCGATACGTGGTATGGAAGTGGGAGAGCAACCCATCGCATGGTCGCAGGATGGGCTTTCACTCTTCATGTACCGCCCAGGGGAACTTCCGGCCAAGATCTCGCGGCTGGAGTTGACCACCGGAAGGAAAACTGCCTTGGAACAACTGATGCCGGGTGATCCTGCCGGGGTGGAAACGATCGGGCCCATCCTGCTCACGCCGGATGGGAAGACGTGCGTCTACGGGTATCACCGGACGCTTTCAGACCTCTATCTAGTGGAAGGGCTGAAGTAGGTCTCCGCGAGCGTGGCACATTTTCTGCTTTCCGATCCGGAGGAGGCCTGTTCGACGGACGTCCCAAGCTTCAGCCGAGCTTGGGACGTTTCCGTTTGTCGGCCTGCCGCGGCTTGGGCAGAAAACAACTCACGACACTAGGATCTTAGGACAAAAATTGCGGGATGAACCCCATGCACCGTGAACGACCCTTCCGTTTGTCCTGCATGTTGATCCCAAATCGCAGTCAATGTGACCTCGACATAGTTAGTAACTGATCGCTTTTCCTTCGCCACTTCCTTGGCCAGCCTTCGCTTCCCGAGCTCTTTGTTGGTTTCAGCACACCAAAGCCTACTCGGGCGTGGGAAGCCGACATTGCTATGGAATCCATTACACGACAAGAGGGATGGCCGCAAGCTCCCTCTTGGCGTGCCATTGCCAAGCTGCTACCCATATTTGACACAGATGCTGCGCGCCTTTGCGACCACCGACCGCGCCTTGACCTCGGGGTCAAGCGCTCGCTCACAGGCTCGGGCGCCTTATCAATTTGAAATGAAGGTTGTCCAACTAGATTTTCTTTGGCCTCGGTGGGCAAAACCCTTTAGGCGGCACGCATCTCTACGTACGTCGGCTGCCATGAAGGGGCGCGCCATGGATGTGTTGATCGTGGATGACAGCGCAATAACGAGGCGTGCAGTGCGGGTTCTTTTCGAGAGCGACCCCGCTTTTCACGTATGCGGGGAAGCGGCGAATGGGTTGGAGGGTTTGGAAAGACCGTCACGCTGCGCCCTGATCTTGTCATCATGGATCTGTCGATGCCCATGATGAACGGACTAGATGCCGCCCGCGAAATAAACCGCGCCATGCCTGCCGTCGCAATAATTCTCTTCACTGTACACGGCCAATTCCAAAAAGTAGCACTGTTGCTTTCGGCGGGCATTTCTGCACTCGTAGATAAGGCTGATCCTTCGATGCTGCTAGGTGTGGCGCATGACCTGCTCGAACGCAACGCCGCCTGAGTTGAGGTCTTCTCAGGATAAAATCTGGCTGGGTCTTTAACTTGCCCCCTTTGACGCCCGCCACGAGGCTACTTCAGCGCGAAGACCATTCAGTCTGTTCACGGCATCCAAATCGCTTGATTTTCTTCCGGCGTGCCGCCGCAGTCTTCCCTTTATCGCGGACTCCAAAGCTTCGATGCGTTCTTCGATTATTGACCAGTCGCTTTCGAGCACGGCGATGGCACCGCATCGCGAGAGCATCATAGGTTTCAACAATTCGGACACCGCGCAGACTCATCCTTGCATTCGATCGAGCACACGAGCGAGTAGCCTTCTTCGTCATCGTTCTGGTCAAGATCGTCTCTTTCGTCGTCGCCTCTTCCTCGTCGTCTTCGTCTGGCTCTTGTCGAAGGAGGATGTCGGCAGCTACCGAGCGATCAGGACGGTTCGGGTCAGGAATTCTCTGCGTATTCTGCACATGCCCAATGGTACGCTCCCTTCATTGCAGCCTTGCTGTCGATCATCCTTTACCTTCATCGGCGGATGGACCATAGATCGCGGGAACCCTCTCTTCGTTCAGGCGCAGATACACGGTCAGCTGCCCGCGATGGTGCGCCATGTGGTTGAGCACGCCGTCGCGGATCGCGACGTAGCGTGGCTGTACGCTCATCAGCTTGCCCGCAGCCAGCATGCGCCAATTGGTGTTGAGCAGGCGATCGTCCGTAGTTTTCTGCAGGACCTCTCGTCCCTTTTTTAAGCTGGCCTCGAACTGCTCCAGCAGGTCGCGCCGCGTCTTCCACTCCTCCGGCCTGAACTTCGGGCCTCCGGGCGGATTGATGTCCAGCTCGTCCGTGTTTACCACCATGTCGAGCCACGCGGGGATGGTGGCAACAATCGTTGCCAGATAACCGAGTGGCATCGACTTCTCATGCGGCTTCCAGTCGTTTTTTCCTTCCGGGACGCGTTCTAGCGTCTTGCGGATTCCAACTGCCTCGCGGTCAAGTTCAGCCAGCAAAAGTTCTGTGATTTTCATGTGCATCCTCCCTGCCGCCGATTTTAGATGCACCCGGGATTCATGGAGCAGCACTGTACACTCCTGTGACTGGACTCCGTCGAGATGAACCTTCACCGCCATCTTAGCCTTGGCCGCGCCTACGCCATGGAGGGTGATTCCACCAAGGCCCGCACCGACTATCAAGACTTCCTCACCCTCTGGAAAGACGCCGACGCCGACATTCCCATCCTGAAGCAAGCGAAAGCAGAGTACGCGAAGCTGCAATAGGTACCTGTGTGTTCTGTCACTGCAAGTTTCGACAGGCACGTGATAGCCCCGGCTTCTGCGCCTCACTTGTCCGCGTGGATGCGGTCGGCAGGGACTTCGACTTCGTTAACGCCACGAAAGGAGAATAAG
>CATPBJ010000145.1 GCA_955652395.1 uncultured Terriglobales bacterium | reverse complement strand
CGCGCACACGCGGAACATTTCTTTCCATTTCCTCGTCCCCAACCTTGCTGGCAACCGCCACGCAATTGCTTCGAAGTCGTGCCGGGCCCGTCGAATCTTTTGTTACTCCGGGGGCACTCTTAACGGCAGCTGATGTAGGTCTACCGTGGCTGGAATATCGAGAACCCCGGGGTGCACGCGGAAGACCCTGGGTGAGTGGCAAGGTTGTCGGCCACGCCGGCAACTTCCAGCGGGCACAACACGTTCCTCTGACGAAATTCCCTCCCCCCCAACAGATCAACTCAAAAAGTTGGGGTTTGGTAACAGCCCTTAGCTAACTGCAACCTTTTCAATAGTGCCTCGCCGCGGAATGAACTTCTTCTAATTATCGTCTTATCAGTAATCTAACAGTTCTCTGGGGCTGTTGCCCAAGGACCAAGGAACGGCCTTCATATCCCCGAGGTATCCTGGGATCTTACAGACGTTCCGTCCTATCTACGGGACAAGCGGGTATGTATCTTTTCGACCAGGGGTCCCAAGAGATGCTCCGCTCACGCGTTCGTCTTCAACATCTGCTCGGCATGCTTACGGGACGTTTCAGTCAGTTTGGCGCCGCTGAGCATCCGGGCAACTTCCTCGGTACGCTCTTCCCCAGTGATGAGATGGACGTTGATCCGGGTACGGCCTGCGGCTGCTTTTTTTTCGATCCGATAGTGGTGGTCGGCGAAAGTGGCAATCTGGGGAAGGTGGGTGACGCAAAGGACCTGGTTTGAGCGGGACAAGCTTTTGAGTTTCTTACCCACAGCCTCCGCCGCGCGGCCTCCGATTCCAGTGTCAATTTCGTCGAAGACCAGCGTGCGTTGCGCTCCTAAACTCCTTTTTTTGCTGGAGGCAGCTTCAACAGTTGCCTTAAGGGCCAGCATGACGCGTGACAGTTCCCCGCCGGAAGCTATATGCTCAAGTTGCCGCAAGGGCTCGCCGGGGTTAGTGGCAATCATGTACACCACCTGGTCGAAGCCTGCGGCCGTCCAGTTCCCTTCTTTGTCGGTGCCGCTGACTTCAATTCGGAAGCTGGACTTCATAGCCAGGTCGTTAATCTCTGCCTCGACAAGTTTCTCCAGCTTTCGCGCGGCTTCATACCGCTTCTTCGAAATTGTGCGAGCCGCGCCCACGTATAGCTCCGCTGCCTGTGCCAACTCGCCGCGAAGCTGGCGGAGGATCTCGTCTTTGTTCTCCATCTCCGAAAGCTTGCGGCTGACTTGGGAGCCGTGCTTGATGACATCTTCGAGCGTAGGACCATACTTGCGCTTTAGCCGGTCCATGGCCGCGAGACGGTCTTCGACTGCGGCCAGATGCTCCGGGGAGGCCTCGATGCCTCCGGCATAGTCCCGCAGGCTGGCGCCGACATCTTCCACACTGATGCGCGCAGTGTCGAGCGTGGCCATGGTCTCTTGGAATCTGGGCTCATAGCGCGCCAGTTCTTCGATGTGCTTCTGGGCCGCGCGCAACGACGCGGAAGTGGAAGCGTCGCCTTCGTACAGCAAATCGAAAGCATTCACGGCGGCGCTGTGGATCTTTTCCGCATTGGCTAGGACGCGCTTCTCGGTCTCCAGGCGCTCGTCATCTCCTGGCTGAAGCCGTGCTTCTTCAATCTCGCGTGCCTGAAAGGTCCACAGGTCGAGCAAACGTAGGCGGTCTTGCTCGTCGCGCTGGAGTTCCTCGATGTGGTTCTGGATGCCCTTCCACTTGGAGAATGTTTCCCAAGTCGTCTCGACCTGGATGTTGGCGAAGGTGTCGAGCAACCGAAGGCGGGCGGAGGCGTCGAAGGAAGGCAGCGATTCATTCTGAGCGTGGATGGTCGCGAGGTATGGCGCCAGTTGCCGCAAAACTGAGACGGTCGCAGGCTGGTTGTTGACGAAAACCCGTCCTTTGCCGCCGGCGGCAATCTCGCGCCGCAGTATGATCGATTCGTCTTCCTGGTCAATGCCGTGGTTTTCGAGAATTTGAGCGACGGTCTTCTCCGCTCCGCCTTCGACTTCGAAGACGGCGGAGATCGTGGCCTTGTTCGCCTCGGAACGAATCACGTCCGTCGAGGCCTTGTCGCCCAGCAGAAGCGCCAGCGCATCAATGAGGATGGATTTTCCTGCGCCGGTTTCGCCAGTCAGCAGGTTTAGGCCGGGCGCGAACTCTACCGCCAGGTTGTCTACGACCGCGTAGTTTTCGAGCCGCAGTTCGACGAGCACCGGCCATCCCAGAAACGCAGAATTAGGACGTGATCAAAGTGAGCGCAGGATAGCACGAAAACGTCGGTGGAGACGTGCCCCCATCCATTTCGCGTAAGGCGCGAAATGAATGGGGTGTCCTCAAACGGGGTCGAAGATTTAGCTGGCCTTCCTTCGTTCATCCCGCTCGCGTTCCGAGGCGGTCTCGGACGCGGGCGAGGCCTTGCATGTCGCACAGACGGAGATGATTTCCTGGCGACGCCGGCGCAGCCGGTCTTCAAACGTGTCCCAGCGGCGGCTTGGACCGCTGGGATCCACACCCAACGACGCTTCTGTTCTCATCGGCGTGATGTCGGATACCATCTCCTCCTCATTTTCATCGCTGGCAAGGGTTCCGGAGCCAGCGTCAATCTGCTGCTTGGTGGTGGGAGTAATGTTGCGGTCCGTGGCCACCCGGTGCATGATCGGCGTCGCTTCCCACTAGGAACGGTAGCGGCCGTCGTAGTCCGCCCACTTTTCGTCGGACTCGACATCCCATTCGTTATAGGGCGGGAAGCTCTCAATCTGGTTCCGGGTCAGCTCGACCCTAAAGTTGTCTTCGTGGTCGACCGACGGCCGCAACACCTGCGGAGGCACAACGAACTTCTTACTGAACAGCCAGCCTCCGGTATCAATCACCACGTATTGAACTTGTCCCGAAGAGTGATCGAAGATGACATCGTCGATCTTGCCCAGCTTTTCATCGCCGGGGCCGTAAACCTTCGAGAGATATTAGTAAGTACTCGAAGCGTCCCTTTGAGATGCCGAGTGAGAGCAACGCTTTTTTTGCACAGGAGACAGGTTAATGGATAGTGTTCATCGGCCAAATTTCGCCTACCCCCATGGTCTATAATCGAAGCAGGAATCCTCCTAAAAACAATGAATCTGTATCCCTTTCTGGCAGCAGCGGTCGGCGGCGAAATAATTGACTTGGTGGGCCAGACCGGCCCCGTCGCCAAGGTGGTCTTGTTAATTCTCCTGATTTTCAGCCTGGTTTCCTGGGCGATTATTCTCTCCAAGTGGAGCGTGTTACGGCGGGCGCGGGTGCAAAGCGGCCGTTTTGTGCGCGCGTTCCGCAAGGCCCAACGTTTGCAGGATGTAGGTGCCGTGGCCGAACAATTTCGCCCCAGCCCGCTAGTCGGGGTGTTTGAGGGCGGATTTGAGGAGTACCGCCGCCAGGGGGCTGCGGCCAACGGCATCATCCGAAGTCCGTTGGCCATTCAGCGGGCCATGCAGATTGCCAACTCGGAAGAACTGACCCGGTTTGAGCGCAACCTGCCGTGGCTGGCGATTACCGGAGCTGTGACGCCGTTTGTCGGCTTGTTTGGAACCGTCTGGGGCATTATTGACGCTTTCCACGGTCTAGGCACAGCGGGAGCGGCAACCCTGCGCGCCGTTGCACCGGGAATCTCCGAGGCCCTGATTACGACTGCCGCCGGACTGGCGGCTGCCATTCCCGCCGTCATTGCCTACAATCTGATTGGCGGGTCGATTCGTGAAATGGCTGCCCGCGGCGACGACTTTGCGATGGAGATGCTGAATGCGGTGGAGCGCCAACAGCCGCAGCCTGCCTACCGCACGGCGGAAGCTCCGGGGGTGCAGCGGTAATGGCCTTCACGGCTTCGAACGGACGCACTCAAACTTCCCTCTCTGACATTAATATCACCCCCCTGGTGGACGTCGTACTTGTGCTGCTGATCATCTTCATGGTTACTGCCCCGGTGCTGCAATCCGGTATCGAAGTAAGTGTCCCCAAAACCCGAACCGTGAAAGAGATCACCGAAGAACGCCTGGTCATCAGCATCAACAAACAGCAGCGAGTTTTTCTGGGCAATGACGCCATCAATATCAACGAAATCGGCGCCCGGCTCAAACAGAAAATCCGCGATCCTCAGCACCAGTCCATCTTTGTGCGCGCTGATGAAGATGTGCCCTTCGGCGCCTTCGCTACCGTCATGGACGCGGTCAAGTCATCTGGCATCACCAACGTGAGCATCGTCACTCAACCGCTGGACGCGCATGGCAGCCAACGCTGAAATTTTCTTCGAACACGACCGCTGGGGCCGCAACCTCACTTGGTCGCTCGGCTTGCATATTGCGATTGCCGGCGCCATTGTGCTCTACGCCGTGGTCGCCCCGGGCAGTCGCGGTGAAGGCTGGGGCGCGGGCGGGGGCGGCGATGCCATGGGCGTGACCCTGGTGAGTACCGTCCCGCTGCCGGCCAATCCGGTCAAGACGGAAAACGTTCTGGCTAACGATTCGAAGGGCCTGGCGCAGTCTCAGCCCAAGCCCGTGGAGAAAGAGCCGGACGCGATTCCGATCCCCGACAAGACGACCAAGATCAAACCCACGCCCATACCCAAGACCACCGCCACTCATCAGAAGCCGCAGCCCGAACCCGCAGTCGAGGCCGACAACGTAGTCCCCTTCGGCCAGGGCGGACCGGTAAGCGGACCGTACGGCACCTTCAGTGCCAACGGAGCCAAGGGCGGCTTCGGCTTCACCGGTGGTGGCGGCGATTTTGGCTCCCGCTACGCCTGGTACGTGCGCGTGGTGCAGCAGAAGGTCTCGGAGAATTGGTTGAAATATGAAGTGGACCCGAGCATTTCGACCGCGCAACGGGTGTACATCACTTTCGACGTAATGCGCGACGGCCACCCCGCAAACGTACAAGTGGAGCAATCGAGTGGCGTCCCGTCGCTCGACCAGTCAGCCACTCGGGCCATCCAGCGCATTGACACTTTTGGTCCCTTGCCCTCGGATTATGCCGCGAATAAGGTGTCCGTAGAGTTCTGGTTCGATTACAAAAGATAGCAGCTGGCTTTTAGCTCTAAGCTGTTAGCGGTTGCGAGTTAAAGGACGTCATCATCAATGAAGCGATTTTTCTTACTACTGTCACCTTTGTTTTTGCTGACCTCGACCTTCGCCCAGGACTGGATCAAAACCGGCACTGGGCTGGGCGTGGAAAAAGTGCGCCTGGCAGTTCCCGATTTCAATGCTTCCACCCAGGATTCCAAAAATGTCGACCTGCTAAAGGCGTTTAACGAAACTCTGTGGAACGATCTGGACAATGCCGGCATCTTCGACATGGTCTCGAAAAGTTTCTATCCGCTGGGACAGGTTGGGACCCCCGCCGATGTGAAGTTTGAGGGCTGGAGCGCGCCGCCGCCGAATGCGGCGATGCTGGCCTTTGGCAATCTGGGCGTGTCCGGCACTGGGATGACCGTGCAGGGCTGGCTCTACGATGTGAAGAATGTGACCTCGCCGCAAGTGCTAGGCAAGCAGTATCAGGATGCCGCCACCAGCGACGCAGCCCGTATGACAGCCCACAAATTTGCCGATGAGATTATCTTCCGCCTGGGTGGGGGCATTGCCGGCATTGCCGAAAGCAAGATTTATTTTGTGAGCAGCCGCAGCGGGCACAAGGAAATCTGGGCGATGGATTACGACGGCGCCAACCAGCACGCCGTGACCCGTCTGGGTTCGATTTCGTTATCGCCGCGGGTTTCACCCGATGGAGCGCGCATCGCCTTCAGTTCCTTGACCAAGTCAGGCTGGGAAATTCTGATGTATTCGCTCGACCTGAACCGCCTGGTTTCATTTCCCCGATTCGGTGGAACCAATCTTTCGCCGGCATGGTCTGCGGACGGAACCAAACTGGCCTTCTCTTCCTCGCGCAGCGGAGATTCCGAAATCTACGCCGTGGATGCTTCCGGAGGGAACCTGAAGCGGCTTACGTCCTTCAAAGGTCCCGATGTCTCGCCGGCGTGGAATCGCAAGACGGGCGTGCAAATTGCCTGGGTCAGCGGACGCACCGGACTTCCGCAGGTTTACACCATGGAGGCTGACGGCACCAACGTGCAGCGGCTCACCGACCAGGGATATGCGGTCTCTCCGGCGTGGTCGCCGAACGGGCAATTCCTAGTGGTTTCGTGGATGCGCAAATATGGCCCGGGAGCGCCGGGAGCGCAGGACATTTACATCATGGACATTGCCAGCAAGCAGTGGGTGCAGCTCACCCACGATGGCGGACGAAACGATTTCCCTTACTGGTCGCCAGACGGAAGGCACATCATTTTTCAATCCAGTCGCGCCGGCAGCCTCCAGATATGGACCATGCTGGCCGATGGTACCAATCAGAAGCAGCTGACATTTGCGGGCGCTAATAGTCAACCCAACTGGAGTTGGAAGTGATCTTTGAAAGTAATCAGGGAATCATATTTGCGGTTTTGCAGTTAATTCCCGGACGAGGCGGAGCCCGATTTCCCCTCCCCGGACCTGAGCTGGGCGCAGCGATCGCAATCGACGCGCACCAAGAGTACGGAGGAGCAGAGTGAAGCAACGAAACCTGAGATGGACGATGTTAGTGTTCGCCCTGATGACGATCATGATGCTGGGCGCCTGCAAAAAGAAAGTAGCGCCGCCGCCCCCGCCGCCACCCCCAGCGCCGGCTGCGCCAACGGCTTCGCTCACGGCCAACCCGAATACGGTCGATAAGGGCGGGTCCACAACCTTGACATGGCAGACGAGCAATGCGACGGACGTCAGCATCGACGGCGTGGGCGCCGTGCAACCCAGCGGTTCGCAGAGCGTGACTCCGTCCGATTCCACAACCTATACCTTGACCGCAAAGGGAGCGGGCGGGACCCAGACGGCCACCGCGCGAGTCACCGTGACTGCGCCGCCACCACCGCCTCCTCAGGTTTCAGCCACGGAGGAAGAGCTGTTCTCACAAACCGTGAAGGACATCTACTTCGACTATGACAAGAGCGATATCAATGCGGACCAGCAGTCGTCCATGCAGGGCGATATCGAATTCCTGAAGCAGCATCCCAATATCAGCTTCACGGTGGAGGGACACTGCGACGAACGGGGATCGACGGAATACAACTTGGCCTTGGGAGATAGCCGCGCGAATTCCGTGCGCAACGCTCTGGTCCAGGGAGGCGTTACTGCCGACCACGTTAAGACCATCAGCTACGGCAAGGAAAAGCCGTTCTGCACCCAATCAACCGAGCAGTGCTGGCAGCAGAACCGGCGTGGTCATTTCGTCTACGGCAAGTAAAGGGTTTGTAGCGCTGGCGTCTCGCCGGCTGTCGCGAGGGCGTCCCGCCCTCGCACACTCCGGGGCATAGATGCCAGCTACCGCGACGCCGGCGCTACCCAACCGCTTCGTCCTCTGGCCCGGGCACGATACATACTCTTCACATCGTAGGTAGACTATGAAAACCCAGCGCTATCCCGTTTTACTTGCCCTCCTGGCCCTGCTCTGTGCAGGCGTGACTCCCGCGTGGAGCGTCAACAAGGATATGGTGCAACTGCAGACGCAGGTCCAGGACCTGCAGGACAGAATTGCCCACATGCAGCAGTCTTTCGACGAGCGCATGGGGGTGCTGCAGCACCTGATTGAACAAAGTACAGACAGAGCCAACAAGGTTGCTACTTCCGTCACCGATCTTCAGACCACCTTGCAGAAGCAACAGACCGACAGCGGCGCCCATGCGGACCAGCTTTCGGGCCAAATCCAGTCGCTGAACGACACTCTGGATGAGCTCAAGGCGAGGCTGGGCAAAGTGAGCAAGCAACTGGAGGACATGCAGGCAGCCCAGCAAAGCCTGGCCGTGCAGCAGACCCAGCAACAGCAACAAGCGGCAGCCGCTCCACCGCCCGACGTCCTTTACAACAATGCCCTGCGCGACTACCAGGCGGGAAAGAACGATCTGGCGGCGCAGGAATTTGGAGATTACGTGAAGTTCTATCCCAACACGGATCTTGCGGGGAATTCGAGCTTCTATCTGGCTGACATCCAATTCAAGCAGGGCAACTATGCGGCAGCGGTCAAGAGTTACGACCAGGTCTTGCAGAGCTTCCCTGACGGAAACAAGGCGGCCTCAGCGGAACTGAAAAAAGGCATGGCGCTAGTTGAACTGGGACAACAGGAAGCGGGAATCGCCGCGCTTCGCCATGTGGTGCAACGATATCCCAAATCAAATGAGGCGATGCAGGCCCGGGACCGGCTTCGCAAGCTAGGAGTAGCCGCGACGGGAACTGTGGCGAAAAAGCCGGAGTAGGCCTCGCGTCTGTTTGGAATCTTTTGCCCTCGCCTCCCCTCTTTGCTGTTACTCGCCGTTATGACGGCGATGATGGCGGTGGTGACGGCGGCGATGGCGAGGGCGTTCCGGGTTACTATTCGCTTCGTGGCGGTGTGCGGCGACACTGGCACGGGCCTGCTGACCGGGAGTGATCTGCCCCCATCCGGCCAGCGACAATAGCAAGATTCCCGAAAGAGGCAGCACCAGATGTTTCATTCCCCCCTCCTTGCTCTTTTCTCCCAATCTACATGATTAACCCTTCCCTCCGGTAGAAGTTTCGGGATACGCTAACCCTGACGGCCAACTATTCGGGCCAGACTAGGACACTGCATGACTGATTTGAAAAAAGATCTGGATCCGGCTCTCGCTGACGATCAGGACCGCGGTAAAGGCGCCGTAGAGCAAGACAAGCCAGAGGCGCCGCCGGGCAACACCTCCATGCAGGGCCAGCTTGGACATCGCGATCAGAACCCGTTGCTGAAGTCTTCGGAAACCGATTTTCCCGAGCCCGGTGGAAACTCTGAGCACTCTGGTGAGCCTACAGGCCCCAAGAAAAAGGATGTGGCGTAGCAGATTCGTTCTGTTGGTTACTCTCCTTTTTCCTTGTCTCTGTGGTGAAGATCGAGCCCGAAGGATGGGTGGTCACGCTGGCCCGTAATCTTTATGGGCAGCTGGGTCTGCCCATTCTTACGGAAGAAGGGGTCGACAGCTTTCAGCAGGAAAGACTTTGCCCCGGTCACGGTCTGCGAAATCTTCGCCTGCATCCGCAACTGGCCATGAAAATCGAGGTCCTCTTTGTTCAGACCGTATTTGCCGTTGAGGGTGACCTGCGCCCCGGTGACGCTGAATGTTAGGCCTTGGAACGTGATCACGCCGTTGTCGAGCACAAAATTTCCCTTCAGTTGGGACACGCTGCTGCCCGCGTCCTTGTTCTCCGGCTGGCCTTGAGCCTTCCGGCTCAAGGTCTCAATTTTTGCCGTCACTTCAGGGCTTGTGAATCGCGCCTGCTCCACGTCGAATTTCCCGTCCAGATTCAAGCGACCGGCGAGGTCGCTCTTACCGGGGGGCAGATCGAATTTGGTATGAAAATCGATGGCGCCGGTAAGGGGAGGTTTCTCGGCCTTCACCGCCAGGCGTAAGAGGTCCTCGAGTCTACCTTTGTCGACGGTCACGTCGAGAGTGATTTCTTTCCCCTTTTTATCTTTATCCCTAGATTTCACTACCCCCCCTTGCGCAACGATCACCGTTTTTAACAAGTGGGCAGTAACCGGATGCAGGAGCGTGTCACCGTTGGTACCGTCCACCGTGGCGCTGAAGACCGTGTCGAGCGCCACTGGATGCCCACCGATGGTGACCGTGAAGTCGGGGGTCGAGGTCTTGCCTTCGACTTCAATTTTCTCCAGCACGCCGCCAAACTTGCCCTGCGAAGACAGTATGCCGCTGATGCCTTTGAAGACTCCCAGGTCAGCCTTGTCGAATGTGTACTCGGCCGCCAGCGGGGTCTGGCCCGGATCATCCGGGCTCCAGGGTCCGAAGCTTCCCTTGGTCTCGACCTCGCCCGGTGGCACGGCGTTGGTGAGCTGTGCGGTAAACGACGCCGGACGGTCGAGCCCAACCGAATGCATCACTAGATGGTGAATTGTGAACACATGGGGATCTTTATCCGACGACTTGGGCAGCAGCCGAAGCTCCGCGTCGTCGGACACAATTTCGCCGATCAAGACGGGCACGTCGCGCACCTTTGACCAATTCTGCTTTCCTCTTTCGCCCTGCGGGGGAATTTGTATGACCAGGCCCTTGAGCTTGACTTGCCCCATCTTCCACGGCCTCCCGAGCAGTCCCAGAATCCCGGCCTCGGCGGAGAATTCGCCGATTGAAATCAGGGGCGGGACATCGGTTCGGCCTTCGTGGCGGAGGGCAAGCCCCGAACCCTCGATCCGTGCTCCCGGAAACAGGTAGACGTGAAATTCTTTAAGTTCCACGTCGGCGTGGAATTTCTCGCCGAGCATCTCCACCACCTTCTTGTGCAGGTACGGGTTGGAGAGGTGAATTCCAGTCACGATGACGGCCACAACGGCGACCACGACCAGTGATACCACGACCAGCAGAGTCTTGCTTGCCAGTCTGGTTTTTTTCTCAGTCATTTGCATCGGCTCTCTGACGCTATTTCGGAGCAAATGGTTGGTAGCGGAATGTTATTAGCCTCCGGAACTCGAGGGTTTGAGATGACGGAGCCGAATCCGTTTTGAGGAGTTTATCGTAGGATTACAGGCTGCTGTGAGAGACTTAGTCAAGAGATCGGCATCGGGTAGGCAATTGCAGAAACTCTTTCTGATGACCGTCGCGGTTCTCCCGTTCACTGGTGGACGTTCGCGCAAAATACGGAACCCGCGCCGGGACCCGACGAAATAACACCCCAATTCAGCACCGACGATGACCGCCACCAGTTTCACCTTGGGGAACTGATTCCGGTAAAGCTTTCCTACCTCGCCGCCACTCCCGGCAGGTATCTGTATGTGAGCCAAGACAGCAAGTTGATCGCGGGGCGCGGCCTTGTTGTCGGGTTCGCCGTCCGCTGAGCCCGTCAGGCGTTCGCCCCCGGCGACCGGGGGTGATAAGAAGTTCGGAAAGATGCTCATCGCTCCCTGTGGCGGTGTCGGTAGCGGTATCGGCGGCGCCTGCGGAGATTGCGATTGGGTTTCGCGCCTCGGGCACGTACATGTGCATGGCTTCCTCGGCTGATGTCACAACTGCCCCGGGCGGAAGAGAAGATTCGGGCCGCCTTGTTGGTGAAGTCGAATCCCATAAATTTGACTATTGTCGACGATCCTGGATGGGCACACTCCGCTGCCCTAACCTATGCAGACGCCTACGATAAGATCTGTCGCGGTGATGACGTACCACGGCAGCACTCGTTGCAGTGCTTTGACATTGCTGCACGCATAGAGTACCTGGATACGTCCTGACTCCCCCTCGGTAGAGGTGAAATTCTTCGACGGCAGGACTCGAGGCTGGGACACGCTAGTGCTGTATCGGATGCGCCCCACAGTAAGAGTGCAGGTAGGCCGGGTGCTGGTGGGGCGCGTCCGATACAGCTGTTTGAAGGAAGCCGCCCGGTGGGGAGGCGTTTATGCATATTCAATGGTGTTGGGTTTGTGG
>CATPBJ010000144.1 GCA_955652395.1 uncultured Terriglobales bacterium | reverse complement strand
GACTTCTCAATAGTAATCCGGGGATGGGCGACCATCCGCGAAGTCGGTGGATTTAAACTTCAATCGATGGCTCGGTTTACAATCGGGAGCCATGAAGATCTTTGATCGATTGCGTTTGGTTTTGTTTCTTGCCGGAGCAGCAGCCACCGGTTTTCTGATTTCTTCGCTCTAAGCCGCAACACTGGAAGAGCCGGCGGTTCTGACTCCCGTAATGGCAATGTTTGAGGGCATGGCGAAACGCGACGCGGGCGCGATTAAGAAACCATTGCTTGCTGGCGGCACGATGGTGCTGATGCGGGACGGCAAGCCGACTCAGATGACATTTGAGGCTTTTGCTGACCGGGTGGGAAGGCCTGGAACAACCCGCATTGAGGAGCGAATTCATGATCCGTTAGTGCGGATCGATAACGACCTCGCGGTGGTGTGGGCTCCGTTCGAGTTTCTGGTAGATGGCAAGCTGGATCACTGCGGGACGGACTTGTTCAATCTTGTTCGCACGGATGGGAAATGGCTCATTGCGAGTGTCGCGGATACCGGGCGTAAGGATTGTTTGGTCAGGTAGACCGCATATACAAACCCGCGAAGGGCGGCTTCCTTCAAGTCGCTGTATCTGAAGCGCCCTCCAAAGAGCACTTCCATTCGACTACCTGTAGTGAAATGGGCGCCTCAGATACAGCACTGAGGGAAGAATGTTAGGCCGGAGGTATAGGCAAGTCAATTAGTTGGCTTGGGACAGCGCATTGGTATCGATAAACGATAGGTCCCTATCGGGACTGCCCCGAAGCAGAAAGCCGGGATGTGCAGGTCGGGTGGTCGGGGCAGTTTCGATAGGGTCGTTTGAACTGAGCCGCTGGCGTTTGCGGCGGATGCGGTGGGAGCTATGGGATTTCGATTCGTCGGGGCTGGTTGTATATCGGCGTCGAAGCAACGCAGCAAGACGAAAAAAGCCGTGCAGTTGTTTTTGAGAGTCTCAGTGGAGTCTTGACCTGTGGCAGAAAGGGTGGAATCTGTGCGGCTACGTCGCCGCGTGAGCATACGAGCGCATGGCGTGCTAAAGCACAGCTATAAGCGACGTTGATCGAAACAAGTTGCGCCATCGGTAATCTCAGGAGGAGTCCACCCGGCAGCTCTGGGGAGGAGGCATTGTCAGGGCTAATTGGAAATAAAGTTGGCTGCTGGTCAGCCGTTCAATGACGAACATGGGACCGGCGCAAACCGGACATGTCAGATGAGTGGTTGCGTCAGGATTGTTTGCGCACTGCGCGCTGAGCAGATCCCGGCAGCGTGACAGCATAGCGCCACGTTTGCGATTAGTGAAAAGTCCGAAGTGGCGGATGCGAACCAGGCCTTTGGGCAAAACGTGAAGAAGAAATCGGCGCAGGAACTCATCTGCTGAGACTGTCATGACCTTCTTCTTGCCACCATGGGCATAGTCTCGCCAGCGGAAGGAGACACGATCGTTCTCGAAGGCCACGAGACGATGGTTGGAGATCGCTACGCGATGGGTGTAGCGTGCCAGGTAGTTGAGAACATGCTCGGCACCACCGAAGGGTGGCTTGGCGTATACGACCCAGTCCTTTTGGCCGATTTGCCAGAGCAAGTGGCTGAAGCCGCCAGGTGAGGCAAGTTGCTGAACTGAGTTGTGGAACTGCAGTCTGTTCTGTTCGAAAAGTTGACGGAGTTCCTCGCAGAACTTGCCGCGAAAGACCTGGCTGAGTGCTTCGACGGGCAAGAAGAATCGGCGCGACGAGTCTATCCATCTGGAACCATCGAGAGCCAGACCTCCCGCGGGAACGATGTAGTGTACATGGGGATGATGCTGGAGGTTCTGTCCCCAGGTGTGGAGCACTCCGAGGAATCCAATATCGGCACCGAGATGCTTGGGATCTCGAGCGAGTTCGAGCAGCGAAGCGGCGCTGGTGCGGAAGAGCAGATCGTAGAGCAGCCGCTTGTTCTGGAGGATGAGAGCGGAGAGCTCGTGCGGCAGGGTGAAAACGATGTGGAAGTAAGGCACGGGCAACAGCTCAGCCGAACGCGCGGCCAGCCACTTGGCGCGCGCATTGCCCTGGCACTTAGGGCAGTGTCGGTTACGGCATGAGTTGTACGAGATGGCCTGATGGCCGCAGCTGACGCACTGATCGCGATGACCGCCCAGGGCCGCAGTGCGGCAGCGGACGATGGCATCGAGCACCTTGCGATGTAACCACGCAAGATGTGACTTGTGCTTCTCCCAGAATCTGTTGCCCGCTGTGCGAACGATGTCGGCCACCTCGAGGGTGGGCCGGCTCATCGCTTGATTAGCCTCCTGGAACGCTTCACCGCTTCGGGGCTGGACACCTCGATAGCTTCTAGCGGACTGGGAACTGCTTGTAGATGGCGCCGGGACAAGTGCAGATAGACCGTCGTGTGGGCCAGCTTGGCATGTCCGAGTAGGACCTGGATCGTGCGCAGATCGGCGCCGGCTTCCAGCATGTGTGTAGCGAAACAATGTCTGAGCGTGTGAGGAGAGACAGGCTTCACAATGCCGGCATGTTTCGCGGCCTCGGCCACAGCGATCCAGACAATCTTCTCTGTAATGGGCACGTCGGCTCGCCAGTTGTTGACTGTGCCGGGGAATAGATAGGTTTGCGGCTTCATCCAGCGCCAATACTCCCGCAGGGCCTCCAGCAGCTTCGGGGTTAACAGGACGTCGCGGTCACGGCTACCCTTTCCCTGGCGAACATGAATGACCATGCGTTCGCTGTCGATATCGGAGACCTTAAGGTGGCATAGTTCAGCTCGGCGTAGACCGGTTGCGTACAGCATCATCAGCATGGTGCGGTGCATCAGGTTCTGAGCGGAAGTAATGAGCCGCGCCACCTCTTCCTGACTCAGTACGGTGGGCATTCGCCTCTGCCGCTTGGGAAACGGAATGTGATCGGGAAGATACGGTCGTCTGAGAGTCTTGACGAAGAGAAAACGTAGAGCGGCAGTGCGACCTTCGATGGTGCCCGACGAGAGCTTGCAATCACGAAACAGATGAACCTGGTACTCACGGATGTGGTCTGGGCCGAGGCGGTCCGGAGAACGGCGGAAGTACTTCGCAAAATCCTCCACCGCATGGATGTAGGAACGAACCGTGTTCTGAGCGTAGTTGCGACGCTGGAGTTCCTCCAGCATCATCTTGCGTAACCGAGTCATAGGAATCTCCTTTCCCTATGACTCACACTATGTCAGCTATCCCAAAATCTTGGGCTCACCCCACGCGGCAGCGTCCGCCGCGCTAGCGGCTTAGTTCAAACGCCCTTCACATCGGGCATTCTGTGATCGTGCGCCTGACATTCGGATCGCAGGATCCGAGCCGACTTATCGTTACCAATTTGGCTCCGGCATCCGATCTGATTAATCCCGATTTCCCGACCACTTGGGAT
>CATPBJ010000143.1 GCA_955652395.1 uncultured Terriglobales bacterium | reverse complement strand
TCTTCCTGCACCTCTGCCAGCCTCTGGTAACCACATTCGACGGCGAGGTCCCCGCGAGCGATCATGACTCCGATCCTGGGGCTGCACATCGCGGCTAGAAGCAAAGAGGGCAGTTGCTCGAATGCCTGGCGGGTTTCAATCTTGAGAACGATGCCGACATTTTCGGCTCCAAGCTTCTGCAGACGCGACTGAAGATCGCGAATGTCGCACTCGGTACGCACGAACGAATAGCCGAGCAGATCTGCATTTTTCGCAACAAAGTCCAGTGCACTGATGTCGTCAGCAGTGAGCGGTGAAACTTGCAGCTCACTTTCAGGAAAATTGATGCCTTCCTCGGCACGCAACTTACTTCTCTTGCGCCCGCACGATCTCGACCGTGATCTTATCGGCATCTATCGCCAGTATGACCCCCTCCGATCTTTCCATCGCCAGCTTGATCTTCTTTCTGGTCAACAATGCCGGCGTTTACGGCTTTACTCCCATCGCGGACCTAGAGGAGTCAGAGGTGCGCAGGCAGTTCGAAACGAATGGTTTCGGCCTGCTTTTCGCGAGACAGGAAGCGGGCAACAACTTCAGCGACCAGGGCGGTAGCATCATCAACATGGGCAGCTACGCTACTGCGCTCAATATTCCCGCTTCGATTTGGCGCTTCGTCGCGCGGTCCAGAAAACGGCGTTCGGGGAAGCTGTGGTTTCGACTCAATCGTCGGCCAATTTGGTAACGGAAAGTCGGCTTCTGGGAAGTCTCTTCAAATTCAGCGGCCGAACAATTTGCATCTCCGCGAACGCCGTTGGAGACCCCTGAGATCGGTAAGCCACTTTACATTGCAGTTCTAACGGTAGTCGATGGAGCGATTGGAATCGGAATTATGGGCAGTTCGGTGGAATGGGGCAAACACGGAAGCCGTGGTCGGCGAAAATTCGCTGGCAGGAGCAGGCTGGATCGACCTTCATACTGCAGAATCGTGGAGCATTGCACAGTTGCTCGTGGTCGATTGTTGCCGCTTACCGTAGAGATCAAGCTTGTTCTGCTTTCGGTAAAGGGACCACTCCTTCTCGATTTTTTTTGCCTCCTCCGATTGAGCGATTCCAAATCGAGCGAGGGCAAGGATCAGGGCCCGAACTGAGACCTTGGGCGGAGCCGTACGCCCTTCCCAGTGACACTTCGAGCATTTCATGATGGGAGAAAGGATCTTTCTTTCCGAACGAATGGCCTGCAACATCGCGTTCTGACGATCACGGAGCTCGATTAAAGCCACGCACGACATAGGAGGCTTCCATTCCTGTCGCAGCATAACAATCATTTCCGGAAACCAGGTCCTCTGCGGATCCCCCGATGCCATCTTAAATTCCCCTGCTGATATCCCGAGCCCGCTACTTGTACGGGAGCTTGTGCTCCTCTAGCCAGTTGCGCGCGATTTCTACTAGCGCCTCTTCACGGAACTTATACCAACTTTGTTCCATGCCGAGTCGTAGAATTGCACTCCGAAATGTACGAAAAGCACCTGCTCCATGAATAGCATCAGCCAGCTCTTGGCCGGCAACTCCAGGAAACGATCACTTTCCAATGCGGCACGAATCTTCGGCAGCATCTCACGCTGCCATTCGGGAACATCTTCCAAAGATTCGTCTTCTGCCAAATGCCGCTCTTCTTCTGTTACCGTGATGATCTCGCCTGTTTCCGGGTCCAGATAAGAAATGCAGTCTTCGCTCGTTATCTCCATCGCCTCGATGACTTCACGGAGAGAAATGACAGTCGCCATGCTGGCTTACGCCTCAGGTGACTGCCACAAGTCGCGGAAAGAACGTCCGTGGTGTACTGCACGATGCCTGGAGCCACGTTGCCGAACTGCTGTTCCACACCCGCTGCGCGTTTCGCTTCGGCCTCATTATCGAGTGGAAGAAGCGTAGGCGAAGCAGGAGGCAGCTGATCGGCCCCGATTTTGCGCTGGGCAAAGACATCCTTCGCGACGGCCACCGCCGAGATCGCATTCGCCCACCCGGAGTAAAACGCGAGATGCGTGATGATCTCGGAAACCTCGCTCGGTTTGACACCGTTATCGAGCGCGAGGTTGAAGTAGTGGGGCATCTCGATCGTCTGGTTGCGCGCGACTAAAGCGGCGAGCATAACGATGCTGCGGTCCCGTGGCGTGAGACCAGGCCGTTTCCACAGCTCGGCAAGAGGCCCTTGCGCGTATTTCTCAAGACCTGGGGCCACCATGCGGACATCGTTAACCGTGCCCGTCCGCTTTGCTCTTCGCCCCGCCTTGGTTTCGCTCCCTTGAGCGAATGAGCCAGCAATCAGAGAGAGCGACGCGATCGTTGCAGTAAGAGAATTCACTTCGACCTCCTGTACGTGCCATTCACATTGTGTATCCCGGTTTCTTGTATAGCTTGTCCGAGTTGTTAACGATCTCGGATTTATAGACCTTCTCAGCCCCATCCTGTGGTTTGACTTCTTCGATGGCTATCGAAACCGATCCTTTTCCGTAGTTCGAGACGTCCATTACGTCTTTAGCGATCTCTTCGGCCAGTCGGATCTTCTGCTGCTCGGATTTTCCGGGCCAGAGCTTGACGATAACGTGAGGCATTGTTCAGTCCTTCGATTCTTTAAGTGATCGTCCCCGATTTACTTGTTCATCGCTGACGTGTTCCATCCAGTCGACAGTCTTGCCGTCCTTCTTTTCCTGAATGGCGATGTGCGTCATGGCGGTGGCCGGCGTGGCCCCATGCCAGTGCTTCTCGCCGGGCGCGAACCAGACCACATCGCCGTGCCGGATCTCCTCGACTGGCCCGCCTTGGCGCTGAACCCATCCGCAGCCAGCTGTAACGATGAGAGTCTGGCCGAGCGGATGCGTGTGCCATGCAGTTCGCGCACCCGGTTCGAACGTAACGCTGGCGCCTTGAACAAGCGCGGGATCGGGCGCCTGGAACAGCGGGTCGATGCGTACGGTACCGGTGAACCACTCTGACGGTCCTTTCGCAGAAGGTTGCGAGCCAACTCTTTTGATTTCCATTTCTCGGAACTCCTTCAAATGAACTTGATCTCCCTATCTCCCCAACCGCCTCAGGAGTCGCAAACGGGGCTCACGGGCACAGCAGCGTCTTGATCGCGCGGCGCTCGTCCATCGCACGGTATCCCGCCGCTACCTGGTCGAGGGGCAGCGTCAGGTCGAAGACCTTGCCGGGGTTAATCTTCCCCTTCCACACCAGGTCGATCAGCGCAGGTAGGAACCGGCGCACCGGGGCGGGACCACCGTGGAGGTGGACGTGGGCGTAGAACAGCTCCTCGCCCTTGAGCTCGACCCCGTGCGGGACGCCGACGTAGCCCACGTATCCTCCCCGGCGCGTGGAATGTATCGCCTGCATCATCGACTCGTGTGTGCCGACGCACTCCAGTACCGAGTCGGCGCCGATTCCATTGGTCAGGTCCTTGATGCGGGCCACGCCCTCGTCACCGCGCTCGGTCACGATGTTGGTCGCGCCAAATTCGCGAGCGAGCTTCTGCCGCGACTCGTGACGACTCATCGCGATGATCCGCTTGGCACCCATTTGCTTGGCGGAGAGGACACCGAGCAGCCCGACCGCGCCGTCACCGACAACCGCGACGGTCGAGCCTGGCTTTACGTCAGCCGCGTCGGCGGCGAACCAGCCGGTGCCCATGACGTCAGACAGCGCCAGCAGGCTTGGGACCATGTCATCCGCGGGAACATCCGGGATAGCTACAAGCGTGCCGTCGGCGAGCGGGACGCGCAGCAGCGGCGCCTGCGCACCGCCGACGAACTCGGCCTGTTGGCAGGACGACTGGTATCCGACCTGGCAATTGGGACAGGTGTTATCGGAGGCGAAGAACGAACCGATGACGAACTGGCCAGGCTTGATGGAGGTTACTGCCCTGCCGACCTCCTCAACGATGCCGCAGTACTCGTGCCCCATCGAGGTCGGTTGAGGAACCGGGTTGGATGCCGCGGTACGGCCACAGGTCGGACCCGCACACGCATGTGGCCGAGAGCCTGATGATGGCATCCGTCGGCTTGATGATTTTCGGGACGTCGCGCTCTTCGAAGCGCACGTCGCGCGGACCGTACAGAACAGCTCCTCGCATTTACGATCTCCTCGTCTTTGATGGCGCTCGGCACCACGTCGTAACGAGCGGAGTTACGCTTTTTGCACCGTCGACCCAGCCCCATGCTTTGCTTGCGCATGAGATTGACGAAAAATTCAGCTGGCAATCAGCGGTTGCTCATCTGCTCCATGGCTTCCGGATACCGCGCGCCTTGCACCGGTATCTTTGAGGCGGCGCTTTCGATGTCGCGAAGATCGTCCGGCGTAAGTTCGACTGACACCGCTCCAATGTTTTCTACGAGGCGATGCAGCTTGGTCGTGCCCGGGATTGGAACGATCCAGGGCTTTTGCGCCAACAACCAAGCGAGCGCGATTTGAGCAGGTGTGGCCTTCTTGCGTTGTGCGATCTTCCGAAGCAGATCAACCAGCGCTTGATTCGCCTTTCGGTTCTCCGCGTTGAATCGAGGGACGGTGTTGCGGAAATCGGAGCCATCGAACGTCGTGGTTTCGTCGATCTTGCCAGTGAGGAACCCTTTTTTTATATTTGTTAAGGGTACGAAGGAGATTTACAGTTTTTAATGCGTCGGCAGCACTTCCTTTTCAGGCTCGCGGTACCAAAGCGAGTATTCGCTTTGGACAGCGGTGACCGGCAGAACTGCGTGTGCGCGACGAATCGTCTTTGCTGCTGCTTCAGAAAGTCCGAAGTGCTTGACCTTGCCTTGCTGGATGAGGTCCTTCACCGCTCCCGCAACATCTTCGATCGGGACCTCGGGATCCACACGGTGCTGATAGTAGAGATCGATGGCATCAACCCTGAGCCGTTTGAGCGAGCCTTCGGCAGCCTTTTTGATGTGGTCCGGCCGGCTATCCAGGCGGCTCCACCTCGCTTCACCCTCAAAGGCGGGCTTCCAGCCAAACTTCGTCGGAATCACAACCTGCCCGCGGAACGGAGCGAGGGCTTCTCCCACCAGCTCTTCATTCGTGTATGGGCCATAGACTTCGGCCGCATCGAAGAATGTGACGCTGCGTTCCACCGCCGCATGGAGAAGAGAAATCATCTCTTTCCTGTCTGGAATCGGACTGTAAGACCAGCTCATTCCCATGCAGCCGAGCCCGATCGCTGAGACTTCAAGATTGCTTTTTCCAAGTTTGCGTTTTTGCATTGTTTCTCATCCTTCACACTGAGCTAGCTGTGCAATGTCGTGGCGAACTGGCCGAGTATGCGAGGTGCTGGATTTGCGGAAGCCGCTTAATAGTGCTCCCAAGCAACCCTCCAGTGTTCATTCCGGTCAGACGACTTCACGATTAACTGTTTGCCGGAAAACTCGTATACGCGCGTCAGATCTTTGCCAATAAGGGTCCGCACGAGTGCGCCCTCCACGTGATACGTGAAGTTGTTTGCGCGTTCACCGATCTCGTATGTGCCAAAGGAGGCCTCGTAGCCGCCTTGCGCGTATTGCACCGGCGCAGCGTTGGTGCCTGCCTGCGGGTTCCGATACATGACCTGGACTGACATGTGGCCGTCACGCGTATAGACAAGCATCCCGGTACAGTCAGCCCTGTGAACTCTCCCGTCTGCGCCTTCCTCTTCGAGCCAAGCCAGACGCCACGCTCCGACAAACCGGTCCCGCACGCCCTCATTGACATCGCGATCTTGGCTGCCGGACAGCGTCGAACCCGAGAGCGTCGTCATCGCGACAAGCAAAGACACTGCGCTAAGCGAAAGCAGTTTCTTCATGTTCGGCTCCTCGTCACTCGTGTGCCTCCAGTCTTCTGAGTCCAACGTACAGAAGAGTGTCGTTCGAGCGGTATCCCGATCCTTCCTATTCATTGCCTATTCCTGTCGCTGCCTAGGATTTTGTTTACCAGTACTCAGATTCCAGAGGTACTCTAGATTCACGAGGGGAGCAATGATTGGCTCAGTGAGCAAACAGACCATTAGGAGCGGAGATCAAGATTCACGGGTGGTTGAGATGCGGACTCAATTGGCCCGCAAGATTGCTGCTCATGTTCAAGTGGCGGGGGGACAGGCAACCGCTATACCAGGTCTCACCCTCTATCGACGAACGGCACCGACTCCTTGCTATCCCGCTACGTACGAGCCCAGCCTAAACGTCTTCGTTCAAGGGCGAAAACGTGTGAACCTCGGGGGAACGACGTACCTATGCGACGAATCGACATTCCTCCTGAGCTCTGTTGATGTGCCAGTCGTGAGCCAAGTCGTCACAGCAAGCGAGGAGGTGCCCTTGCTGTCGTTGCTCCTCAAACTCGATATGGCAGTAGTTCGGGAAATTCTCAGCCAGGAGGAGTTCCATGACCTTGAGGGTTCATCCCAATATGGCGGTATCGCGATTGGCAAAACGACAGTCGATCTGCTGAAGGCCTGTTCTCGGCTTTTGGACCTTCTTGATGCTCCAGAGGACATACCCTTCCTTACCAACCTGATCCAACGTGAGATCGTGTACCGCTTACTTCGAGGTCCTCAAGGAGAGCGTCTCCGCGCGATCGCGACGGTGGGCGACCAAAGTCACAGGACGGCGAAGGCCATCGCCTGGCTCAGGGCCAACTACACCAAACCGTTGCGTGTAGAGGAACTCGCGGCGGTAGCACGCATGGGGATGTCGACACTGCACCATCACTTCCGCGCCTTGACCGCGATGAGCCCACTTCAGTACCAGGAACAGCTTCGATTAGTTGCCGCGCGAGAGAGAATGCTGATTGAGGGGCTCGATGCCGCCACAGCGGCGTTCGAAGTCGGTTATGAAAGCCCGAGTCAGTTCAACCGCGAGTACAGACGCTTCTTCGGCCAACCACCGATGCGCGATATCAAAGCGCGTCGGTTCGCCGAGTCCGCAACAATTAGCGACTGAGAACGACTCACTCCGGCGACGGCCCAGTTCCTCGGTGGGCGTGTCCGTTCCCCAACAACTCAACGCGATACCCGTCGCAATCGTGTGGATCAGGTCGGGAAGGTCTTTGCGCTCCACTACGCAAACATCTTCCAACCCAGCGACTGAGTAATCGCCCAACTTCAGTGCTTTCTTCTCGATCCCTGCGAACCATCCTTCGAAGCGTGAAAAATCGAAGAGGTTCTGTTCACGCGTGTCTACTAGCAGGACCGGGCGGGGAGTCCTGAGCTGCGTACCACCTCGTTCGGCTAACACTGGAATCGCAGGATGTGGTACAGACCCGGACCCTACCTGCCAATGCCACTCCAGGGGAGAACGGATCAAGCTGCGCCGAGTCCTCATTATTAGTGTGTCCTTCTCACGCCGCGGTTCGTTCCAGCTCGTATTCGTGATGCAGCCCGCCCAGGATCTCTCGAGTCGTGATGCGAGAATCAGCGATTTCGGCCAAGAAATTATGATGAAGGGGTAGCAGCCTGCACCAGGATTGCGGCAATCACGCGGGGAATAACCAAGCACCCTAAACTCGGCATTTACATCATTTTACGAGCATGGACAGAATTTTTGCGGAGCACAGAATACTTGCGCGCTTCGAGAAGTTCCGCGAGTCCGTTCTTCAAATCGCCAGACCGACAGTAGATTAAACCCAGATCCTTGTGGAGCAGTGGTAGGGCGCTGCAATCTCCACAGAGCCGCAAGCCCTCTTTCAAGTGAGAAATTGCCAGTGGCCACCTGCAAACGCTTCCATTCCTCGGGGTCGGATTTCGATAGGAGGCGGGCAAGATTGCGGGCAAGATTGAAGAGGGCTTCGCGATACAAGCGTTCAAATTGGCATGTTACGCCGATGAAAAGGTCTATAATTCATTGGCAAGCGCTTGAATTTCTGGTGGACTGGACCGCGCGGAGCGCGGAACCCCTCCCTGCGACGCGCCTGCTATCGAAGTGGTCCCCTTTGTCTATTGCGAGCTGCGCTAACAAGAAGGAAGTTCCACAGGAGCCAGAGATGAAAACTCGAGCGGTTTCGGTCCTGTCCGGGTCACGGCTGTTCAACCGAAGTGTTGTGGTGTTGATGCTTTGTTTTGTGACGCTCGCAACTGCCCAAGTGCAACCGCCGTCGCGCTACCAAGCGACTTTGGAATCGCTCAATCTGCATCCCCTTCCTCAATGGTATGCCGACGCGAAGCTGGGGATTTTCGTTCACTGGGGCCTGTACTCGGTTCCGGGATGGGCTCCGCTGGTTCATCCCGAGCACGACTTTACCGCGCCCGACTACATCAAGAACAACCCCTACGCTGAGTGGTACCTCAACGTAATGCGTATCGACGGGTCGCCGACCCAGGCCTATCATCGCGAGCATTATGGCGCCGACTACGATTACTACAACTTCGCCCCCACTTTCGACCAGGAAATTAAGAAGTGGAGTCCCGACGCCTGGGCGAAGACATTTCGCGAGGCCGGCGCTAAATACGTCGTGCTCACTACCAAACATCACGATGGATTTACTCTTTGGCCTAGCTCAACGCCGAATCCCAAGTTGCCCGTAGACCGGCAACATGCAACCCGCGATATCGTCGGCGAACTCACCACCGCCGTCAATCAGCAAGGTTTGCGCATGGGTCTTTACTATTCCGGCGGGTATGATTGGACATTCGTGCCGGGTCCGATTCGGACCGCAGCCGACTATCAAGCTGTGAAGCCCCAAAGCGAGGCTTACGGCAAGTACGCTGACGCGCAGGTGAGGGAACTCATCCAACGCTACCATCCGGCTGTGCTTTGGAACGACATTGACTATCCCAAATCGGGGCACCCGCTTGAACTCATGGCTGAGTATTACAACGCTGTGCCGGATGGCGTGGTAGACGATCGTTTTGGCGTGACGCATTCTGATTTCAAGTCTCCGGAATACCAGGTCTTGGACAAGATTAGTCCGACAAAGTGGGAAGAGTGCCGTGGCCTGGGAAGGTCATTTGGCTACAACCGGGCGGAAGGGGAAGCTGAAACCATCGCTCCCAATGAGCTTATCTATTTGCTGGTGGACATCGTCAGCAAGAATGGCAATCTCCTGCTTGACGTTGGCCCGGAAGCTGACGGGACCATTCCCCCGGTCCAGATCAGGCGTTTAGAGGCCCTCGGGGCGTGGCTCAAGCAGAATGGCGAAGCCATTTATGGCACGCGTCCCTGGCAAACCGCGGAGGGCAAAACCTCTGAAGGGATTCATCTCCGGTTTACCCAAAGCGACTCTGCAGTTTACGCCACTCTCCTGGGTACGCCGAAGACACCCACGATTACACTTAAGTCGACCGTCCCCAAAGCGGGAACGCAGATCTACCTGCTGGGAGAGGCAAAACCCCTAGTTTGGTCGCAACATGGCTCCGATATTAACGTAACGCTGCCTACCGCCCTGCCAGGACAGTATGCATACGTGCTAAAGATGGCGGGTCCTGTATCGGTGGCAGGGGTAACTCAGTAAACTGAGCCAGGAAATGAAGCCAGCCTAGTTCTATCCATCTTCTATGAAAGTGCGGCGCTGAATGCAAACCCGGGTTTTGAAACTCGATCCCCGAGACAACGTCTTGATCGCGCTAGCCGACCTGAATCAAGGCGAACACATACAGTTCGAGGGCAAGAGCTACACCTTGGTTTCGAATGTGCCTGCGAAGCATAAGTTCGCGACTGAGGACCTTTCTGTCGGCAATGACGTAGTCATGTATGGGGTGCTGGTCGGTGCGGCCGTGAAGCAGATTCAGCGAGGCGAACGGTTGACCACAAGCAATGTTCAACACCATGCGAGTGCCTTCCATGAGCAGTCCGGCGAATACCGCTGGGTTTCTCCGGACGTTTCTCGTTGGAAAGAGCGTACCTTCCTGGGTTATCACCGGTCCGACGGACAGGTGGGCACTAGAAACTACTGGGTTGTGGTTCCGTTGGTGTTTTGTGAAAACCGGAACATCGGCGTCCTGAAACAGGCATTTGAAGAGGAGTTGGGCTTCGCGACGCCTCAGATCTATCGCAGGCAAGTAGCCGAGTTCGCGAAACTGTACCAAGAAGGCAGGGCAGAAGAGATAGAGACGAGGGTTGCCGGGACAAACGGTGGGGATCCGGTACGGGCTCGGGTATTTCAGAATATCGACGGCATCAAATTCCTGCTGCACGAAGGTGGATGCGGAGGAACGCGAGAGGACGCCAACAATCTCTGTGGCCTTATCGCAGGTTACATCCACCACCCTAACGTAGCCGGAGCCACGGTGCTCAGCCTGGGCTGCCAGTCCGCACAAATCGCAACCTTGCTCCAGGAGATCCACCGCCGTAATCCGGCTTTTAACAAGCCCCTGTTCATTCTGGATCAGCAGCAAAGCGGTTCCGAATTCACCATGCTTTCGGAAGCCGTGCGGAAAACCTTCTTGGGCGTGATGGAAGCCAATAAAGCCACACGCGCTCCCGCAGGGCTCTCGCACTTGTGTGTGGGCTTAAAATGTGGCGGGTCTGACGGATTTTCCGGGATCTCGGCCAATCCTGCGATCGGCCATACAGCCGATCTTCTGGCGGCCGTGGGCGGAAGGACGATTCTGTCGGAGTTCCCTGAGTTGTGCGGAGTGGAGCAAAACCTTATCAACCGCAGCACTCACAAGGAGATTTCGCGTCGATTTGCGGAACTCATGCGGGCCTACCAGGCTCGTGCACGATCGGTCGGGTCCGGTTTCGAGATGAACCCTTCTCCCGGGAACATTCGCGATGGACTCATCACCGATGCCATGAAGTCTGCGGGGGCAGCCAAGAAGGGCGGGGCCTCTCCTGTTACCGCCGTGCTGGACTACCCTGAACCTTCCACGGTGCCGGGGCTGAACCTGCAATGCACGCCCGGGAACGACGTGGAGTGCGTCACCGCCCAAGTGGGTGCAGGCGCAAACGTGGTCCTGTTCACGACAGGCCTGGGTACTCCAACCGGGAATCCCATTGCGCCGGTTGTGAAACTTTCCACCAATTCAGTCCTGGCGCAGCGCATGAGCGACATTATTGACATCAACACCGGCGGCATCGTGTCGGGAGAGGCCACGATAGAGCAGATGGGCGAAACCATCCTTGAATACGTGATCCAGGTTGCAAGCGGCGAGGCCCATACGAAGGCCGAACTGAAAGGCCAGGCAGATTTCATTCCTTGGAAGAGAGGCGTCTCGCTCTGAACGATCCTGACACTAGTTCCAAGAGTTTCCGCCTCGACGGCAAGATTGCCGTGGTGACCGGAGGAGGAAGTGGGATCGGGCGAGCCATCGCCCTCCGATTCGCGGCGCACGGCGCTACTCTCCGTGTCCTCGACATGGATGACAAAGATGCGAATGCCACCTGCCAGCCAATAACCGCTGCGGGCGGCAGGGCGTCGGCTCACCGCTGTGACGTAACCAGCCAGGCTGAAGTGAAGTCTATCTTTGGCGAACTTTTTCGCTCCGAGCACCTTCACATTCTTGTAAATAATGCCGGTGTCTCACACGTCGGCTCGCTGGAGAACACAACCGAAGCCGATTTCGATCGGATTTTACGCGTGAACGTGAAGGGGTATTACAACCACGTGCTGACATCGGTCGGCTGCATGCGAGGGAGCGGCGGCGGCGTGATCCTTAATATGGCGTCGATTGCGGGCTCCGCCGGCCTTTCCGACCGTTTTGCGTATTCGATGCGCAAAGGCGCTGTGATCGCCATGACGTATTCGGTGACCAAGGATTATCTCGCCCACAACATACGTTGCAATTGCATCTCGCCGGCCCGGGTCCACACGCCTTTTGTAGATGGATACCTAAGAAAACAATTACCCGCGCGCGAACAGGAAATGTTCGAGAAGCTATCAAAATCTCAGCCCATCGGACAGATGGCACACCCCCAGGAAGTCGCTTCGCTGGCTCTATTCCTATGTTCCGATGAAGCGTCTTTTATTACCGGAGTGGACTATCCGCTGGATGGTGGTTTCTGTAACTTGAGAGGCTAAACTATCCACCTGCAACTTCGGGAGAACAGATCCATGCATGAGAAATACCGAGCCTGGTTGAGCGCCGGACTCCTTGTCCTACTTTCTATGACCGGTGTTCCTGCGAGAGGGCAGACCAACCCGGCTAAGCCGGCGACCGCCAAAATAAAGATGGCGGAAGAGGCTTACAAGAACGTTCAGAGTTTGAAGGGCGTTCCAGCGGATCAACTGGTCCCCTCAATGCAGTTTATAACCTACTCCCTAGGAGTGGAATGCAGCTTCTGCCACGTAGAAGGAGCGTTTGAGAAGGACGATAAGAAGCCAAAGCAGATAGCGCGGAAGATGATGCAGATGATGTTCACCATCAATCATGAAAACTTTGAGGGTAAGCGCGAGGTGACCTGCTACTCCTGCCATCGCGGCTCAGCCCATCCAATGGCCACGCCAATCATCGCCGAAGCAGGGGCGCAGCCTGTCGCTGAGGACGTGCTAGACGACCACGGAGCAGTCCCTGCCGACGCACCAACCGCAGAGCAGATTTTTGCCAAGTATGTCGATGCGCTTGGTGGCGCGTCAGCCATTGGAAAGTTGTCTACCCGAGTCGAAAAGGGGACCATCAATCTGGGCGGGCGGCAACTGCCAATCGACATTTTTAGTAAAACACCCGGCAAGCGCATGACAATCATCCATCTACCCAATGGTGACAGCATTACGACGTACGATGGAACCTCGGGCTGGACTTCCGCCCCCGATCGTCCAGTGCGTGACATCTCCGCGCCCGAGGCCAATTCGGCCCGGCTAGAAGCTGATTTGCAATTGCCGATGCGCTTTAAGGAGTTGTTAGGCGACCTGAAGACCGCTAAGCCGGAGAAGATCGGCGATCGCGATGTGTATGTGGTTTCCGGCTTCAACTCCGGGGAGCCTATGGTGAAACTTTATTTCGATGAAAGTTCCGGCTTGCTGCTACGCATGTTGCGCTATGTTGATTCGCCGCTCGGACGCAATCCAACGCAAATCGACTATTCGGATTACCGTAACGAAGGCAATGTGAAGATGCCATTCCAGCGGACAATCGCCCGCCCGGGCGCGCGCTTCACCATAAAAATCGAGGAAGCCCGGAACAACGTGGCCGTAGACGACACCAAATTTGCCAAACCAGCAGCAGAACCAGCGCGCCCGAAACCGCCTTCGCCTTAGCTCAAGCGCTTCGCTTCATCCCAGGAGACTTGATGCAACCGATCATCGGCTGGGGAATCGCGGTGGTGGTTCTTGCCGCCCTATTGAACGGCAGTTTTACCGCGCCCATAAAGAAGATGTCCGGCTGGCAATGGGAAAACAGCTGGTTATTATTTGCCTTCTCCGGCCTCCTGGTATTCCCCTGGATGCTGACCCTCGCCACCGTTCCGAATCTGGCGGAGGTTTTTGGAGGAGCATCGTTCGCCACCCTGGTTCGAGTTGCGCTGTTCGGAGTGGCATGGGGCGTGGGCTCAACCCTCTTCGGGCTCGGCATCGCTCGCGTAGGCATGGCACTCGGATTCGCTCTGATCCTCGGCATAACAGCGTCATTTGGGTCCTTGTTTCCATTGGCAATTCTTCATTCCGAACAACTCTCCGACAGGCGAGGGCTGGCCCTGATCCTGGGAACAGTAGTCATGACGGTTGGGCTGGCGTTCCTGGCGCGGGCCGGCCAGATCAGGGAACGTGACTCGGCCAAAACTTCCTCCAGTTCGGGCTTTGCTACTGGTTTGGTGATTTGTGTCTTCTCCGGTATTTTTTCGTCTATGCTGAATTTCAGCTTTCTATTCGGTGACGAGCTAAGGTTGCGGTCTCTACATGAAGGTGCCAGCGCCGCCATGGCAGCGAATCCCATCTGGGCCCTGACGGTTACCGGCGGGTTCGTCGCGAACCTTGTCTACTGTGTGTATCTTCTCAATCGAAACAAAACCTGGAGCGTCTACCGGAAGCGCAGCTCGCTTGCCTATTGGTTGCTCGGCATCTCGACAGGCCTGCTGTGGTTCGGTGGAACGATTCTTTACGGCGTGGGGGCGGTTTCGCTCGGGGCCCTGGGCGGCATAGTCGGCTGGCCGATCTTCATGATCTTGGACATTATCGTTGCGCTCTTTTGGGGTGCGGTTTCAGGCGAGTGGAAAAGCGCCAGCCGCCGCGCTTTGGCATACTGCTGGACAGGAATCGGCATACTCCTGGTGTCAATTGGGATCATCTCCGCGGCAAATATGGTGTAGTCCTGCGCTGTCCTTCTCTTGGCACAGCGGTGGAGCTAGGGCTGGATTGCCATTGCCCGCTCAGGCTTAACCCCCTTCAGATCCGACGAGCAGCCTGGGGTTTGTGAGGTTATGTACGTTCCGTTCTCGATCCGAACCGGAGCAACAAAATGCTGCTGCAGGTGAGGGATACACTCGAGAAACAGAGCTTCGTGTCCCATTGCGATGTGATTGAACAGGACCAGATGCTGGTGGATTTGGCCCATGTCGCCGACGTGTGGCACTACTGGCAGCCCGACCTTCCGCGCCAGCAAACTGACAGCGAGGAACTCCGAAATCCCGGCGACCCTCGTGCAATCTACCTGGACGAAGTGCACTGCGCCCGCCTGCATGAAGTTCTTGAACATGACGCGGTTGGGAACGTGCTCGCCGAGCGCAATCGGGATGGGGGCGATGGCCTCCGCGAGCTTCCTATGGGCGTGAACATCATCCGGGTGAGTTGGTTCCTCTATGAAATAAGGTGAAACGGAGCACAGGGCCTGGCACATTTTAAGCGCTGCCGGAAGCGTCCACTGCTGATTGGCATCGACCATGATCAGCGCGTCTGGCCCCGCTAGCTCTCGCAGCATGGACGCGCGCCGCAAATCGCGTTGCTCGTCGTGCGATCCCACCTTCAGCTTGAAGGCGCGAAACCCGTGGCTCATCGCCTTTCGCGCCAGATCCTTTATCTGATTATCTTCGTAATGGAACCAACCGACTGATGTGTCGTATCCCGGATAGCCCCGTCGCACAATTTGCTCTCGGTCGCCACGCCCAGTAAGGTGATGGTCAAAAATGGCTGTCGCTTCTTCACGAGTGAGAACGTCCTCTAGATAACTCAGATCTAGAAGATTTACAAGTTCCCGAGGGCTCAGATCAAGGAGCAGTCGCCATAAAGGCACGCCACGCGCCTTGGCCCACAAATCGAAGCATGCATTGGTAAGAGAAGCGAGTGCAAGATGAATTACACCCTTTTGCGGTCCTAGCCAGCGCAGCTGCGGGTGCTGTGCCAGGCCCTGCGCAACGGCGCTGAAGTCCGCCATGAGTTCTTCGATTTCCTGCCCAAGCAGACCCTTTCCCAGCAATTCAATCGCTTCGCACACTAACTGGTTGCCCTGGCCGAGGGTCAGCGCAATCCCCGTACCGTAAAGGCCGCCGCTACTGGAAAGCAGGGTTGTGGCAAAGGCGTACTCGGACCCGGAGTGCACCGCATCACTCCCCGCGCCCGCGTCCAGAGGGAATCGCGCGTCTCTCGTTTCCAACGAAATGATTCGATGTTCCTTCATGATTAGCTATCAAAGCCCATCTTCAGCTTTTAGTTTTAACCCGCTGGGTAACTCCCTGGCCAACCTACGCGAATATCGAATATAGTGAAGGTCTTTTGATTGGGGCAACGTTTCTCGGTTTCAATCTGGCATTTTCGTTGCCTCTATTGCACGAGCGAGCGGACAACACGAAGTGACGGGATGGTCCATGAAACGCTATGGTTCATTGATCGGGCTGAGGTCGGAAGCCCTCGACGAGTATAAGAGATATCATGCCGCGGTGTGGCCCGAGGTGCTGGCCATGATCCATAAGTGCAACATCCGCAACTATTCCATTTTTCTGAAGGATGGCTTGCTGTTCAGCTATTTTGAGTACCACGGAACAAATTATGACGTCGACATGGCGCGAATGGCCGCCGATCCAAAGACGCAGGAGTGGTGGAAGATCATGATCCCCATGCAACGTCCTCTTGAAACTCGGGGGAAGGATCAGTGGTGGGCTAGCATGGAAGAAGTCTTTCATGTCGATTAGCTGCCCGTCACGACGACGCGTGACCAACGCTCTGACACATCCAAAAAATTCGCCCGCATCCGTTTGAAACAGAAGCGGGCGTGGGTCTTGCCGGCCAGCGTTCGGAATATGCCTTAGGTGTATAGCGGCGGAGCGGCTAACGCGCCGCTGATGCAGGCTGCTCTGTGAAGCCGAGACTTGCAGGCCGGGGAATATCAGGATGCCGTCACTCACTAGCGGGACCTCCTCACTGTGTTCCCTTCTGTCTCGTCGATTCGAGTTCCATCCCGTTTAGAGTGACTCCAAAGCGTGGTACATTACCCAAACCCGTGTACGACAACTTTCAAGAAGACGCCCGCGAGCCACGCGGCTTGCTGAAAGAAAATATCGCTGTGCGTTTGCGCGAAGAGATTCTTGCGGGGAGAATTGCTCCCGGAGAGAAGATTGTTGAAAGTCGATGGGCTCGCCAATACGGAGTCGCGCAAGTCTCGATTCGGGAAGCCCTCAATATCCTCACAACGGATGGTTTTGTAACTAAAGGGCATGGTCGCAGTGCTCGCGTACTGAAGCTAGGCGATCCGGACATTATTCACATCTACCAAGTCCGCGGCGCCCTTGAGGGGCTGGCAGCGCGAATTGTAGCCCAACGTGGCCTTCCACTCCATGACTTGGAAGCCGCCCTGAAACGAATCGAGGAGGCCGTGCAAATGGGCGACCTCCGCAAGGTGGTGGAGAGCGTCCAGCATTTTCACATTTGCCTGCTGGAAAAACCCGGCAATTCGTTTCTCGAGGAATACGGTCGCCGCCTGGTCATACCTTTATATGCTTTCACACTGATGCGAGCCCTCGCCAAAAACCTCGACACGAGCCCTTGGGCGAAACAACTCCCGCTACACCGACTGATCATCGATGTGATCCGGCTCGGTACTCCATACGTGGCCGAGCAGACACTTATTCATGTGATTAATTCATTCCTGGAGGCAGCACTGACTGTCTGGGCCCACTGAACGCGGAAGGTAAGGGTAAGAGCCCGGGTTACGAGGCTTAGCGGGTTCAGCCGATCAACCAACGTTCTAAACTCAGAAGAGAATAAAGAGGGAACCAGTGAGACCACCGTTTGATTGCGACGATCACTCCCAGGATGGACGCGGCTGCTTGTCCAGCCGACGCGACTTCCTCAAACTCGCTCTGGCCGCGTCCTCGCTGCCACTGTTGCCCAACTTCGGATTCGGGTCCGTCTTCGACGACGAGCGCACGGCGTGGTATCGTGCCGCCAAATTTGGCATGTTCATTCACTGGGGGCCGTACTCCCTCGCCAGCGTAGAGGCCTCGTGGCCCATTATGGTTCCCAAGCCCGGCGGAATCACCGAAGCCGAGTATCGCGGGTTGCCCAAGCGGTTTAATCCCACGAAGTTCGATCCATACTCCTTCGTTGATCTTGCCCGCGCCGCAGGGCAGCAATACATGGTGTTCACTACCAAGCACCACGACGGCTTCTGTATGTTCGATTCGGCGTACACAGATTACAAAGTCACTAACACGCCTTACGGCAAAGATATCGTGGCGCAACTGGCCGCGGCGTGCAAAGAACGGGCCATGCCTCTGGGGTTCTATTATTCGCCTCCGGACATGCACCATACAGCATTTCGCGACACTTCCAAGCTGGCGGCCGAGAACTGGAACGGCGAACCCACACGTCCGGAGTGGCCTCTCTATCTTGACTACATGCAGTTACAATTGACTGAGCTGCTGACCAAGTACGGTCCGGCTGCATTGATATGGTTCGATGGATTGCACCATCAGGAGAAATACGGTGGCGTTCGATTTCTCGATCTGATCCGTCAATTGCAGCCGCCCACGCTCGTGAACGATCGAATCGGCGTGCCGGGAGACTTTCAAACGCCGGAGCAGTTCATCCCCACCGGGATCCCAACCAAAGACGTGCGCTTTAACGCAGTCGACACCAGCATTCAGCAAAAATTGAAGACGACAGTTCCCAAACCGGAAGATTTTCAGCTATGGGAGACGTGCATGACCATCAACGATACCTGGGCTTACAACATGCATGATCGAGAATTCAAATCGGCACAGTTTCTGATTCGAGGTTTAGTAGAAGTAGCAAGCCGGGGCGGGAATTTTCTGCTCAATGTGGGTCCGCAACCTGACGGCATCATTCAGCCCGAGTTTCAGGAGCGCCTGCGAACCATCGGCGAGTGGCTCTCGGTCAATGGTGATTCGATTTACGGGACAACCTATGGCCCGGTGCAGGGCATGGCCTCGGCCCGGACCACCGCAAAGGACAAGAAAGTCTTCGTTCACGTGTTTGACTGGCCGTCTTCAGCGTTTGTCATTGAGGGACTCGATGCCAAGGTAATTTCATCGCATTTACTCGCGACCGGGCAGCCGTTGAAATTCCGCCAAACAGAAGGGAAGCTGCAGATCGACCTTCCACCCCACGCACCCGATCCGAACGTGAGCACACTTGCCGTGAATACTTTGTAATTGAAGCGGCCACAGACCTCCTCACATCGACGGGTTCCTATGGCTGGACTAGGGCGAGGTGGCGCACATCTCGCGTCGGAAGTATGACTCTCAAGAGGAACACACACTTTCAATCTTAAGGTGGCCCATGCTTACCTGGGGTTGGCCAGAGCCTGCCCCTGAGCGAAGTCGAAGGGTGGGACCCCGCTCAACGTGCACAACCTTCCCCGGAAGTACAGCGCTTCATCATGTGTCGGGAGATGGTCGAGTTCCACATCCCGAAAACCGTGAGATGCAGGCACTCCAAGGGATTTACTTTTTTGCTTCATTCGG
>CATPBJ010000142.1 GCA_955652395.1 uncultured Terriglobales bacterium | reverse complement strand
CTCCGGGCCTGAGTTGACCGTCGGCTTCGGCGCGCAGAATGATTCCGTTGGCGGCTCGATCTTTTACGCTGCCGCCGGGATTCAAGTATTCCAGCTTTGAGTAGATACACGCAGAATCATCCGTAACCAGCTTCTTCAATTGCAGGATGGGAGTATCGCCGACGAGCTGGGAAATGTCGTCGGTCACGCGCAGGCCCCTGCCTTCGATGCTGTTTGTGTGCACCCTACAGGTTACGGAAGCAAGAGCAGAGCGTCAATTGGAACATAGCCCTCAGCTATCAGCTATCAGTGAAACCGAAATGGCCGAGCGCCAAAAGCTGAAAGCTGACAGCTTGCTACTTTCCGCCGCCGGCAGCTTGCTCCTGGCCGGCGTAGTAGCCGCTGCGGGTCCTTACCGTGAGCTTGCCGTGTCCGGAAGCGCGGGCTTCGACCCGGATGGTGCGATATCCGCCCGCAGTCTTGGGTGTGGTGGGTTTGTAACCGATGGTGTATTGGTTGCGAATGTCACGGGCAACCGCGCTGCTGATCGCATCCACTTCGTCCAGCGTGCGGGGAAAAAATGCGATGCCTCCGGTGCGCTCAGAAATGGTTTGCAGGGCGCGCTTGGCACGTCTTTGCCTCTCGTCGCCTAACAAACCGATGGCGTACACCGTGGGGCCATTCTCTTCCTGCAACATTCGCACTGCCTGCTCCAGCGATTCGCGGCTGGCGTCGTCTTCGCCGTCGGTCACGACAAACAGAATTTTCTTCTGCAGTTTGCCATGCCTTTTCAACTCGTCGGCCGAGGCCACGACCGCATCGTACAGAGCGGTTCCGCCGCGAGTCTCGTATTTTTCCAGGGCGCTCTGCAGCAGGTTGATCTTACTGGTGAAAGGCTGGTCGAGAAAAAACTCATCGCTGAAGTTGACTACAAAGACTTCATCCTGCGGGTTGCTGGCGCGCACCAGATTCAGCGCGGCCTTGTTTACCTTGGCGCGTTTTTCCCGCATCGAACCCGAGTTATCAATCACGATTCCCAGGGAGATGGGAATGTCTTCGTGGCGGAAGGACTTGATGACCTGAAGCTTGCCATCCTCGAACACCGTGAAAGCGTCCTTGTCGAGGTTGGTAATCATGCGCTGCTTGTCGTCGATGACCGTGGCGTGGAGCAGGACCTCCTGCACGTCGGCATGGAACACGAACCCTCCGGATTCCTGTCCCTGCGGTGATTCCTGATCAGAAGGCCGGGTCTCAGATTGGGGCTGATTGGTAGCTGGTTGAGAACGGCGTGGCGGAGGCTCGGGCGGAACAGGATTCTGGGCCCCGACTGCCAAGCTCAAAAAGAATATTAAGAGAAGCAGCCTGAGACTATTCCGTAGGCGCATAGTAACCCGTCCTGGCATACACACGCAGCGGCGGCAAACCTTTAGGTGGAAGTAGCTTCACCTTTATTTTACGCCATTTGCCGTCGTGCGCTGGATTCTTTGGACGGTATCCGAGCACATATTGGTTGCGTAGCTCGATCCCTATCTTTGTTGAGACGTCAGCCAGGTCGTTCGGGTTGTCTATGGTAAAAGCCCGCCCGCCAGTGAGTTCCGTGAGATCGCTCAGCAGGGCGGGGCCCAGTTGCTCCTCGGGAGTAGACATGTAACGGTCGTAAAGGCCAATGGCATAGATCAGCAGGTCCGCTTCCTTCACCACGGACTTGATTTCGCCTTCGGTGTAGCGGCTATGATTGTCACCGCCATCGGAGATGACGAGCAGCGCCTTCTTGGGATACTTGGCCTGCCTCATCTTGCTGACGCCGAGATAGATGGCGTCGAGCAGAGCGGTACGTCCCTTGGGAACGGTATACACCAGTTTGCCCTGGATATCTTCAATCGACTGAGTGAAGTCCGAGATCTCCTCCGGCTTGTCGGCGAAGGTAATCATGAAAAATTCGTCCTGCGGGTTGGCGGCCTTGAAAAACTCGATCACTGCTTCGCGGGCGCGCTCGATCTTGCTGCTCATGCTGCCGCTCATGTCGAAGATTACGCCTAAAGAGACGGGAGCATCCTCACTGGAAAAATGCCGGATATCCTGCAGGTCTTTACCTTCATAGAGCGTAAAATTTTCCTTGTCCAGTCCAGTAACCAAACGATTCATGGGGTCAGTAATGGTGACTGGCACCAGCACTAGATCCACGTCCACCTTGAGAGGCTTGGTGTGAGTCCTCAGGGAAGGATCCATGATCTGTTTCTCTGCGGGAGGAGGAGGCTGGACTCTGGGGCTGACGTGCACATCGTCCACCGGGCTCTGAGCCTGGACCGCTGGGGCAGCCAAAATCACAGCCAGGATCAGGAAAACGAACATGGAAACGGTAAAAGCCTGCTCTTCGGACAGCATAAGGGATCTCAGGGTCCAGGGTAGGGCCAAGCGTGAGAATCGAGCTTGGATCGATGGGCGGGATGACCCGCGCCCATGAAGGCGGGCCATAATTACCTCATTGAGGGTGATAGTACCATAGCTTTAAATCGAGTTGTCACGCTTCTGTAACGTTTTCTCACATCGCTTGCGATGACGCGGACGCTGCAAAGGTTTGCCTAGTTTCTGAACCGAATCCGTCCCCGTTCTTTCACATTCCTTCGCGTGGCTGGGTACTCAACCGGACGTGGAGAAGGAAGCTCTTGTACAATTTCAGACTCAACTTCTCATCCATGGCCCACATCGAACCCTTTCGCGCGCTTCGTTATGACCCCACCCGAGTCTCGATTCCAAAAGTCGTCACCCAGCCTTACGACAAGATCACGCCCGAGATGCAGGATGGTTACTATGCCGCCAGCCCGCACAATCTGGTGCGCGTCATCCTGGGGAAAGAGCACGTCAGCGACCATACCGGCGAAAACCGGTACACACGTGCGGCAGCATTTTTCCGCGACTGGCGCCGGCAGGGCATCTTTTTGCAGGACGCCCAACCCTTGCTCTATCTGTATGTGCAGCGCTTTACGGTGCCGGGTGGAACGGCTGAACTGGAGCGGCGCGGTATCATCGCCCTGGGCCGGATCGAAGACTACTCGGCCGGGGTGATTTTCCGCCACGAACAGACTCTGGCCAGGCCCAAGGCCGACCGCCTGGAACTATTACGGGCCACGCGGGCCCACTTCGGGCAACTCTTCATGCTTTACAGCGATCCCGCCGCGGAAATCGACGGCCTGCTGGCACCCGTCGGCAACCCCGATCTCAAGCCCCCCGCCCTCGAAACCCCCGATCTCGAAGGCAATGACGAATATGGGGTGTCTCACCGGGTGTGGAAAATCTCCGATCCCGGACTGATCAATCTGGTGAAGAGCAAGATGCGGGACAAGAAACTGGTAATCGCCGACGGCCACCACCGCTACGAAACCGCCCTGAATTATCGCAATGAACGGCGGGCTGCGGCCGGAAATCCCAGCCGGTCGCCCGAGGCGCCTGCCGCTCCCTACGAGCTGGTCATGATGACCCTGGTCAACATGGACAGCCCGGGCATGGTGATCCTGCCCACGCACCGAGTAGTGCACGGCTTGCCGTCATTTTCCGCGGCTGTCTTTCGGGAAGGGGCCAGCGCTTACTTCAGCGTCGACGAAGTGGACGCTTCAGTGGACGCCGCCCGCGCCAAGGTCCTTCTGCGCGAAGCCGGTCGTACCGGCACTGCCCTGCTGGCGGTTACTGCAGACCGCGTCTTTCTGCTTGACCGCGCAAAACTGGTTTCGAGCGAAATCTTCGCAGGATGGTCGCTGCGCCAGCAGGCGCTCGACGTGGTGCAATTGCACAAACTCTTATTGGAAGGCGTGCTGAAAATTTCGGAAGAAGCCGTCCGCGAGCAGAAAAACGTTCGCTACATACGCGACATCGGCGAGGCCATGGCCCAGGTGCGCTACGGCGCTGCCAATGTGGCTTTCCTCATGAATCCTGCCCGCATGGCGCAGGTGCGCGATATTGCTTTCGCGGGCGAAGTCCTGCCTCAGAAGTCCACCGATTTCTATCCCAAGCTGCTCACCGGCTTGACCGTCTATGCGCTGGAGTAGCCGACGCTGGGTTAGCCGAAGAACGAGGCCAGCTGCTCCGGCTGTAACTTTTTGCATTGCGGTTCTGTTCGCTCTCTGTATGGCGGTTTCCGGTTTCGCCGACGAGAAGCGTTTGTCGGTCTACTCCGGCGCTATGAGTTACTCGCTCACCGTCCTGGAGAAGAACGGCACCGACTACGTTGGCCTGCTCGAAATCCTTCAACCTCTGGGTTCGGTCAGCGCGAGGACGGAAGGCCGATCCTGGAGGCTGAATTACAACGGCGCGGACAGCGAATTCACCCCAGGGGGAACCGGGGCCCGAGTCCAGGGACAGGCTTTCGATCTGCCTGCCAACTTCCTGCTGGAAAACGGGCGTGGCCTCGTACCGCTGAGTTCGCTGCCGTCTCTCCTCCAGCGCTTCCTGGGGGTTCCAGTAAATTTTCACGAAGCTTCGCGGCGATTGTTTATCGGCAATGCTGCGGTCCACTTCACTGCCCAGGTGAACAAGACGAATCCTCCCATCCTGGTCATGAATTTCACTTCCCCGGTGAATCCGATGATCGCTACGGAACCGGGCAAACTGCGGATGGTGTTTACCCGCGAGCCCCTGGTCCCTCCGGGGTCGCAAACCTTGACTTTTGACAGCCCGGCCATCCCGTCGGCCACGTTTCAGGAGAACAACGGGGCGGCAGAGATCGCGGTCAATGGCCCGGTTCCGCTATTCGCCAGCTTCAGCAACGGCGGCCGCACCATTACGATTACGCCTGCACCCCAGGCTCCGGTGCACGCGCAAGCTCCCGCCGCCCAGTCGTCGGCCCCTCTTCCACCTCCGCAAGCCACGCCCGGGGCCGCGGCACCCGCACCAGTTTCAAGTGCGGTGCACTATTTCGTGGTTGTGGATGCAAGCCATGGCGGCGACGAACGCGGGGCTGCGCTCAGCGACCAGCTAGCGGAAAAGAACGTCACCCTCGTTTTCGCGTTGCGCCTCGGACAACAGCTTCAGGCGCACGGCTTTACCACGCTCGTGTTGCGGGAGGGAGACACAACCATGAGCCTGGACCAGCGCGCCAATATGACCAACGCGGCGCATCCGGCAATCTACATCTGTCTGCACGCGGCCTCTCAGGGCACAGGTGTTCGGCTTTACACCGCGTTGTTTCCCACGGGGGCCGAGGGCCGTGGGCCATTTCTTGACTGGAACACGGCGCAGTCGGGGTTTCGCGCCGCCAGCCAGGTTGCTCAATTGAGCCTGGCCACCGAACTCCGGAAAAGGCAGATTGCGGTTCGATCCCTGCTCGCACCTCTGCGCCCTTTGAACAACATCACCGCTGCAGCGGTGGCGATCGAGATCGCACCCCCGGCAGGCAAGCTTGCTGATCTGAATTCTCCGGCCTACCAGCAACTGGTGGCGGAGTCTGTGACATCGGGAATCGAAGCAGTGCGAGATCAACTGGGAGCGACGCGATGATCCCGCGTCATCTGATGATCGGCATCGCGGCTATGCTGATAGTCGTACTGGGAATGAGCTTCTATGCGTGGCGGATGCGAAGCCGCGTCACGCAGACCGAGACGCCCGCGGAATATGCTCATCCCGTAGCGGCTCCGGTGCAAGGGCCCATGGAACAGATTACGCTTTACGTCGCCTACGATGATCCCGGCGTGCTTCGGGCGCAATCGGCCGGCATTCCGCTGCCGGCGGGACGCCAGGAACGGGCACAGGAGCTGCTGCGGGCGCTGCTGGCGTTGTATCTGGATAAATCTTCGTCTCACACACTGGGGCCGGGTAGCGAGGTGCGCGACGTGTACCTGGTCGATCCCGGGCTGGCCGTGATTGACCTCAACGATGCCTTCGCTGACGGCCATCGTTCCGGAATTCTGGTGGAAGAACTCACCGTGGCTTCGCTGGTGCAAACTTTGGCTGCGGGAATCCCGGGGATCAATCGCGTAAAGATTCTGGTTGGCGGCAGGGAACGCGAGACGCTGGCAGGTCACGCGGACTTGTCCTGTGTCTATGATGTTTCGGCGGTGGGGCAGATGCTGGCGGACGTACAGAAGTGAAGCTTCTAGCTTGTAGCTGCTGGCGTCTCGGTTTAAGCGGATGAACCTCTCCACGGATTGCGAGAATTCTGCCGGAGACCAAAGCTCATCTCACAAAGGCCTGTTTCAATCTTCTATGATTGCCCTTGCCACAGTTCCTTATGAATCCGCTTTCGCGCTGTGGCCATTGCTCTTGCCGATGTCTTGCTCGTAGCCATTCTCGTGGCTGTACAGTACGTCCAGGGCAAGGGGACTCGTCCTTATTGTGGCCGTCTGTTCATAGATGTACTGGCGAAGATCGGCTACATCGAGAACGCGGCTTCCATTGTTCAGGTGCGCATAAACCAGGTCTCCCCGGAGGCTTTCGAGCACGGATAGCGCGATGGCTCTTTGGTTCGAGTCCATGACACGCTCCACGGCGAACAACATTATCGGACACCTCCCCAAGTACATTAATGCACACTAATCTGTGCAATTTTGAACAGTCGGAGAGGGGGAATTCGCCAAACGCCAGTTGCCCGATTCCAAAATGCCGCTTTGCTGAATGCTCGCTCCCGGCTGCTAGAATCTTTTCATGTTCTATCGCTCCGACAATCGCTCGCCGGACCAGATGCGCCCGGTCAATATCATTCCCAATTTCATTAACACGGCCGAGGGATCGGTCCTGATTGAGCTCGGCAACACTCGTGTAATCTGTACCGCTTCAGTCGAAGAGACGGTGCCGCAGTTCATGCGCAACCGGGGTAAGGGCTGGATTTCGAGCGAGTACAGCATGCTGCCGCGGGCCACTTTGACGCGGACCCCGCGCGAGGTCAGCAAAGGGCGTCCCAGCGGACGCACGCATGAAATCCAGCGGCTGATTGGCCGTTCGTTGCGCGCGGTCACCGATCTGGAACGCCTGGGCGAGCGCACCATCTGGATTGATTGCGACGTCATACAGGCGGATGGCGGCACCCGCACCGCGTCTGTTACCGGCGCTTTTGTCGCCCTTGGGCTGGCGCTGGAAAAACTGGTCGAGGCAGGTACGCTGACCTCAGTTCCGTTCCGCGATTATCTGGCGGCGGTAAGCGTCGGAATTGTGGATGGCGAGATCCTCCTCGACTTGGCCTACGAAGAAGATTCGCGCGCTGACGTCGACATGAACTTCGTAATGACCTCAGGCCGCAAGCTGGTCGAAGTCCAGGCTACCGCTGAACATCAGGTGTTCGACGAGGAACAACTAGGCAACATGATTGGCCTGGCTAGCCAGGGTGTGCAGGCGCTGATTGCCAAACAGCAAGCGGTGCTGGGGACGCTGACGCTGCGGCAGTAGGCAAGAGCTTCGCGCCTCTGGTTTTTCGCGCGTCTAATCTGCGGTCCAGCGCACAAATAAAGGCACTCAAAACAACTCAGTGCGAAACCTGAGCTCTCTCCGAGAGAAAGTTGTTCTGGCACGGTTTCGCGGCGGAAAGCAACTGACTGAACTCAGGAGTGTCCCGCAGGGTTGCCACTCGGGGATCGTTCTGGAGGGCAGTGTAGGCGCAGTAGTGTCCCTCGATGGCGCTCTTTATCAGACGCATAGCGATGTCCTTCTTGCCGCAGATAGCCAAGACAGTGGCGTTCCAGTACCTGTTTCGGCGTCAGGATCGGCGAACAAAAGAGGTGTAGATGTGCGGACCTCTGTGTCTATTTTCGTGGCCGGCAGTTGATCGAGACAGGCGATAAAGAGGCCCCTGGCGGGATCGTCGGCAGGATATTTCTTCGTGCTTTCTCGTGCTTCTGCCAGTTGCCCGGCGCGTTCGAAATGGAAGGGCAGGTTCGCCGAGACCCACGCCGAACCTGGGTCCAGCTGGAGAAAGTCCATCCCCCGTTCGGTGTTGCCCATTAGATCAAACACCAACGAACAGGAGCGGAATTGATAATTTCCCGGCCCGCTACCATGTGCTTCAAAGTTAAGCCATCTAAAAACTCCATCGCAATAAAGCGCTTCCCCGCGTGTTCGCCAATCTCGTAGATGGTGCAGATGTTGGGGTGGTTGAGGGCCGGGGCAGCGCGGGCTTCACGGCGGAAGCGTTCCAGGGCTTGCGGGTCTTGCGCCACATCGTCGGGTAGGAATTTGAGCGCGACAAAGCGTCCCAGCGAGGTGTCCTCGGCCTTGTACACCACACCCATCCCTCCGCCGCCCAGTCTCTCGATGACGCGGTAATGCGAAATGGTCTGCCCGATCCTGGTCTGAATGAATATGGAATCGGGCCAATGTTAGGTTGGAAGGCCGCGGCCGTCAATGAAAGGCGAGAATGTAGGCGCGAGCGTCCACGCTCGTGCGGAGTCGTCCTTGGTGCTGCCGCACCAGCGCGCACGCTTGCGCCTACATTGATCAGGGCAGACTCCTCACCTTCAAACACGATTTCTGCCCATCTTGCCCTTGACCAAAGCCGAGAATAGCGGAGCACCCCAGGGCTGATCGCGAGCCGCGAGCCAAACAGAATCACGGCGTCGATGCGGGAACGTCCTTCACGAACCAAATAAACGTCCTTCAAGTTTAGCCACAGGGCGAATTCATCGAGAGTCAGGGCCGCACCTAATCTATGTAACAAGGACATCAGGCTGCTGGCAAAGATAGACGAGGAATCGCTGCCATTGCTCACCTCGCACAGCCAACCATAGCCGACCGCCAGCAGGATCAGGATCCCGAGCACCAGATGATGGATGTGTCGGCCTTCCACGATGACGTAGTGGAAAGGCGGAATCTGGTGCACGATGCAAAACACCAGGCCCCGCACAATCGCAAAAGTCAGAAAGAATCTGATGGAGGCAATAAACAGTCGGTGTCGCGGACGCTCGGCAATGTGCTCTCGCAAGAGAGCACCCAGACGAGTGCGACGAAGCAGAAAGCGGCAGAAGAATCCAATCGCTGTGCAAGTGCACGGGCGATTAGACCTCGCCAAAGATGCCCACTGCAAACGGCGCCATCGGTGCCGTCCGCCGTGACAGGTCTTCGAAACTTCGAGCCACGATTCCAAATTTCTCGGTCCAGGGTGGGTTGCCCCTTCTCTATGGTTTACAATTGATGCGAATTTTACGCACCCGTCGGAGGAATTTATGAAACTCACCCCAGGAAAACTGGCTGGGCTCAGGAATGTTTCGAACGAACGTGGGGTCATCGCCGCGGCTGCCATGGACCAGCGCGGATCCCTGCAGAAATCGCTGGCCAAGGAAAAAGGCGGTGATGTGAGCGATGCCATGATGGAAGAATTCAAGTCACTGGTGACCGAGGTGCTCACACCGCACGCCAGCGCCATCCTGCTCGATCCGGAGTGGGGACTGCCGGCTTCGAAGCGGCGGGCCAAAAACGCCGGGTTGCTGCTGGCCTATGAAAAGACCGGCTACGACAAGACCGGCCCCGGGCGCTTGGGCGATCTGCTTGATTTGTGGTCGGTGCGCCGGCTGAAAGAAGCAGGCGCGGATTGTCTGAAGATCCTGCTGTACTACACCCCGTTCGATCCCAAAGTCGTCAACGACAAGAAGCATGCCTGGGTGGAACGGATCGGGGACGAATGTCGCGCCAACGATGTCCCGTTTTTCCTTGAATTCGTGGGCTACGAAGAAGGCGCGGACGAAAAAGGCCTGGACTACGCCAGGAAGAAGCCGAAGATTGTCGCCGCCAGCATGAAAGAGTTCAGCAAGGACCGCTACGGCGTGGATGTCCTGAAAGTCGAAGTGCCGATCAATATGAAATATGTGGACGGCACCAGGGCATTTGACGGACAAAAGGCCTACAGCAAAATAGAGGCCATGGGCTTGTTTCTGGAGGCGGCGACCGCCACCACCAAACCGTTTATCTATCTTTCAGCCGGGGTGAGTAATGCCGAGTTCACTGAAGCGCTTGAACTGGCTGCGGAATCCGGAGTGAAGTTCAATGGCGTGCTGTGCGGTCGCGCGACCTGGAAGGAAGGCATCCCGGTTTATGCCAAGCTGGGCGCCAATGCCTTCCGCGAGTGGCTGCAGACGGAAGGTGTGACGAACATCAATAATGTGAACGAGCGCCTGAAGGCGGCGACACCCTGGTATCCGATCTACGGGGTTGAGCCGGCGATGGTTGGCGCGTAGTCTCGAACATTTTTCAGAACCTCGGCCGATGGCAACGGCGGTGGACGTTCCATTGGCCTTATCCTCGGAGGAACGAGTATGGGGCCCTCCACATTGAAGTTGCTGGCCCTGCTCACCTTTCTTATGTCCGCCACCCTCGCGAGTCTAATCGTCCCAAATTTCTCCGACCTAACAATCAGGACGCGGCGCAATGACACCGCCAACTCTCGCGATGAGACGTTGTACCTGAAAGGAGCCAGGCAGCGGCGGGAGTATGTCCGCGATAAACCGGTCAAAGCGACCTTCGTCAACATCAGCCTCTGCGACGAACGGAAGAGGATCGACCTGAATGACGACGCCAGGCTCTATGCGGAACTTCCGATCGTAGATTGGTCGGAGCAGCGTAAACCTGCCCGGTCGGTGCCGACCACTGACATGACCGGCCCCGACGTCACAATCACGACCGACTCGATAGACACCGGCGAGCGGCGTCAACAGGGAGCCTATACGGCTCGGCACGTCAAAATCAGGATCACAGTGGAATCCGGGCCTGGCGCTTCTACGCCTTCCAGCGTGGAAGAACGCGACGGTTGGTACATCGATCTGCCCGGCCTCGGTTGCGAAGATTCAGGCCAGCGCAACGGATTCGTATACGCGACGCTCACAGCCGGTGGTCGTCACGATCGCATACATTTCAAGCGACTGGGCGCGGCCCCGGCCGGGTTTCCTCTGGAGGAGACCATCACGAAGACAGAGCAAGGCAAGAGCACAGTCAGCAAGCTTGAACTGTTGGAGATTTCCGAAGCTCGCCTCGATGACGCGCTCTTCAAGATACCTGGGGGCTACTCTCCCGCGCTGAGCACACCGCACGGTGGTTACGACATGACGAAGCCGGAAACATTGGCTAATCGCGTGCACGGGTACTGGGCCGAACTGAAAGATTGGACGAGGCAGTGGTTTTGATGATCGCCGAGCTTGTGAACCTGCAAGAAACATAGAACGAATGCCGCTCCCTTGACCGTCTTGATCACTGGCGCTTCCGGAGGCATCGGTTATGAACTGGCCAAGCTTTTCGCCAAAGAGCATCACAATCTGGTGCTGGTCGCGCGCAATGGGCCGAGGCTCACACAAGTGGCCGATGAACTGCAGCGCCAGTTCGGAATCACGGCCAGGACGGTAGCGCTTGATCTGGCCGAGCCGGCCGCGCCACAGTCGTTGTCTGCGCAACTGCAGCGCGAAGGCATTGCCGTGGACATCCTGGTCAACAACGCCGGCTACGGCAAGTTCGGAGAATTTGCCGAGGTCCCACTGGAACAAAGCCAGGGACAGATCCAACTCAATATCACCGCGCTCACTGAACTCACCAAACTTTTTCTGGGGCCCATGCTGGAGCGGCGTTCGGGCAAGATCATGAATGTGGCTTCGACCGCAGGCTTTCAGCCGGGTCCGCTGATGGCGGTTTACTACGCGACCAAGGCTTACGTGATTTCATTTTCCGAGGCGCTGGCCAATGAGCTGTCCGACAAGGGCATCGTTGTGACTTGTCTCTGTCCTGGAGCGACCGAGACTGGCTTCGCCGGACGAGCGGGGAACGATGAGTCACGCTTGTTCAAAAAGCTTCGCCCCATGGACGCGAAGACCGTGGCTCGCGCCGGCTACCACGGCTTGCTAAAAGGCAAGACGCTGGTGATTCCGGGATTTCGAAACTGGCTGGTCGCCGAATCTGTTCGAATCTCGCCCCGGAAGATGGTCACAGCAATTTCGCGCTGGGTGTCGGAAAGGGTGGAGTAAAGCGTCAGTGTTTCTGGCCGGCACTTGTGATCGGCGTGGCGGCGCGGGGAAGTGCGAATGCGACATAGATTCCTCCCGAGCCTTGCTTGGGATCTTTCCCGCCGCCGGCGGCTATAACCACGTATTGGCGTCCATCGACTTCATAGGTTGCCGGAGTGGCGTTGCCGGAGAAAGGCAGCGTCGTTTCCCACAGCAGTTCGCCCGTTGATTTATCGAATGCGCGAAATTTTCGGTCGAAATCGGATGCCCCGATGAAAAGCAGCCCGCCCGCGGTCACGATCGGGCCGCCGTAATTCTCGCTTCCCGTGTTCTTCAGCCCTTGAGCGGCGAGTTCGGGATACTCACCCAGCGGAATTTTCCAGGCATATTCGCCAGTATTCAGGTTGATCGCATTCAGCGTGCCCCAGGGCGGAGCGATTGCGGGATATCCTTCCGGATCCAAGAACTTCTTGTAGCCGGTGAAACGATATTTCAACTCCGGCGGTCCCGCCGCAGAACTCTGGAGTTCCTTACTCTCACCCGTCATGACATATTCGATGATCGCGAAGAGTTGGTCCTGGGTCAGATTGATGAAGGCCGGCATTCTGCCCTTGCCTTCGGTGATTGTGGCCGCAATTTCCTTCGGGCCCATCCGGTTAGCGATGCCGGTAAGGGCGGGGAACTGCGGCGGGGAACCTGTCATATTGTCGCGATGGCAGACGCTGCATTGGCTCTGGTAGATTCCGCGGCCGCTGGATTCGCTACCGGTGTTTTCGGCCAGGGCTCCCGTCCAAGCCATCTCGTTGGCATTGACGTACAGGATTCCGGTGGCGGGATCGACGGCGGATCCGCCCCACTCGGCGCCCCCATCGAAGCCCGGAAATACAACCGTATCCTTGCCCACGCTCAATGGGACAAATTGTCCCTCGCTGCGGAACTTGCGGAATTGCTCAACCGCCCAGCGGTGAGCTTCCGGAGTTCGATTGGTCAGCAGATCTTCCGTAAGCCGCTGGCGCGCATAGGGCGCCGGCTTCGTGGGCAGGGGCTGCTCCGCGGCGGCGACTTCTCCGGGCACGATGCTCGGGGGATATTTCCGGTATTCGATGGGAAACAGAGTTTGCCCGCTGCTGCGATTGAAGACGTAGACGAAGCCCTGCTTGGTGGTCTGGGCTACAGCGTCAACATCTTTTCCGTCGCGCTGCACGGTAATGAGGGTGGGCGGTGAAGGGAAGTCCCGGTCCCAGAGGTCGTGGCGGACGCCCTGAAAATGCCAAATTCTTTCGCCGGTTTCTGCGTTTAGCGCAATGAGGCAGTTGGCAAAGAGATCGTCGCCGAGCCGATTTCCGCCGTAAAAATCGAAGGCCGCGGAACCCGTCGGCACGTATAGAATTCCGCGCTTTGTATCAATCGCCATCCCGGTCCAGTTATTGGCTGAGCCACTATATTTCCAGGCGTCTTTGGGCCAGGTGTCGTATCCGAGCTCGCCGGGATGTGGGATGGTATGGAACGACCACGCAAGTTTCCCGGTGCGAACGTTGTAAGCGCGAACATCGCCGGGAGGAGCAGGCAGCGTTTCCGGTTCGCGACCACCAACGATCAAGAGGTCTTTGTAGACAACTCCCGGACTGGTCAGCGCAATGGACTGGGTGTCCGGATCTCGCCCAAGATCTTTGCGCAGATCGATACGACCATGTTCGCCAAGAGTTGGGATTGGCATTCCGGTGTCGACATCGAGGGCGTAAACCGAATTCATCACGCCCGCCAGGACTCGTTTCTCCTTTCCATCGGTCCAGTAAGCCAAGCCGCGTGCGGGCTGCCATCCATGCACGGCGGGATCAAACTTCCACAACAGCGTGCCGGTAGCGGCGTTCAGGGCAATCACTTTTTGCGAAGGGCTATACGCGTAGAGCACGCCAGCGACGATGATCGGACTGGTCTGAAGTCCGCCCGATTCGCCGGTATCGAAACTCCAGGCGACTTGCAGTTGCTTTACGTTCTCGCGATTGATTTGCGCCAGGTCTGAATAGTGGGTATTTTCCGGGGCGCCACCATAGATGGGCCAATCGTGATGCGCGGATGGTGTGTTCTGAACGGCTTGGGCGATCAAGACCGGAATGGCCCGATCGCTGCCGGATGCCACCATCGCGGCGGCAATGCAAAGGACGAGTTTTTTCAACGCCGGTCTGCGCATGGCATTTCGCAACGCCCCTAGTCATCCAGAGCGGAGTGGTTGCTTCGCAACGCGAAGCAACCACGGAGTCGAAGGGCCCCTACCGAGTGCACGACGCAGGAGATTTTCTCGTTGGCAACGCCCAGCCAACACCGCACTGCTCCCCGTTCTCATTCCCACTCAATCGTTCCCGGAGGCTTCGATGTGACGTCATAGACCACCCGGTTCACGCCTTTTACCTCATTTACGATGCGGCTGGAAATGGTTTTCAGCACGTCATGCGGGAGCGGCACCCAATCGGCGGTCATGCCATCTTCGGAATGCACGGCGCGCACGGCACAGGTGTAGGCATAGGTGCGCTGGTCGCCCATCACGCCGACCGACATCACCGGCAGCAGGACCGCGAACGACTGCCAGATTTTGGTATAAAGACCAGCTTTCTTGATTTCAGTCACGACGATGTCGTCGCACTCGCGCAAAATCTTCAGGCGCTCGGGTGTGACTTCGCCCAGAATTCGGACCGCCAGGCCAGGTCCCGGGAAAGGCTGGCGCTGCAGAACTTCTTCCGGCAGGCAGAGGTCGCGGCCAATTTTTCGGACTTCATCCTTGAACAAATCTTTCAGCGGTTCGATCAGCTTGAGCTTCATCTTGTCGGGCAGACCGCCGACGTTGTGGTGGGTCTTGATGGTTTGGGACGGGCCGCGCACCGAACGCGACTCGATCACATCGGGATAAAGCGTACCCTGCACCAGCCACTCCACCTTGCCTTCCTCTTGCTCAATGCGTTGGGCTTCTGCGTCGAAAACGGCGATGAATTCGTTTCCAATGATCTTGCGCTTCGTTTCGGGATCGGTCACGCCCGCAAGCTTGGTCAGGAAACGGTCGGTAGCGTCGACCGCAACCAGGCGCAGGCCAAGCTTATCGCGCAAGCCCTGCTGCACTTTTTCGAACTCGTTCTTGCGCAGGACGCCGTTGTTGACGAACACACAGGTGAGTCGTGAAGAGCCCTTGCCGTCGCGCATCGCTCGATCCACCAGGGTTGCCGCAACCGCCGAATCGACGCCGCCGGAAAGAGCGCAGATGGCGCGTCCCTCGCCCACGGTCTGGCGCACACCGGCAATGATTGCATCAATGAAGTGCTGCGCTGTCCAGATGGGGTTAGCGCCGCAAATATTGAGAGCGAAATTGCGCAAAATGTCCGTGCCCGATTGAGTGTGGCGCACTTCAGGATGGAACTGCACTGCCCACATTTTTCGTTCAGGAGCCTCGATGGCGGCCACTGCACTTGGGGAACTGGCCATGAGGCGGAAACCGGCCGGCAGTTCTACCGCCTCGTCGCCGTGCGACATCCAGACGGAAAGTTTGGCGGGGAGACCTTCGAAAAGACGGGAGCCGTTCTGGACCTCGACGTTGGCATGACCATACTCGCGTTTGTCGGCGGCTCGCACCTTGCCCCCGAGGGCATGCACCATGAACTGAAGTCCGTAACAGATGCCCAGCACGGGCATGCCCAACTGGAGCACGCGTGGATCCGCGGGCGGAGCGTCAGCGTCGTATACCGAGGAGGGCCCGCCGGAAAGAATGATGCCTACCGGAGAGTAGCTGCGAATTTCCTCCACAGTGGCGGTGCAGGGAAGCACTACCGAAAAGACATTTTGTTCGCGGATGCGGCGCGCGATGAGTTGGGAATACTGCGCCCCGAAATCGAGGACTACGATGGACTGGGTCTCCACGGACGAGTTTCTCAGATTGCGGGGCGTGTGTAAAGGGAGAGTTGGCGCAAGTGGCGCAAGCTGAAGAGAGAACCAGCCGACCGAGTGACTCGCAGTTGATAGCGGGACTTTTCCGATTCCCAATCGGGGGTGGTCTCAGCTTTCCGCGGTTTCGAGCGGAGGCGCCAGGTCCTGGATGTCGCTTAGGATGTCGTCGTCCGACTCAGGTTGCGGGCGCGGCAACACTGGCAGTATTGATGGATCGGGTTGTTCAATCATAAACACATATGCGGCCAGGCGGCCGACATAGAGAAAATCTACGATCGCAAAATAGAGCAGCGCGACCAGCAACAAGCCGCCGAATACCATACCCCCCGGGAGCACCTCTGCCAGACCCAGGGGGAGTGCTGCCAGGGCACAGGCAACCACAAACGCAACGGCGTGGACAATACCGAACCAGGTGGCGGCGGCGGTCAGCGAACCGGGGCGAGTCCGGCAGAAATTCGCGGCCGCCCTCAGGGCTGCAAATGTAGAGGCTCCATCACCCACCACGAAGATCGCGGCCACAGAGAGATACCAGTTCAACAGCGACCAGGCCAGGCCGATCAGCATGGTTAACAGCCAGAAGATCAGCAGCGCCATTCCCGGGGATGGGTTCTCCGGCGACGAGGCAGCCGCAGCCAGCAGCATGGCGCCTGCAACGGCCACCGTAGCGGCTAGCATTGCGACGGCGCGGCCGGAACTCAATCCGACCAGGGAACTCAACCGCCAGGCTGCCGGGGCCCGCTCGCGACCGCTGGAAGCACGGAAGTATTCGATCAGCGTCTTGAGGGTAGCCGCGCGGCCGACCGAGGCAAGCATAATCCAGGCCAGCGTTAGGCCCAGGGTGAGCCCAACGGCCGCAGTCGCAGCGCGCGGGGCGCTTCCCTGCAGGATGCGGGCCAGGGCCTGCAGGACCAGTCCGGGTTGCCGGGTTCGCAACAAAAGGAGCTCTCCGGCTGTGACCGGTAGAGTAGCCAGGTATTCGCGGAAGGAGAATGCGAGCAGCGCGCTCAGCGCCAAGCCGAAACTCCAGCGCCATGCGATTTCCGCCAGGCCCAGGGACGGCAGGCGAAACATGACCTGGAAACCTTCCAGTGTGGGTGAACGGCGCTTCATCCGTGGTTAGCATAACTCAAGCAGCCGCCGAATTCCGCTGACCTGCTGAAACCTACCGTCCCGTCATCAAGGTCGCGACGGTAGATCGTAGAGGGCTCCAAGACCTCGACTGCCCGGTTTGGGAAGCCAATCGATGTCAGGGGAGGCTTCCGGCAAACCTTCACTCAAGAGTTGGGCGAGGCCGCCATGAAAGCATCGAGGTTCCGTCTTGAACAATACAGTGTTACTGGTCCGAACTGGTCGCGTTGATTGAAAAATTGATCCAGGAATCAAAACTACGCAAGGAGGCGGCGGCGCATCTGGCCTCGGCCGCGCACATCGGGGGATGACCGTGATCTGTCCCCACTCTTCACCGTACGACGATATTTACCAGCTTGCCGGGAACTACGATCTTTTTCACGATCACCTTGCCTGCGATCATGGCCTGGATTTTCTCGTCGGCCAAGGCGCGCTCGCGGACTACATCCTCGGGCGCATCTGGGGGCACGATGATGCGGCTGCGCAGCCTGCCGTTGACCTGTACGGGAATCTCGACTTCGTCTTCTTTGGCCAGAGCGGGATCGAATTTCGGCCAGGGCGCACGCAACAGGCTCGCATCTTCGCCCAGCATTTCCCAGAGTTCGTGGGCCAGGTAGGGAGCGAAGGGGGCAAGCAACAGGGCCAGGTTCAGTTGAGCTTCCGCGCGAATAGCCAATGGAATTGACTCGACCTTGTTCTGGGTGTGTACACCCTCCATCATCTCTCCTTCTGCCGCGTACAACTCGTTTACCAATTCCATGATAGCGGCGATGCAAGTATTAAAATGCCAGCGTCCTTTAAAATCATCGGAAACGCGCTTGACGGTTTGATGTACTTTTCGCTGAATACCGCGCCCCAGAGCCGTGGCGGCTTGCGGAGTAGTAGAGCGCAGAGACTCATATGAGAACCAGCCAGCCGCACCCGGTTTTGCGTGTCTCTTCACAAAGCGGTACACGCGCCGTAAGAAGCGCTCAATACCCTCCACTCCTTCATCCTGCCAGTCAAGTTCGCGATCCGGCGACGTGGCAAACAACGTGTACATGCGCGTAGCGTCGGCGCCGTAGTGTTCCACCATCTCATCCGGCGAAACGATGTTGCCCAGACTCTTGGACATCTTCGCTCCGCCCTTGATGATCATGCCCTGGGTGAACAACCGCTCGGCGGGTTCGTCATTCTTGACCAGTCCCATGTCGCGCATGAACTTGGTCCAGAAACGCGAGTAAATCAGGTGCAGGATGGCGTGCTCCACGCCGCCGATGTACTGGTCGATGCCGCGATCGCCAAACCAGTAGCCGGCTTTCTCACGGTCGAATGGCGCCTGATCGTTGCCCGCATCGGTGTAGCGGTAGAAGTACCAGGACGAGTCTACAAATGTGTCCATGGTGTCGGTTTCGCGGCGGGCCGGGCCTCCACATTTCGGACAGGTGGCGTTGACGAACTCCGGCACTCGACCCAAGGGCGAGCCGCCGGTCAAACTGATGTCCACATGTTCCGGCAGAAGAACGGGCAGGTCTTTCTCCGGCACGGCGACGATGCCATCTTTCTCGCAGTAAAGCACGGGGATGGGTGTGCCCCAGTAGCGCTGGCGCGAGATGCCCCAATCTTTCAGGCGATAAGTCACCGAGGCCTTGCCGAATCCGTTCTTTTCGGCGTGCTCGGACATCGCCCGGATCGCTGCCTCGCAGTCCATGCCGTTGAACCGGCCGGAGTTCACCAGCGTCCCCTGCATCGTCGTGAACGGAAGCCTGGGCTCGACAGCTGTTTCCTCAGGATCGGATACTTGCGGCAGGATCACCAGGCGGATCTCGAGCTTGTATTTCTTGGCGAACTCGTAATCGCGTTCGTCGTGCGCCGGCACGCTCATGATGGCCCCGGTGCCGTAGTCCATCAGGATGTAGTTCGCTACCCAGATCGGGACCTTTTCGCCGTTGTAGGGATTGATGGCATAGCGCCCAGTGTTGACGCCGTGCTTCTCGATCTCGCCGATGTCCCCCACTTCTCGGGCCTTGCGTTGCTCCGCGATGAGTTGGTCGACCTCAGCGCGCAACAGGTCGTTGTTCTTGGTCAGGCGGGCGACCAGCGGGTGCTGGGGCGCGAGTTGGACCGAGGTCGCGCCGAAAATGGTGTCCACTCGGGTGGTAAACACTGAGATGGTCGAAGTTGCCGGATCGGTCGCGCCGTCGAGTTTGAAATCGACCAGGGTGCCTTCACTTCGGCCAATCCAGTTGCGCTGCATGGTACGAACTTTTTCCGGCCACCCGGGCAGGCGGTCGAGGTCGCGCAACAACTCCTCGGAATAATTGGTGATGCGCAGGAACCACTGTTCCAGCTCACGCTGTTCGACTAGGGTGTCCTCATGCCGCCAGCAACGACCATTCACCACCTGCTCGTTGGCCAACACGGTGCAGCATTTCGAACACCAGTTGACCCGGCTCTTTTTGCGATAGGCCAGGCCCTTCTCGAAGAGCTTGATGAAAAACCACTGGTTCCATTTGTAATAATCGGGCAGGCAGGTGGTGACTTCGCGCGACCAGTCGTAGGCGAAGCCCAGACGCTTCATCTGCGCCTTCATGGCGGCGATGTTGCGCAGCGTCCACTCACGGGGCGGCGTGTTGTTCTGGATGGCAGCGTTCTCGGCCGGGAGTCCGAACGAATCCCAGCCCATGGGATGAAGCACGTTGTATCCGTTCATCCACATGTAACGGGCGAGCGCGTCGCCGATGGAGTAGTTGCGCACGTGCCCCATGTGCAATGCGCCCGAGGGATACGGAAGCATTTCGAGCGCGTAATATTTCTGCCGGGTGGAATGCGCTTCGGCGGCATAGAGAGACGGGTCCTGCTGCCAGCGCTCGAACCATTTGCTCTCGATGCGCTGAGCATCGTAGCGGTCGTCGTTTTGGCCGTCGCGAAGGACAGTGGTCTTTTCTTCCTGCGCCATAGAAGGGAAGTGCAAGTCCAGAGTAACTTTATATTTTACAACGAGAAACAGTTTCGGGATGACGGCCGTAGTCGCATGCTACCCGAGCAGGGTCCGACATCCACGTCGGTTCTGTCGACTCCGAGCGAACGCCCTGCTGGCCAAAACGGCGGGTCTGCCAGACCCACCCCCGCCCATCCCTGTGATATAGTTGCCCAAATTCCGGTTGGGAAAAATTGATGAGTAACCAACTGTTACCTCGCCACGTCAATCCAAGTAGCACAGAAACGCTCGCAGCGGGGCGTTGCTACAATCTGCGGCCACCGGCCGCCAAAAACTCGAGGAATTCAGCCATGAAGAAACTGCTAGTAATCTGTATCGCCCTCTCCGTGTTGTTTCTGCTGGTGGCCGTAGTATCAGCCGAAGACATGGGCAAAGCCCAGACCGTGAATGGCTGGGTCAGCGATTCTAAATGCGGAGTCAAGGGCGCCAACGCCGGCGCAGCTGCCTGCACCAAGAAATGCATCGAAGGCGGCGCCTCCGCCGTCGTGGTCACCGACGGCGATAACAAGGTCCTCGCCGTCGAAAACGCAGACGCCCTCAAGGGACACGAGGGCCATCACGTGGCCGTCACTGGACACGTCAAGGGCGATTCCATCCAAGTGGAAAGCGTCAAAATGTTGTGAAGTTAGGTAGCGCCGCCGTCCCGGCGGCTGTCGTGAGGGCGTCCCGCCCTCACATTCGAAGCCAAGGTGTCCTGAGTAAAAGGGATGGCGGCGCTACACCATTATTTCGGCGATATCCCGCCGCGTCCAATCCGCGAGATTCTGCAGTAGCTACCGTATCAAATCCATCGTCATATCATGCGTCAGATTCCTCTGCATCGAACCGCTGGGCGGCATTGCCAATCATGACTTCCCGTTGGTTAATGGCTGAGTGACACGCCTCGCAGCGGAGGTCATCCTAGCCTTGGAAACCAGCGTCCAGCACGGGTTTTTAAGGATTTAGCTGTCCTTCATGCACCGTAAAAAGCGACGTTTGGGAACGTTTGGGAAGGTTCATGCAGTGAGTATGCAGCGGCTTCACCCCAAGACCCTTGGCCTCGATCACCGCTCGATCCCGAATGGCCGGAATGGCCTGGCGGATCGCGAGGATGCGGCGCTCGATGAGTTCTTGATCCCGACAGCGGTGCTTACGGAAGAACGTCCGCAGCTTCGCCGGCGGAACTTTTTGCAACTGCTCCAGTGTCGGCCAGCGCTCCAGTAGCGCACACACCAGCTCTGAGTCCAGGTGCTCAAACCAGTCCAGGATCTGTGGGAAGTAGATCTTCAGGTGGTTGGTCAAGCGATGGGCTTCCCAGAGGGATGAGTTCGTGGTGAAACTATCGCCAACGGTAAACCGCATGTGGTTCCCGTCAGGAGAGAAGCGGATGAATGAGGCCGCGCCGGGAGCGGTAAGCAGTTTCCGACGTGCGCTGCCGTCAGTCGCAGCTTCATATAAAT
>CATPBJ010000141.1 GCA_955652395.1 uncultured Terriglobales bacterium | reverse complement strand
ACGGCCGTGGTACAGAAGCAAGATCGACAGCAACGAAGTTGATTCTGACCGCATAAACACTGCATAAAGTGATTGTATTCCACAGCTGATCTCTGCTACTACATAGCTCATCGTGAGTGCTGCTTCCCAAGCTTTTGCGCCGATGAAGGATCAGAAAAATTGAATAGCGGATAGCTGGCCAGCGGCAGCTTCCACGCTCCCCCCTGAGCATTAGTATTTTTTTGCACGGTTCGATTGAACGTGTCTTGAGCCAGGCCCGAGGTCCACGATTGGTTGAACCATTGCTCGAATGCGCCACCCTGGTAAGTCCAGTTTTCGTGATAATTGCTGGCGGTGACGACCGGGCAAATGCCGGCAAGATGCGGCGGATGGGCGATAGCCGTCAGCATCTGGGTCGCGCCCACATAAGAGCCACCCCACATGCCTACCTTGCCATTCGAATAGGGCAGCGCCGCCGCCCATTCCACGGTATCGTAGCCGTCATCCGATTCATGCTTGAACGTGTACCACTCATCCCTCGGAAGTAAAACGGCCGCGCACATCTTGAATGACGACGACGTATCCACTCGCCGCAGCCTTGGCGCCGAAAGCCCCTCCGCCGCTCTTGTTATACGGAGTGCGTTGCAGCAGAACTGGAAACTGCCCATCTGCCTTCGGCCGGTAAATATCCGCGTGAAGAATGACGCCGTCGCGCATCGTGGCAGTCGCATCCCGCTCGATGGTTACTTCGTAGGATTGGGCAGCGTGAAGCTGCGACGTGGTCAGCATCAGGCCGAGAGCAGCGGCGTAAAGCGCGATCTCTGCAAAGCATGGGTAAGTCCTCGTGGTTGAAGACCAGATAAGGTATCAATTTTTGATTCGGCAAGCTACCTAGGTGGCGGCGCCAGCCGATCGATCTGATTGAGCAGGGCCTGCGGGGAAACCGGGCGTCCCAGGAAGTCTTGCAGCAGCGTTCGGGAGTCGCGCTCGGAGCCGTAGCGCAGCAAGTGCTCGCCGAGCCACGGGTACCACCGCGGATCGCCCGTATCAAAAGGCCCCAAAGCGTGGCGGATGTGCTGACGCATGTCGGCGGTCAGCACGGCGCCAAGTCCGTAGTTCACCATGTAGCCGGGTATATCGACCAGTTGTTCGCGCAGCACCCACCAGGACAGCTCGGGATGCGGCACGATATGAAGGTAGCGGTTCGTGATCTCGCTCCACAAAGTATTCGGGTCCGTGCCCGGAGCGCGTAGCATTCTCAATTCGAAGAGCGACCAGGCAACGTCCAGCACGACCACGGAATACAAAGCACGCAGCGAGACCTGCTCCGAGGTCTCGCGTCCCAGGTATCGGCGCTGCCAGGCGGGCTCATACGTACTCCAGGAAGGGACATCGGCAAAAGCCTCCACAAAAAGATCGCCGGGCCAATCAAGGAAGGCCGGCCGGTTGCGAATCGCGGTAAGGTTCACCACGTGGCCGTTCTCGTGCACCAGTTCATTCATGACAAACAACCCGCCGCGCGCGTAGGGGGCGGAGACCCGAGCGATGGTGGGCTGCCAGGCGCCGTCGATCCTCCTGCCATGAGTAACGAAGTCCGTGTAAGCCAGGGGTGCTTTCCCAGGTCTGGGATCGAGGTCATACCAGGTGCCCAATTGTTTGAGGTCCGCGCCCAGTTCCTGGTAGAAACGCTGATTGACAGGTTGGAGCGACTCGCGCGGAATGGCAGTCGCGAGTAAGCGATCCGCCTCGGCGCCCAAGTAGCTGAAGTCCCAGGGCTCGATCGGCGTGTCGCGGTTGACCTGGCGCCAGGCATCGAGAATCTGCTCCAGCCATCGCTCGACCTCGTCGGTGTTTACTCCGGCGTCGCGCGCGGCATTGTCGACCTCGGAGCCGTGCTTTGCCGACTCGGCAGCAGCCATCGCGATCATGCGGCGGTAAGGACTGTCCGGTTCGTTGTTGCCGTTGACCGCGCGCCACAAGGGAGCGAGTGCCAGGAATACAGCCTTGCGTCGCTCCGGCTCCTTGATCTCATGGAGCAAGTCGAGCGCCGACTGGCGATTGATCTTTCGGTCTTCAAAGGCGATGTTGTTAGCGTTCTCCGTAAAGCAGACCAGCAAGACCTTGCGGAGTGACGCATAATCCTGATCCTTGCGACTGGCGTCCTGGCACTTTCCCGCTGCACTGAACGGTGCCGAGATGGTCTCGGAGAGCGCCGCAAACTGTTTGCGCATGGCGGCAAGCGCTTTGGCGTCGTTCTCGGACAGGCCATGGCTGGACAGTTTCGACAGGCGCTCCGAAAATTCCTTTCGTTTCTCGCGGTACAGCTGCTCCCAGGCGGACCGATCCTTACCTCGATAGCTCGCAAACAAACCGGAATCGATGGTAGTGCTGATGCTAAAAGCATCGTTAAGATCGGCGTAAGTGTTCTCCACTTCCGCGACCTGCTTGGAATCGGTGGTCACCCCAGCGATCGGGGTTGAGGTAAGACAGGCAAGGAGAAAGAGGCAGGCTAGATATTTCGTCATAGAGCAGATCTCAGGGAGTAAAGACGCAGCATTGTATCCCGATCCAGCGGTTGCTCCACCCTTTGTTTCTTGAAGTGTCGCGGCCATATGAGAAGTTCCTCTTGGAGCCAAGTAGAAAGTTCCGCTTTGATAAGGCATGGCGGAACGAAAAGAGGAGCTGTGGATGTCGAGCAAGGATCGGGAGCGGTTGAAGGTGCTGCATGAGGTGAAGAAGCGGCACATCACGCAAGAGCAAGCGGGGAAAGAGTTGGCCCTCAGTGCGCGCCGGGTGCGGGAGTGGCTGCGCCGGATGAAAGCCCGGGGCGACCGGGTGATGGTGCACGGGTTGCGCGGGAAGCCGTCGAACCGACGCCTGCCGAAAGCGCTGAAGGCGCGGGCGGTGAAGCTATTTGCCCAACAGAAACAAGCACGACAGTGGCACGATTATGGGCCGACGCTGGCGGCGGAAGAACTGGCAGCGGAGTACGGGCTGAAGGTGGGGAAAGAGACGTTGCGGAAATGGCTGCTGGAGGCGGGATGGTGGAAAGCGCGGCGGGCGCGGGTGGAGCGGGTCCACCTGTGGCGGCGGCGGCGAGCGCGCTGGGGAGAGCTGCTGCAGTGGGACAGCAGCACGCACGCCTGGCTGGAAGGACGAGGGCCAGCGGCTGTCTCTGATCGCCATGATTGACGATGCCACCTCGCGGACGGTGGCGCGATTCGTGGATCATGATTCGACGGCAGAGAATCTGCGCCTGTTGGGCCGCTATGTGGAAGTCCATGGGCGTCCGCTGGCGGTCTACACGGATAAAGCCAGTCTATTTCAAACCACGCCCAAAGGGGGGCACCAGCGCGCGGCACCGGGCGAAGCTGCCGACGCAGATCGGGCGGGCGCTGGAAGAACTGGACATCGAGTGGATCGCGGCCCACTCCCCCCCAAGCCGAAGGGCGGGTGGAACGATTCTTCGGCATCGCGCAAGACCGGCTGGTGAAAGGCTTGCGCAAGGTGGGAGCCCGCACCCGGGAGGAAGCCAATGACTATCTTGAGCGAGTGTACTTACCGCTGTGGAACCAGCGGTTCGCGCGCGCCGGAGCAGGCCGGGGATGCACACCGTGGACTGGATCACGGGCTGGAACTGGATTCAGTGCTGAGCCAGGTGGAAGTGCGGACCATCGCGCAGGACTACACCGTGCGTTGGGCCGGAGCCGCCGATCAGATCCGGCGGTCCGACATCGGCGGCGGGATGCGTGGGAAGCAGGTCGAGATCGAGCAGCGGCGGGATCAGACGCTGTGGATGCGCTGGAAGAAACGGCGTTTCCCACTGACGCGTTGCGCGGCGGAAAACAAACCCAACTACCGCGCTGCTTGGACACCGCCCCGGGCCGCAGGCAAACCGGACGCGGCCGAACGGCAGCGTCGTCGCCAGCAAGGCCGCTTACGCTGGAACGAAGGCTTTCAACGCTTGCCTGCGCAACCGCTGTGGCAGGTTCTGCGGAATAACGGCTAGTACATGGATGAAGCAGGGGAAGGGGAACTGAGCTGAACCCCTGGAGTGAGACAACGAGTTAAGGGGATAGTTGCCGTTTAATGAATTATCGTTGCGCAGCCGGGCGAGTGAGTCAACGATTTTGT
>CATPBJ010000140.1 GCA_955652395.1 uncultured Terriglobales bacterium | reverse complement strand
GTGCCATGGAGTCGACCGACCTGGTCCCAACCATCGGATCGATGCTGGATTTTTCCGCTTCGCTGGCGCAAGGCAAGCCGATACCAGAATTGTTGTAGATGGGATGAGAAGGTCGATCCCCGATCACGGATGGCGTTAAGCTACCAGTGATCAACGCACTCAAAGGTGCAATCACAGAGGATAAGGAGATCGACCCTTGAAGAAGAATAGCAATTCTTCCATGAAGAAGGAACAGAGAGCGAAGCGGGCGAAGTCTCAGCGCCCAGTGCAGCGAGAAACCAAGGAAGTGCTGGCGGAGCTGGTGGAGAAACTGAGGGGAAAGCTGGATGCGAAAGGGACGTCGGCGAGCCTGGGAGAAGCGCATCCGCGAGCTGAGCTTCGCCCCAATCTCGACCGTCTGACAGTGGGAGTGGATTTGGGAGACCAATGGAGCCAGTACTGCATTTTGGGTTTGGAGGGGGAGACGCTGAGCGAAGGACAGTTGCGGACGACGCCGCCGGATGTAGCAGAGTTCTTCGAGGCCTTAACGCCGGCGCGGGTGGTCATCGAAGTGGGGACGCATTCCGCCTGGATGCAGGAAATCATCGCGGGAAGGGGGCACGAGGTGCTGGTAGCCAACCCGCGGCTGATGGAGGGGTCGAAACGGCGCAAGCGCAAGAATGATCGGATCGATGCGAACAAGCTGGCCCGGTTGGGGCGAGTGGATCCACAGTCGTTGCACCCGATTCAGCACCGCAGTCGGGAGGTGCGCCAGGACTTGGTGCTGCTGCGAGCGCGCGCCGCGTTGGTGGCAGCGCGGACGGAGCTGATCAATGCCACGCGGGGTCTGGTGAAAAGTATGGGTGCACGGTTACCCAAGTGCTCCACTCCGAGCTTCGGGGAAAAGGTAAAGGATGCGATTCCGGGAGAGGTACGAGAAGCATTGCTGCCGTTGGTGCAATTAGCGGATGGGCTGAGTGCTTGCATTCAAGGTTATGACCGGAGGATTGAAGAGCTGGCCAGCCAAAAGTATGGGCACACGAAATTATTGCGCCAGGTGAAGGGGGTGGGGCCAATCACCGCGCTAGCCTATGTGTTGACCTTAGAGAATCCAGAGCGATTCGCCAAGAGTCGCGATGTGGGGCCCTATTTGGGGTTAGTGCCGAAGCAGGAGGACTCCGGAGAGAGCCAGCCGCAATTGGGGATCAGCAAAGCCGGGGACACGATGCTACGCCAGCTGCTGGTGGGGAGCGCGCAGTATATCTTGGGACCGTTCGGACCCGACACCGACTTACGACGTTATGGGCTGCGGCTGTGTGAGCGCGGAGGAAAGAACGCGAAGAAACGAGCGGCGGTAGCGGTAGCGCGGAAGCTGGCGGTCTTGCTGCACCGGCTTTGGGTGAGTGGCGAGGTCTACGAGCCGCTCGGTTATGCCGCATCAATGACGATCGTACAAGAGGCTGCCGCGTAGCGGCGAAAGGCAAAGCGACACGACAATGTTTTGAACGATGACTGCGAAAGGCAAAGCCAGTGAGCAGACACAGGAGTTGATGGCGCCGGAATCAAAAGCTATCCAGGAGGGTTTGGCAGACAACGACATCCACCGCCTTGTTCGGGTGACTGCGTATAAGCGCTGGGTCCATGAGACCGCGCGATAGATGGCAGCCCCCAACAACCCCAAGTCCGTCACGGCAGTGATGGACTTGGGATTTAGATCGGACCCCAAATTGCACCGGGCCCACAAGCGGCCCATTCAGAGTGCGGATAGAAGCACGGCAACGGTGGGGTGGCGTCGACCAGAGTTCCTGGGAAGAGTTTGAGAAAGGCGAATCAATCTATGTTCTGTGGACCGCAATCGGGAAAGACACATATCGAGTAGAGGGGATTGGAAATGGGAAAGATGATTTTACTGGGACGCTGTTGGATACCCCCAACCGAACTCCATGAACTAAAGAACGAAGCCCAACGGAGGGCCGCCACGTCGGCCTTGACTTTTATGACCTTCTCATAGAAGCGTTTATGAAGCCGGTGCTGAGCCTTCCAGGCAATTTCTTTGACTTCCGCGCTGACTCCCCGCTGCCGCTTGTGCAGGGTGGCCCCGACGGCGGGTCGGTGTCGGCAGGCCCAGGCGGCCTCGATTACCACCCGGCGCAGATGAGCGTTGCCGGTCTTGGTGATGGTTCCGCGTTGCACCCGTTTCCCGCTGGAGTCTTCGCTCGCGACCGCGCCGCTGTAGCCCATCAGTTGTCGAGCGCCTGCGAAACGAGAGATCTGGCCCAATTCACTCACGATCGTCACCGCCCAGATCTGGCGATACCGCGCAGCCCCTGCAGCGCTGGGATGACTTCCCGCATCTGTGAGGGCGCCAACTTCACCGCCTCACTGATGGCTTCCTCCAGGCGTCGCACACGATCGTTGGCATGCTCGACCTCGTGCAGGTAATCCAGCCGGGTGTAGTCCTGGGCGGGTTGTTCGAACCGCACCCGCTGCCGGACCCAATCCATGTACTTCAGGGTCCACAGCTTGACTCCGGAGGGTGGTCGTCGGCCATGGCGCAACAAAAACTTGCTTAAGCGATGACGAGCGCGCAACTGATCCTGCTGGGCCGCTTCCCGTGCTCGCACCAGATCCCGCAAAGCTTCGTGCGCCTCGTCCGGTACCCACACCGGCGTTAAATCTCCCGCTCGATAGCTGCGCGCCAGTTTGGTGGCATCGCGCCGATCGGTCTTCACCCGGTCTCCGGCCTTGACCGGGACCAGGGTGGGAGCTACGACTTCACACTTCACCCCCAAACCCGTCCGCTGCCAATACAAAACATACCCCGTCGGTCCCGCTTCGTAACCGGCCCGCAGTTGCTCGGCCGGACCAGCTTCTTCACCAGTTTGCGTACCGATTCTCCTCGATTCGGGATAATCCCTAACGACCGGACTTCCCCGTCTGGTTCTGCGACTGCCACTGCAATTGTCTCGGCATGGACATCTAATCCCAAAAATCGTACCTTCTTCATTGGACCGGTTCCTTTCCGCTTGTGGCTCTGCGTTGTAGTTACACCAACTCACAATGTAACCCACGCATCGCGCATCGGGACCCGTCACTCCATGCTGACCAGCGTTTCTGGATCGTAACGTCCGGTGGACGGGATCAACCCTTCAACTTCACAGATCACGCCGAGAGAAGCGATGCATGGCGATAACCAGCGCTATTGCAAGGTACAGCGCTGCATAGAAGACCATGGCCATGCTCGGAACCGAGAGGGTGCTGAACGGAGAGATGCGCATTGCGTTTGCCAGCGGAGACTGCATTTCAAAGGCTGCGCGGCGCCAAAGGGCTTCGCTGGGCATGAGAACACTCGCAATTACGCCAACATTGACAGCGCGCGGCGACTGGGTGATGGCTCCAAATTGCTCGATCCAACCGCCGAGAAATGCGAGCCCGTGGAGCCCGAGGGTGAGCACGCCCGTGGTTAACGTCGAAAAGTAGGTCGCAAAGGCAAAAGTAACCGAGAGTAGCACTACGCTTTCCATCCACATCAGTGAGAGGCCCGATGCGAGGTGACGTGCGGTGACACCCACCAGGGCATAGGTTACGGCGTTCACGCCCCCCACCATGATTACAATGTATGCGGTGAGCATGCCGCAGAAGCCAAACCACTTGCCCAGGAGCAGTTGCCAACGTGGAACGGGTTTGGTCGCAATCGCTTGGATTGTCCCAGAGGAGATTTCACCGGAGAGCGTATCGCTGGAAGTGAGAATAGTCATAAGCACTGCCAGCAGATCGACAGCATAGAGACCCATAGTCACCATGCCGAAGGAGATTTCCCGCCGCAAGACTGGGCTCATGCCGTGCGCAGCAAAATCTTTGGCCTGAAAATGGAGGCCCGTACCGAACAGGATGAGAAAGGCGCCGCCAGCGGCGAGCGCCATCCACAACATTTTCTTGCGAGCCGCTTCCCGGAATGTCACCCCGGCCATGATCCAGACGCCCATCACAACCCTCCATCGGTGCCGGCGATTTCGAGGAAACGTTCTTCGAGCGAAAGACGCTGGGGAGTGACCTCATAGACATCAGCGCCACTTGAAACCAGATAGCGTACCAACTCCGGCACCACCCCACGGGATGACACGGACAGCATTAGGCGGTCACCCTCCGCGCGAACTGAGCGACTCCACCGAGACAGGCCACTGGCAACCTCCGCGGTGACATTGGCTGCCCGGATAGACACCGTGGTTTGCTCCTCGACATCGTCATCGAGTTGCCGTGTCTCCACCACCTCGCCGTCTTTGATAAAAGCGACGCGGTCGCAGGTGATTTCGACCTCTCCAAGCAGATGGGAGTTGAGTAGGACGGTTGCGCCCCGATCGCGCTGGGCTTTAATGATGTCGCGAACCAGTCGGCGGCCGACGGGATCTAGACCCGACGTGGGCTCGTCGAGGAATATCAAGTCGGGTTCATTGAGGAGCGCCTGCGCGAGACCAATGCGCTGCAACATGCCCTTGGAAAAATCGCGCAAGCGTTTTTCGCGGTGCGGAGTGAGTCCTACCAGGTCAAGCAAAACGGGAACGCGCTCGCGGAGCTTCGCATGTGACATGCCATAGAGCCGACCGTGCAGCTTGAGAAGCTCGGTGGGAGTGAGCCAATCGTAGAAGCGGAAATGTTCGGGAAGAAAACCAACCTTGCTGCGTGTCTTGACGTCGCCAACAGGGCAGCCAAGAATCTGCGCCTCGCCACTCGTGGGGAATACCAGGCCCAGCAGCATTTTCACCGAGGTACTCTTACCTGCGCCATTTGGTCCTAAGAAGCCGAAGACCTCACCCCTGGGAACCTCGAGGGTGAGGTTTCGGACTGCCACTTTGCCGCTGAAGATTTTGCGCAGCCCACCGGTGCATATGGCGAGGTCAGAAGATCGGCTCATCGCTATCTGTCGACTGATCAACGCAGCGAAGCGGCCAGACTCAAGGCATCGGACGAGTTGCCGTGACCTGCCAGGGAATGGATCACTCCGTTTTTGACCCACAACAGACTATACCGATTTCCCTGCGAGAGCGTTTCGGTAATCAGGGTGCCTTCCACCCCGTCCACAGTCACTGTCTCATAGGAGCTCGAATTGCGCGGAATGGGGACTACCAATGTAGACGACCAGTCCACCGTCTGGCAGAATGACCGGGCCTCGCTAGAACTCATGCCCGCCAATTCCAGTGCCGCTTCAGCAATATCCGACATGTTGAGATCGGGCGGAACGCTCACAGTCGGGCTTGGGGCTTGAATAAGATAGGTGCAGTTTGTGTCCTTTATGTTTGCCATGCGTTCCATCTTGCGCTCGGCCAGAGCCTCGGCCTGGGATTGCGGATTGGAGCTCGCGTACCTGTGCCGAACTGGGCAGTCTCCATATATCGAGATAACCGTCTTCGGAATGTGAACGGCGATCAATGCGCCGTTGGCCGATTCGGGTATGTGGATGTCGGATCGCCCGACCTCGTCCAGCAGCGTCGCAAGACGATCCCGATTGATGGTCATCTGGAACGCGGTTTCGCCGTTGACCTCGACACTATGCGGCGCTCCCAGACTGCTGATCATGCGAATTGGATATCCCGCCAATTGGGTAGCTTTTGTCACGTCTGAAACGACGTCGGGCTTCCCTGGATCCATGGTGACCACTACGTTGTCTGCGATGAACTGGTTGATCAGTTTGTAAGGATGCGAGTCAGGTTCGGAGCTCGACATCAGTGTCCTGGGATCGATCGTAACCACCTGAATCTTCTGCACCCGTAGCATAGCTAACATCCGCTGCGCCCAGGTGCGAACCGGATTGACGCTCACCAAAATTGTGACGATCAGTGCGACTGCACCAAATCCCCATGCGGGACGCCAGCGCGGAGCGAAAAGGCGAGCGATCCATGAAGACTTTGGCTCATGAGCGGTTCTTAATTGATTGAATCGGGTATAGGCCATTGCGGGATTGATTGTGATGCGGTCCCCGACCGGAGCCAGGGTTGTCAATAAGCCCTCGATCTGCGCTCTCCCAGCCATGAGCTTCTCGAAACGGGCGCGGCAGTCTGCGCAAGAAGCGAGATGCTCAGTGATCTCTGCCAGCTCGACACCAGCCAGCTCACTGTCCAGATGTGCCCGAAGAATTCCATCATGAATGCAGATCATATTTCCTCCTCGTTTGGATGAAGTGCGAGGTAACGGGTGCGGAATTCCTCCCCGGCACGGTTCAGCATGGTGCCGATGCCGCTCATCTTTACATTGAGGGCTTCGGCGAGTTCTTTGTAGGAAAGCCCGGAGCTGCGCAAGACCAAGAGCTGCGCCTGAGTCGGCTTAATCGAGGCCAGTACAGTACGGACTCGGCGGCATTTCTCTTCACGCAGCAGATCGTCCAGCGGACCACCGGACCCGCCTGCCTCCCTGGCTCCGCCGGCAGCCTCTTCGTATTGACGACGGCGGCCAGAAGCGCGCAAGTCGTCGATTCCCAGGTTCGTCGCAGTGCGATACAACCATCCACCGACGTTGCCATCGATTTGCAGAGCGGGCTGACGGTACAGGCGCCAAAAAGCGTCGTTTGCCACTTCTTCGGCATGCGAGAGATCGCCGAGCAGGCGCACCAATATCGCGACGATCCGGGCATAGTGCTGAAGAAAAACGGCTCGGAACTCAGCTTCGTCCCAATGCTCCGACGAATTCTCTCGGACTGTCATCAAGCGACTCAGTATCTGTGTTCCCACAGTAATGCCCGCCTTCCCGGTTCACATATCTAAAACGACGCCCAAGGGCAAATTGTGACACCAGCGCAGGCCCATCCATGGTCGGACTTAACCCAAGACCAGCCTTTAGTTCGAATATTGCCGGATACTCTTGGCGAACAACGGGCAAGCTTGAAGTTATTCCGGGCCAGAAGTCGGGATCTGAGAAACGTGCGCCGGCGCAAGGTCACCCTCGCGACATATCCCACAACGCCATTTCTGGACATTGACGCGAGCCTAGAAGGATATAATCCGGAGACAAAACAATGGCGCTGACCGGTGGCACGAAACTCGGCCCCTATGAGATCCTCTCTCCGCTTGGCGCCGGCGGAATGGGAGAGGTGTATCGCGCCCGCGATACGCGACTCAACCGCGAAGTTGCGATCAAGATCTTGCCGGCATCCTTTTCGGGAGACCGGCAACGGCTGCACCGCTTCGAGCAAGAGGCTCTTGCGGCCGCGGCGCTGAACCATCCCAACATCCTCGCGGTGTATGACATCGGTACGCAAGACGACGGCTCGCCCTATATCGTCAGTGAACTACTAGAAGGCGAATCGCTGCGCGAACGGCTACGCACGGGCTCGTCGTCTGTCCGCAAAGCGATTGACTACGCCCTCCATATTGCCCGTGGGCTCGCCGCGGCGCATGACAAAGGCATTGTGCATCGCGATCTGAAGCCGGAGAACATCTTCGTCACCCGCGATGGCCGGATAAAGTTGCTCGATTTCGGACTGGCGAAGCTGACGCAATTCGGCCCGGCCTCTGGTGACTCCGAAACGCACACGATCCAGAGTGAGGCCGGAACCGTGGTTGGCACTGTGGGTTACATGTCGCCCGAGCAGGTCCGCGGCAGGCCGGCAGATGCGCGCAGTGACCTGTTCGCGTTCGGGGCCGTGTTGTACGAGATGATCTCGGGGAAACGTGCGTTCCATGAAGAAACTGCAGCGGATACGATGAGCTCGATACTGCACAGTGAACCGTCCGAGCTGACCGAAACCAATCGCAACGTACCGCCGGCGCTGGAGCGCATCGTCCGTCACTGCCTGGAAAAGAATCCCGAACAGCGGTTCCACTCCGCGCACGACGTAGCGTTCGACCTCGAAACCCTGACGAGCATCTCCGGTACTACAGTGTCAGCGCGAACGGTGGGTAAGACAACAACTCGCCGCCGCACCATGGCGGCTGTGCTCGCCGTCGTAGTACTCGTTGGTATAGCTACGTTCTTGGCGGGTAAGTACAGCGCCGGTCCCACGCGACCGGCGTCCTTTCACCGCATCACCTACGAGCGCGGCTCAGTGCTTTTGGCTCGATTCGGCGCTGATGGGCAGTCCGTCATCTACGATGCTGCATGGGAAGGAAGGCCGCCGCGCCTTTTCTCCACTCCGGCGAGCACTCCGGAGCCGCGCCCGCTCGATCTGGAAAACGCACATCTATTCGGTGTCTCGCGTTCCGGCGAAGCCGCGCTCGGGTTGGGCGGAAGCGTCTCCAACCATCTCATGGTACTGGGCGCGACCCTGGCACGCTCTCCGCTTGGGGGTGGTGCTCCAAGAGAGATCCTGCAAAACGCTCTCGCCGCCGACTGGGCGCCCAATGGCACGCTGGCGGTCGCGCACTACGTTGGCGGGCGCATGCGGCTTGAATATCCAATTGGCAAGGCATTGTACGAGACCAGTGGATGGGTGAGCGATGTCCGCTTTTCGCCCGCAGGCGACAAAATCGCTTTTCTGGACCATCCTTTCTGGCCGGATGATCGCGGGTGGGTCGCAGTCGTCGATCTTGCTGGTAACAAGAAAACTCTTACGGGGGAGTGGGAAGCAGAAGACGGACTCGCCTGGGCGCCGGACGGCAAAGAGATATGGTTTACGGCGACATTGGCGGGGGTGGATCGTTCCCTTTATGCAGTTTCTCTCTCCGGAAAACAACGCCTGGTGCTTAGCGTTCCCGCAAGTCTTCGATTGTATGACATCTATACCGACGGCAGAGTACTGCTCAGCGCAGGTCACGAACGCGTCGGCATGATTGGCGCGAACGTGGCTGAAGACAGGACACACGACCTTTCCTGGTCGGGCTGGACGGTCGCATTGGACGTTTCGCCGGACGGCAAATGGGTGCTGTTCGATGAGCAAAGCGAGTTTGCGGGGGCGAACTACATCGTGGCTGCGCGCAGCATGGACGGCTCGCCTCCCGTCAAGCTTGGCGAGGGTTACGCTGGTACGTACTCACTGGATGGCAAATGGGTCACAACTGTAATACCTGGTCAAGCCAATCACTTTCTGCTGCTGCCGACCGGAGCAGGCGAACCGAAAGATGTTCCAGTCTCCGGCCTGTACGACTTGCGGGAAGTTGATTTCATACCCGACGGCAAAGTTTTCTTGATTGGATCTGAGCGCGGCCACGGCGTTCGCTGCTACCTGCGGTCCATCGATGGCGGTCCTCTCAGGCCCTTAAGCGCCGAAGGCACTGACCTATGCCGTTGCTCACCCGATTCCCACTACGCCGTTGCCAACACGAGCGTTGGCGGACTGTCCGTGTACCCTCTGGACGGCAGCGGAGCCCATTCGCTTCCCGGCACCAAGGGCATGTTCCCCATACGCTGGGTTAATAATCACTCGCTACTGGCGTTCCGAACGGGCGAATTGCCCGGCCGAGTATTCCAAATTGATGTTGTCAGCGAAAGGCAGAGCCTGCTCAAAGCATTAGCTCCCGGAGATCGTGCCGGTGTAACGCAGCTCCTGACCGTCGCAGCATCGCCGGATGGCCGCACCTTCGCGTACAGCTATCAGCAGGTGCTCTATGAGTTGTACGTGGTGGATGGTTTGAAATAAGGGCCGCAGTTTCGGGTGGACCAGGGCAACCGGTAAGGCTGCGACCGGGCAAGCGGGGCTATGACAGGGCTATCGGTAGAAATACGCCCAGAGTTCCCCTGTAGTCGGCTTCGAGGACACGACGGAGAAGTAATCGATGGATGCCGATGCAAACCTGAACGAGAGAACGCTGACGCCAAGAAAGGTCAACATTAACCAGTTCGGTAAGCTGTTCTCATTCCGAGTGGACGGCGATGTCTACGCGCAGCCACTTTACAAAGGCTCTGGTGGCACCATCCGGACTAATGTAATTTCATCTCCTGAAATCCTGTAGGCAGCGGAGCGTTCGCGTTGACCTCCACATCTCCGGCACGCTCCATGATCTGCCTGACGTTCCGGCGTCGGGGCTGAAGCAAATCGAAGGCGCCGGGCATGTCTGTAGATGGAGTCGCGGCAAACTCCGAACGTTTCGGCAATCTTGTTAGGGCTTTTCCACATCAAAAACTCTTGCTCGATCTGTTCCCGCTGGGCATGGGCTCAGATGCCGCACTGAGATGCGTGTCGGCTCACGTGCCGGATTTTGAAGGACTTTGCCGGAATCCGCAGAGGAAACGCCGCTGCCGAGAGAGCGGATATCCGCAACGACCGCCGCCACATCCGTCATGACCGCGTGGACCGCAATCGGGACCTGCGCGATGCCCACAGAGACCAGACCATTCTTTACAAGCCTATGCTGTATGGGTCGAGGAGATAAAAAGAACAAAGGTCGCTGCGTGACCCTCAGCTCCGAATCGTCGAATCCAAGCCGTTGCCATTAAGCCAAAAAGAAAAAAGCAAATTCCTCAGCCAAACTTCGCCTTGGAATGACATAGAGCCGCAAACCGGATGTGCGTCTCTCCCTCATTCTCCCTCATCGTCGCGCAAGACAGCGGTCTTAGCGAATGCTACGATACGGCGACATGACGAAGTCTCCAAAAATGCGGTTCTCCTCGATCCTGTGCGCGTGGTGTCTCCTGATCTTGCTCGCCGCCGCTTCCAGCATAGCCCAAAGTGCGCAGGTCTTTCGCCTCGATGGCAACAACTCCACCTATGCCTTCGGCGTGAATGAACGTGGCGAGTTGCAGCCGCTCTACTGGGGCGGACGTCTCGGCCCGCACGACAGTATTCCTGCCGCGCATTCATCACGCGAGATGGCCTCATTCGATTCACCTTACACGACCACGCCGCAGGAGTATGCAAGCTGGGGCGCCGGGCTGTTTACAGAGCCCGCGCTCAAGCTCACCTTCGCCGATGGCAATCGCGATCTGGTGCTTCATTTTGTCCGCGCCACGCCGAACGGTTCGCAAGCAATCGAGGTGTTGCTCAAAGATATTTCGCGCGAGATTTACGTGACCCTGCGCTACTCCATTGATCCGGACAGTGGCATCCTTGCGCGCTCGGCGAGCATCGAAAACCGGGAAAAGCAGTCGGTTCTGATCGAACAGGCCGCCGCCGCGCAATGGACCCTTCCTCCGGCTCGCTATACCTTGAGCTATTTGACGGGCCGCTGGGCTGGAGAGTGGACGCTAAATCAGGAGCAGATACAGGGCGGAGCCCGCGTCATTGAAAGCCGTCGGGGAACCACCGGCCATCAGGCCAATCCGTGGTTTGCCATTTCCCGCGACGCTGGCCAAAACCCCGCAGCACCGGCGATCGCAGACGAAGAGCACGGCGAAGTCTGGTTTGGCGCCCTGGCCTGGTCCGGTTCCTGGCGCATCACCGTCGAACACACTCAACTCGATGCCGTGCGAGTGACCGGTGGCTTCAATCCTTTTGATTTCGGCTACAAGCTGAAACCTGGCGAACATCTGGAGACACCCGTTTTTTACGGTGGCTATTCCGATCACGGCCTGGGTGGTGCGTCACGTTTACTGCACCGTTTTGAAATCGCTCACATTCTGCCGCAAGCGCCAGATCCTAAGCCGCGCCCGGTGATTTACAACTCCTGGGAAGCGACGGAATTCAAGGTCGATGAAGCCGGCCAGGTGGCGCTGGCAGAAAAGGCCGCGTCCATCGGCGTCGATCGATTTGTGATGGACGACGGCTGGTTTGGCCAGCGCCAGAACGACCACGCCGGCCTCGGCGACTGGTATGTGAATCCAGACAAGTTTCCTCACGGTCTCAAGCCGCTGATCGACAAGGTCCACGCGCTGGGCATGGATTTTGGTTTGTGGGTCGAGCCGGAAATGGTTAATCCGGATTCCGACCTCTACCGCAAACATCCCGATTGGGTTTTGAATTTTCCCGGACGCCCGCGTTCGGAATCGCGCAACCAGCTTGTCCTCAACCTCGCTCGCCCGGATGTGCGCGACTACATCGCGGGATTTCTCGACAAGCTGCTCACCGAAAACGATATTGCTTTTCTCAAGTGGGACTACAACCGCAACTGGTCTGAGCCGGGTTGGGATCAGGTTCCCGTCGATGAGCAGAAGCGCGTCTACGTCGAGTTCATACGCAATCTCTACGCGATCCTCGCCGACCTACGCAAGAGGCATCCCAAAGTCGAGATTGAATCGTGTTCCGGCGGTGGCGGCCGCGTCGATCTAGGGATCTTGGGCTACACTGATGAGGTCTGGCCCTCGGACAACACCGATCCCTTCGACCGGCTCTCGATGCAGGAGGGTTTTACATACGCATACACACCGCAGATCATGATGGCGTGGGTTACCGACTCACCGCACTGGTACAATCACCGATCCACATCTCTCACCTACCGCATGCTTAGCTCGATGCAGGGCTCATTGGGCATCGGCGCCAATCTGAATCATTGGACCGCGGAGGATTTCGCGACCGCCAAGCGCCTGATCGCTGCCTATCACTCCGTGCAGCGAACGATCGTGCGCGGCGATCTCTACCGCATCATCACCTCGCGCGATGGCAGTCAGATGTCCGCCACCGAAACGGTCTCCAACGACAAAAACCAAGCCGTCGTGTTCGCCTTCGCAAACGCCACGACCGAAGGCCGCGGCTTCCCCCTTCTGCAACTACAAGGCCTAAATCCGGATGCGGAATACAAGCTCACTTGGATTGAAGGCAAATCCTGGCCGGGGACTCCGGAGAGCGCCTCAGGCGCCTGGTGGATGCGCCACGGTCTCCAGCTCGACCTGCGCGGCGATTTCCAAGCCGCATCTTTTCACCTCGATCGCCAGCGCTAATCGAGATGCCAAACTCGAGGTTGACTACCCATGATCCGCCGCTGTGACGACCATGACTTTGAGCCGATTTGGGCCATCATCAACGAGGCCGCGCGCGCTTATAAGGGGATCATCCCTGAAGATTGCTGGACAGAACCATACATGTCCCGGAAGAAATTGAAGCACGAAATCGATGAGGGTGTTGTGTTCTGGGGCTACGAGGAGACTGGTACCTTGGTGGGCGTTATGGGCATTCAACAGCTCCAGGATGTGACTCTCATTCGTCACGCCTACGTTCGCACGAGCAGGCAGAAGCGAGGGATTGGAGCGCACTTGCTGTCTCATTTGCGTGAGCGGGCGAAAAGTCCTGTCTTGATCGGAACGTGGGCTGATGCGGTCTGGGCGATCCGCTTTTATGAGAACTATGGCTTCCAAATGGTTCCTACCCGGGAGAAGGACCGGCTCCTCAAACAGTATTGGACCGTGCCCGAACGCCAGATTGAAACGTCCGTAGTTCTGGCAGATCCGAAATGGCGGGACCTCAGCGTCGAAGCGTAACGGCCCCTGACTCGTCCCAAGGGTGTCGGTATTCGGAGTCGCCCGTGACGATGCGGGCCAGAACTCCGCTTGGGGGGAGGCTCCCGGATTCCTTCCCCATTGTCGACGACTCGGCACGTGACCTTCATCTACTTGCGCGAGGCCACCTTGCAGCCAAAGGGAAACTCTGTTCACGAATCGGAAGACAGCCCTTCGAGTGCGCAACCGAGATCTTCCTTCAAGTCGCTCACGTCCTCCAGGCCTATATTCAGTCGCACGATGCGGTGCCCATAACCCGGACGTCCGGGCGTGGCTTGAAAATCGTACGAAACCGCCAGGCTCGTTACCCCAGCCCAGCTATAGCCGATCTCAAACAATTCCAGCTTGTCCACAAATCCTTGGACCTGCGCTTTGCTAAACCGGGGCTGAAATACGATCGAGAATACGCCCGTCGACCCGGAGAAGTCGCGCTTCCAGAGTTCATGCCCCGGACAGGAAGGAAGCGCCGGGTGCAGGACGCGTTCGATCTCCGGGCGCTCACTTAGCCAGCGTGCTAAAGTCAACGCCGCGTCTTCAATCGCTCTCAGCCTCACCGCCAGCGTCTTTAGCCCGCGTAGCGCCAGACTGCAATCGTCCGGAGAAGCCGCGCATCCCACCAGTTGATGCGTAACACCCAACTGCCGCCACGCTCTCACCTCCCGCGTCGTAATCGACCCGAGCAGTAAGTCGCTATGCCCGCCAGCGTATTTCGTGAGCGCCTGCATGGTCACATCCACGCCGTGGGTGAACGCGTCAAAATACACACCCGCCGACCATGTGTTATCCAGCACGACTATCGCTCCAGCACGATGCGCCGCTTCTGCGATGGCCTGCACATCCTGTACTTCCATCGTGATCGACCCCGGACTCTCGCACCATACCATCCGCGTGTTATCCCGAAGCAAAGCTTGAATCCCCGTGCCTGCATCCGGAGCGTAGAACCCGACTTCTACGCCGAACCTCCGTAGAACCGCTACCGCAAACTTGCGATTTGGCGTGTACACACTTTCCGGGATCAAAACATGATCGCCCGCTTTCAAAAACGCAAGATTGATCAGCGAGATTGCACACTGTCCGCCCGGAGTGATCAGCGTGCGGAACCCGCCCTCCAACTCGCAAACGCGTGCTGCCAGCTCAAGCGTCGTCGGAGTTCCATAAAGACCGTATGTGTACCCCGCCTCATATTGGTCCCAGTCGTCCCTGACCGACGCCGCATCCGAAAACAACACCGTCGACGCACGCTGCACGCCAACCGACAATGACCGGAATCCTTCCGGGATCTTCGAGTCCGAGTGAATCAGCTTGGTCTTCCAGTTCTTGGCCATGCCCAAGAGTCTAAATGACCAGCGGGTTACGTCATATCTGCGAGCCTTCGAGCCAAGTGGCGACTGCGTGGAAAGAAGTCGGCAGGTACGCTATCTCGTAATCGGGCGTGAGCGGGAGCAAACATCGTCGGGGCTGCTCCGACCGAGAATCTACTGCGACCCTTTCTGTAGTTGGATACGGGGTTTGCCAGATTCACGGGCAATGCGAAAATTATTTCGGACTAGAAGTCGCTGGAGGAAGTACGGTACCGTCGAATGCCCAGCCCGCCCAGATTTCCGCGAACGCCGTTTGAACGAAGCCGCGTTGCGACGGACGCTTTCGCGTGCTGGGTGTCGGCAGTTGGGGTGTGGAGAGGATAAGGTGGGGTCATAAGGAGATAACCTATGACCCACCTTCGCAAAATGATGCTCGAGGAACTC
>CATPBJ010000139.1 GCA_955652395.1 uncultured Terriglobales bacterium | reverse complement strand
GTGCCGTCCTGTTTGATGTCCTTAAGTAAAAACTCCAGTAGGTAGAGGCATTCCGGCGCTGCCGTCAGACGTTCGAATCTGCCTTCCAGATCATTGCATGTTGTGAAAGTAAGTTCCGCCAGTTCCATCCGCGAGTTCTGCCATCACATCTTCACTGAGCGACATCGAGCCACGCCGATATTGGGATTTGAGCTGCGATGTCTGGGATGAACCCTTGATCATTTCGCTAGCGTCTATTTCAGTCGTGTACAATCCGCGCGCATCCAACGTGCTGACCGTCACATTGGACTGCGCCGCAATATCCATAATTTGCGATTCCTCGGTCCTGGTTTCCGGTGTAAGAATGAGAAAACCCGGCGCCACCAGGATCAAAGTCCGGTTGCCCGGCAGCGCCCCCATTCTCCGAACAAATTCTCTGAGCGAGGAAAGTGTTACCCGAATATCCTGCTCGCCAATTGCCAGAGTTCGCGTGGCCGCCGATTCCGCCATTCTCTCGGCTACATCGCGCATTTGCAGTCCAAGCGCACAACTCAACGTTTCGTCTATCGCGGCTTCGAGCGCGGCGCGGTTGTGCTTATTCTCGATCAAGTCTGCCTGGTAGTAATCAAGATTCGGGCATTCGGACCCGGCCGTCCGGTATAGAGCTTGCGGATGCAGTTTCATGATCGCTTCCTGCAACGCCCCGCGATCACGTGTAAGGCCGCTGTTGATGCGCCTGGAAATGGAAACCACGGCGGCCATGTCCGAGTCGGCGAGCGATCCGGCCAGTATCCTCGCACCCGCGTTTTGAGCTTGTGCCAGCTCGCCAGCGCTGAGATGCATGTCGTCGAACAGGAAAACAATGAACCGCTCAGGCACAATTGCCGGCTGTGGGTTAACGCCGGGAACAGCGGCCGGCTGAGCAAAGCGCGCGTCACTCTCGGATTGCGCGCGGCGCTGGATGGTGAATCCGGCAACGACTTGCGGTTTGTCATTGTCGAAGATCTGAAAGTCTTCTTTCTTCAGATTGCCGACGGCACGGCCATGCGCATCGCGGACCAGCACAGGCACCAACGCCACATCCACCTTGCTTTGAATCGTGAAGGTGCCATTCTGAGCAGGGATTTCCTTCGTCTGCGGTGCCGCGAAGGGCGAACACAAGAGGAATGCCAGGCAGGTTACGACAATAGCCGGCCGATGTCTTGCGTTGGTATTGATGAGACGATTTTACTCCTTGCTGAATCTTTGGCTGGATCGGATCTCAGACTCATGGTGTGGGGGTGTGAACGGGACGAGATGCGCTCAGGATGACAGTTTGCGCGGAGCCTTTTCCGCCTGAGGCTCAAAGGCTTCGGCTTGGAGCTTTCCGTTCTGCTTCAGCAGTATTTCCACCTTGCCTTCCGCCTCTTCGAGTTCCTTGCGGCAAGCGGCGGAGAGCTGCATCCCTTCCTCAAACAGCGTCAATGATTTCTCCAAAGGCACTTCGCCCTTTTCCAGTTCTTGCACGATCTTCTCCAGGCGCTGGAGGCAGTCTTCAAATTTAGCCAAGGGGGCGCTCCTGTAGGGATTCTAATATCAAGCGCTGGCGTGCGGGGAAGTTCCCAGAGCTTCAAGCACATCCGCCGCCGAAGAGTATCGTCCTAAAGGTGCGCTGATCTGAGCCCCCTGCACCATGCCCCGCACTGCGATCAGCATTTCGCGGGCGATGGCGACCCCTTCCTCGCGAGCAGCCTCAGGAGTCTTGGCTCGGGCCATGCGCTCCAGAATCGAGTCAGGCACCGAGACCCGCAGCTCGTTCTTCATGAATTCGGCATTGCGAACGCTGACCAGTGGCCAGATTCCCGCAATGATGGGTATCTTGCAGTGCTCAATTCGGCGCAGGAAAGCTTCAAGTAGCTTGAGATCGAACACCGGCTGCGTAACCGCGCATTCGGCTCCCGCTTCGACTTTGTATTCGAAGCGTTTGATCTCCTCGTCAATATTTGGCAGGCCCGGGTTGGCGCCCACGCCGATCACAAATGACGTACCCGTACCCAGCGGATTGGCGCCGATGTCCAGGCCCCGGTTAAGGTTGTGCACAATGTTGACCAGGCCGATCGCGTCCACGTCAAACACCGCCGTGGCGTCGGGATAGTTGCCCATCTTCGGCGGGTCGCCGGTAATGCAGATCAGGTTGTGAATCCCCAGCGCCGCCGCGCCCAGCAGGTCCGACTGCATGCTCAACACATTGCGGTCGCGGCAGGTGTAGTGCAAGATCGCTTCAATGCCGACTTCCTGCTGCACCAGCAGGGACAGGGCCTGGTTGCTCATCCGCGCCGAAGCCCGCGGACTGTCCGGAATATTGATGGCGTCCACGCCCACCGACTTCAGAAAACGCGCGCCTTCAATTTCCTTGCGGATATCCGTACCCTTGGGCGGAACGATTTCCACCATGGTCACAAACTCGCGGGCGGCGATCTTCGCGCCGAGGTTGGACCGCTTCTGCAGGGGCACGGAGGGAGCGGCCTTGACCTCAGCCTCGCTCTTGGCTTTTGACGGATTGGCTTTTGCTTTGGCCTCGCCGAGTCGCAAGGCCGATTTCATGACCCGGATATGTTCCGGCGTCGTACCGCAGCATCCGCCTACCAGGCGAACTCCCGCGGCCACGAACTTACGCGCATAACTCGCCATGTACTCAGGCGAGCACAAGTAGATATTGCGCCCCTCCACCGATCGCGGCATGCCGGCATTGGGTTGCGCCGCCAGAGGCAGGGAAGTGAGCGCTCGGACGCGTTCGATCACATCCAGCATTGCGACCGGGCCCACACTGCAATTGCATCCGATCACGTCGACCCCCCAGCTTTCAATCCGCGGCGTAAAGCTCTCCGGAGTCGAGCCGTCAAGGCAGTTTCCGTCTTCATCGATGGTGACATGCGCCACCAGCGGAATCTTGGGATTCACATCCCGCGCTGCTAGAACCGCCTGGTGAAGTTCCTCGACGTAGCCGAAGGTTTCCAGCATTAGCAAGTCAACGCCACCTTCGACAAGGGCTGCAATCTGTTCGCGGAATGCGGTGCGAGCCTCCTCGAATGACGTCTTGCCCAGCGGTTCAATGCGGACACCGAGCGGCCCCACTGAACCGGCCACCCAGACGTCGAAGCTCTTGGCCGTCTCCTTCGCCAGGCCAACCCCGGCGAGGTTGATTTCGCGAACCCGGTTCTCCATGCTGTGGCGCGCCAGACGAAATGAATTTCCTCCGAAAGTATTGGTTTCAATAATCTCTGCACCCGCCTGCAAATACTCATGATGGAGATCACGAATCAAGTCGGGTTGCGAGACGTTCAACTCGTCATAACAACGATTGATGAAGATTCCCTTGGCGTAAAGCAGGGTCCCGGTGGCCCCATCGCACAAGACGGGAGACTGTTTCAAACGAGCTAGCAGATCGGCGGCCATTTGTCTGAGATTACAAGATGAGGAAGAGTTTTGCATCTTCCTGAGAACGTTCGGCGCGACTGTGATCGCCGGCGCCGCATGCAAGCCTCCGAGAATGCTCTGCTATAATCCGGTTTCTTGCATCTAACTCTCCATTCCTCATGTTCTTGGGAGCTCCGCGTTTGAGGCAATCCGCGCTCGCCCTTCTGGTTCTTGCCGCGGCCAGTGCCATGCTGGTCTCTTGCGGAACTAACTATAACAACATAGTCGGGTCTGGGCCTGTGGCGAACCCGGCTACGATCAGGGTGCACGTTTTCGTGTCCAATCCCTTGTTTGCCAGCGGCTCATCAACTGTTCCAGTCCTAAATGTGGTGGACGGACAGCTTGATCTGCTTTCCCCAAGCGTAATTTCCGTGGGGGCGACCAGTCCCACGCCGGGCCCGATGGTCCTGTTTCCCAACAAGAAATTCACTCTCGTTTTCAGCGCCTCAAACAACTCCATCAGCGTGGTCGACAATGCGTCCCAGACGGTTGCGCAGCCCTCGGGTGGAAATTCGGGGAGCGTCACCCTGCCCGGCTTTAGCGAGAGCATTGTAATTGCGCCGGACAATGCCACCGGCTTTGCCGCTGTCCCGACTGCGCCGGTGGTCGGGCAGTCTCCGGGGGTAGTCGACGTGCTAAGCCTGTCTACGGACGCCATTTCGGCCACGATTCCTGTTCCTGGCGCTCGTTACCTGGTACACAGCCACAATGGTAACCGCATTCTGGTTCTCGGCTCCAGCCCGAATACGGTAACCGTGTTGACCCCGAGCTCGATTGGCACCAGTACCGATCCTCGCACGGTCGTGTGCCCGGACGGATCTCCTCAACTCAACGCCACCCTGTGCCCTGCGAATGTTCCCACCCCGGTTTTCGATCACCCGGTTTGGGGAATTTTCAGCAGCGATGACTCGACCGCCTACATCCTGAACTGCGGGCCGGAATGTGGGGGGACGACGGCCAGCATCACGCTCCTGGATACAAACAGCAACCTGGCCGGGCGCACCATTCCTGTGGGCGCAGGCACCATCGGCCTGCTATCAGGCAACACCCTCTACGTTGCCGGCACAAAGCAAGGGACCACGTGCGCTGGCGCTGCTACCACGACCCTGGCCACCACTTGCGGAGAAGTCTCTGCCGTCGATCTGGGGACGATGACAGTGTCGTCAACCGCGACAATCACAGACGGCTACCACAGCCAGATGGCGATGGGTGCAAACAACCGGCTCTTCATCGGCGCCCGCACCTGCACTAACATCAAGGCTCCCGCCAGCGGCAACAACCCCGGGGAAGTTCGGGGCTGCTTGTCCATCCTGAACACCAGCAAATCGAGCGTCGTGGTCCCGCCTGCCACCGGCGACGTCACGGGAGTTCAACCCATCAACCGGCGAACCGTGGTATACGTCGTCCAAAATGGCCAGCTCGATATCTACGATACCACCACCGACAAGCTCCAAACCGCACAGGTAAACATAATCGGCCAAGCCGTCGATGTACTGGAAGTAGACTGAATGCGGACCTCAGGCGTCAGGCGTTGGCCTTCAGCAATCAGATCCTTACTTAGGCGCAAAGCGGCGCAAGAATGTAGCCCGCGGCGTAAGCCGCGGGTCGAGGTACGGGCCGACGCAAGCCCTGAAGGGGCGAAAGAGCCGTGACCATTCCCAAAATAAAATGCCGCTGGAATCACGATTTACAAGTCGTTCGGAACGATCGATTTGTGGAAAGCCGATGGCTGACACCTAAAAGCTATTTCTCCATCACCAACTCATGCTGCTTTGACGCCGCCACCGCCTTCTCAGAGTATGGCAGCTTGAACGTCGACCCCTCGTACCATGGCTTCCACTGGTCCATGTAATAAGGACTGAGAAAGTTTCCCGCTTCGCCGGTCACCAGGTTCAACGTGGTCCGGTCTAGGTCGGACAAGTCCACCGTCTGTCGCTGGGACGGCCCGTGGCTGCGCGAAACCGCCTTCACGGTATAGCCGCTGCCCGACTGGGGCTGGACCCCGGGACCCGTCCACCTCTGTAGCAGAGGAACTCTGCCCAAGATCGGGTGCTGGATCTCCACCGGACGAAAGGCTCCCCACTTCCACGAAGCCAGATCAGTTGCCCGGTCCCTCGGCTCCTTCGATACTTCGAGGCCGCTGACGGCGGCTTCGACGGCTGCCTCCAGCAGTTCATCGTAGCTGCCATACTCTTCCGGGAGCCAGCGCTGGGGTTGATGGTGAACCACATTTTCCAGCCACACCGACTGCATTCCCCAGGAATAACTCTTCCAACTTAATTTCGCGCCAACTTGCTTGGCATCTGTGGGTGCGACACCCAGCTTGGGCTCCAGCAGGAGCCGCGCAAGCTCGGCGCGGGCTCGATACGCGATTGTGGGCGCGGCCGAGTCCGCCGTCATTCGGCCATCCCAGCCCCGCAGGATTTCCGCTGCCTGTTGAGCTCGCGGAGAAGCCTTCCGGGCGTGGTCCACGCTGTATACAAACCGTTCCGCAAAGAAACGATCGGCATCGGAATAGATGTCCGTCTGCAGCGCCAGCATGTCAGCCGGAGAGAATTTCTTGCCCGACTCCAGCACGCGATAAATCCGGGCCGAGCGCCAGGGAGCTTCCCAACCGGTGCTAATCGAGTACGGATAGCCGTCCGGCGTGATGCGGCCATTGGCGGTCGCGATGATGCCTGAAGGCGGATTGTAAACACTGGGCAGCTTGTCGAATAGAATGTATCCCGTCCATTCATGCGAGTCGTCGCTGCCGTTTTCGGGAAGACTGCCGTCGCCGGTGGCGCGAATCGGAATCTTTCCCGTGGCTTGGTAACCGATATTGCCATCCACATCGGCGAACACCACGTTCTGTCCGGGGGCGTCAAACGCCGAGAAAGCGCTGCGGAACTGCTCCCAGTTCTGTGCCGAATCCACTTCAAAAAAAGGGTCGTGAGTACCGTCGTACAGT
>CATPBJ010000138.1 GCA_955652395.1 uncultured Terriglobales bacterium | reverse complement strand
CCCGAGCTTTCATCCGCCGCAACAACTCCCGTACCCAGCGCGGACTGATGGCCAACTCTTTCCCCGCTTGTACTTGCGTGATGTGCCGCTTCCTCACCTCATGCAGCACCTTCAATCGATCGCGATCCTTCCTCGACATCCCCAGCTCCTCTTGTCGCTTCGCCATGCCTTATCAAAGCGGAACTTTCTACTTGGCTCCAAGAGGAACTTCTCATGTGGCTGCGACATCCCAACTCAAACGCTTGACAAGCTGACGCAAATAGCACAAAATCCGGTGCATTGCACAGAATGTGGTGCAATCGTTCGAGCAATAGCCACTTCGTCCAGGTTGAGACCTCTCGTTTCTGGCTGCACTCTTACGGTCTGCCTCATCGGTTTCCGCACTGAGAAATTCCAGGAGGTGGGTACGTGGTCGACATTCTTCGCAGAGCGTGGCTGGATGATGGCGGCCAGGACATCGCGGAATATGCGGTGATGCTTGCGGTCATTCTGGTGATCGTAGCGGGTACCATACGACTGATTGGCTCGAACGCCAGCAAGGTTTTCTCCGCCACGGCAAGCTCGATTAATTAAGAGGCGGGATAAAAGGAAAGGCGAGCCGCGTGGTTCACCTTTTCGTATTCAACCCGGTACGGCGGCTTTGCTGGCAGAACCCTGTAGGGCGGAAAATTCGTCCTGTGATTTTTGTCTGGCCGGAAGAAGGTTTTGATGAGCGCCTCCAAGGTGCTAGCTCTAATAACGTTGTTCCTGGCCACGACGCTGGCCCGAGCCGATTGGAAGGAATTTACCTCTTTCGAGGGGAACTTTAAGATGGTCTTCCCCGAAACTCCCCTACAACAAAGGGGCACTGAGCAGAATTTGCACGAGTTCAGTGCTTCTGCTGGCGCTGAGTCTTACGGACTGACCTACGCGGACTATTCGCCGGGCACGGATCGGGAAAGCGTCGTCAACGGGGCACGTGATTCAATCGTGAACGGCTTTGGCGGGTCTGTGGTAGACGAGCAACCTACCGCCGTCGAAGACTATCCAGGGAAAAGGATCCGCTTCGTCGGACGGTATACGAGCGGGGAACTCGCCATCTACTTCGTTGGACACCGCTTGTATGTGCTGCATTCCTTTGCTCCGAAGGGGAAACAGCGACCACGGAATTTTTCTAAGTTTTTGAACTCTTTTCGACTCTTGTCAAAGCCAAACCGTAGCGGGTAGTTATCGACGGCCGATGCCCGGGAGACGGGTTGGGTCTATGGCAGGAGGATTGCTTACTCGGTTTTCGAACAGAGTTTGGTTATTTTTCCCCTTCGGGGATCATGGCCTTGGGGCCCTTGGTGATGTCGTTTTCAACACTTGTTGGATTTTCGCTGATCTGTGTGGGAACGATACTCCGGCAATCGTATTCAGCAAAACGACATTTACAACTTCGTCGGTTGCCCCGACAAGCACTAAAATGAAGGGTCCTGTTTGCCGGACGGCGCAGGGGTTAGCGTGTGGGTCGCAGCATTCTCGGCGGCAGCACGATGGCTGCCGTCGTTCCCTGGGGCGCTATTCTCCCACTCGGAAGCCGCGCCGCGAACTAGCGCCAATCCACGGAGCACTTTTGCATTGGCAGAATAAGGACACTTCCCGTGGTGGTTTGCTGCCCGGAGGTGTTGTCTTTGCGTACGGGGAATCTTGTTTATTTTGATATTTGTCAGCCGCATCGGTCTTGCTGAGCTCTCAGCTCTGGCAATCTATAGCCCTCTCTTTCTTCAACTGGCTTGCCGTTCGAAGGAACAAGTCGTCGCCTGAGGCGTGATCTCTAGTTCTCTATATGTCGAATACAGACTTTTGACATCCTCCGATATTCTGGATCGGTCGCGGCCACACTGTCGACCATGACGTAAAGCTGTGTCTCTAAGTAGTGAGACAGCGATTACCTACGAGACCACTGAAAAGCGGCGGACGTGGGATCGAACAAGAAGGGGAGAGCGTGACGCCGCCCAACGTAGACGATCAGCCTGACCTCAGGCGAGGGCCATTTTGTACAGAGCGACCAGCTTGCTCCAGGCGCGCTCGGCATCGGGCCTGCTGTAGATCGGTTTGCCATTCTGGAGCGGCATGTCCGGCACGCACCAGCCGTGGAGTGCTCCCGGATAGACTTCGATCTCTGCGGGAACGTTCGCCGCCGCAAACGCCTGTTTCAGCTTGTCCTTCGCGTATGGCTGACGCGCGTCGTCATTCGATGCGATCGCGAAATACATCCGCGCCTTGATCTTCGGCGCGAGCAAGTGTGGACTGTCGGGTTTATCGGTGACCAGGCCGCCGCCGTGAAACGACGCGCCGGCGCCAACACGGTTGGGCGATGCGGCGGCGGTCTTGACAACCAGCGGCCCTCCCATGCAATACCCCTGGGTTCCGATCTTCTTCGCCTTGTTCACTTGTGGTTGCGCGTCCAGGAACGCGATATAGGCGATCGCGTCCTTCTCCGCCGCGCCAGGCGCATTCAGCGGCCCGGTCATTTGTTGCAGCTTCGCCATGTCGGCTTGATTCTGAAAGCTAAAGGAGGCGCCGAACACCGGGGCCTTGGCCGTTCGATAGAACGGGTTTGGCACCAGCACCGAGTACCCCTCAGCAGCGATGCGCGTGCCGATATCCCGCATCGCAGGGCGCAGGCCCAGCGCATCCGGCCACACCAGCACGCCTGGATAAGAACCGGTTGCTGGATGGATAAAGACCGCGTCGCTTGAGCCGTCCGGCGTTTTGACCTCAACGTTGGTCTCGGTGACCGGCAACTCTGCAGCCGACGCCGCAACCGTCGCGGCCGCAAGGCCGGCGGCTACGGACAACGCGAAGAAGTCGCGTCGTGACAAGTCGCGTGATGGCTTGTCGTGGGTGCTGCGATCCTGTTCATCGTCCTTCATGGTGGATCTCCGTCTTGATGTCGATCGCGTTGATAAAGCTCTCGTAGTCCCAATACCAGGGGGGCAATCCGTCAGGGCCGATTGTAGACCTTGTCGCACGTTGGCGCAGCTCTCAACGATCGCGTTCAAACGGAGCAAAACACAAAGGTCGTTTGAAGGGAATGTCCGAAAGGAAGGGACTGCCCCAAGCGGAAATTTCTGGTTACCCCCTTTCGGAGCCTGTGCAGCACGGTACCTATCCTGAAACGCGAGGGCACCTCCTCGCGAACTGTCGGATAGACCCTCTGAATTGGATTTGCTAGTAAATCTCCAGATCCAACAGGTAAAGGCAATACGGGGCCCAAGTTCTAAACTCTTGCCATGATTGTCCAGATTGTCGGTTAAATCTATACCATGGAGGGCGTAAGCCCGCCCGTCCCAGCCTACAATGCAGGTTTGGAGGAGATGTGTCAAAATCGCGCAGGCAATTCTTGACCCACACATCGCTCGGTCTCCTGGGTGCGGCCGCTACTCTCGGCACCAATGCGCAAACGTCCCCCAATCTTCCTCCCGGTGCGCCGCCCGCGTTCGGCACGGCTCCGGCTGTTGGACCTGAGATCTCGCCCTCAACGATTGCCGAAGCCGAGAAACTCGGGCAGGTGGAGTTGACCGACAGCGAGCGTGCCGCGGCAGCAGGAAGTTGGCGCAGCACTATGGCCGCGCTTTACGAGCGACGCACCGGGCCGCGCAAGGTGGCCATTGAGCCGGGACTCGCACCGGGGTCGCGCTGGGATCCAGTACTGCCCGGACAGAAATCCGGCTCTGAGTGGGACCGATTTGTCCGCAGCAAGACTGATGCAGGGCCAATACCAGCAAGCGAGGAGGACATTGCTTTCGCTTCGGTAACGCACCTCTCGCGCTGGATCGAGAACCGAAAGCTAAGTTCAGAACGGCTCACCCGGCTCTATTTGAAGAGGCTTGAACAGTTCGATCCCCTGCTGCGCTGCGTGATCACACTCACACCGGAGCTGGCGCTCGCTCAAGCTAGAAAGGCTGACGCAGAAATTGCTGCAGGCAAATACCGTGGGCCGTTGCACGGAATCCCGTGGGGCGCCAAGGATCTTCTCGACACCGCCGGAATCCGGACAACGTATGGCGCCGAGCCTTACCAAAACCGAGTCCCGGCCAAGAACGCCGCAGTTGTGGAACGTCTGCACGCGGCTGGCGCGGTGCTGGTCGCCAAGTTAAGCTTGGGTGCGCTGGCGCTGAACGATATCTGGTTCGGCGGCCAGACGATGAACCCTTGGTTGCTCGAAGAAGGATCGTCGGGATCGAGCGCCGGGCCAGGCGCCGCCACCGCTGCGGGTTTGGTGGGTTTTGCCATCGGCAGCGAGACCGGCGGCAGCATCGTTAGCCCCAGTATGCGATGCGGGATCACTGGACTGCGGCCAACCTACGGCCGCGTGCCCCGCACTGGCGCCATGACCCTGTGTTGGTCCCTCGACAAGCTTGGCCCCATGACCCGCAGTGTCGAGGACGCAATGCTTGTGCTGCACGCTATCTCCGGTCCCGACCCCGGAGATCTGGCAAGCGTTCCAAGCAGTCTCGATTTCGACGCAGGCGCGACTCCGCAGGGGCTACGCGTGGGCTACTTCCCCGGCTGGATGAAAGAGAATCCGGCTACCGACGTCGACCGCGCGGCCTTGGCGGCAGTTCAGAAGGCGGGCATGGTTCCAGTGGAGGTCGCGATTCCCGACTGGCCTTATGACTCCCTCGATCTCATCCTGTTCGCCGAAGCGGCCGCTGCCTTCGAGGAGCTCACGTTAAACGGCGGCTTGAATCAGCTTAAGGTACAGGTGCCCGATGCCTGGCCAAACATTTTTCGTCAATCGCGATTTCTTTCAGCAGTGGACTTCGTGCAAGCGGACCGCTTCCGGCGTAAAGTGGCCGAGGAGATGGCTCGTGTTTTCTCACGGGTTGATTTGCTCCTCGTGCCTTCGCTGCGCGACGAGATACTCACGATTACCAACTTCACCGGGCATCCCTCGCTCACACTGCGCGCGGGTTTCGTCGAGGTGTCGGAGGCCCGCAGCGATTGGGCCCCAGACCCCAGCAGACCGCTGCCAAGGTTCTCGCCGCCGCGCCGCGTGCCCCACGGCGTCACCCTGATCGGACGGCTTTTCGACGAGGGCAGCCTCGGGCGCGCTGGACTCGCTCTGGAGGGTACTTTCGGGGTGGCGGGCCAGAGGCCACCGGGGTTTGCAGGTGCACTTTAATCCGGAAACGCAGATCCCGACCTCCAGAGGCGCAGGAGAGGATTTCACCGCCTTCTTGGCACCCGACCCCGAGGCCTCCGCGCTCCCGGCACCTTCCCACAGGAGCCGGTCTATTGGGGTCAACGTGGGGCGCTTTCTCGAGAGAAAACAGTTCCGGCTTGATCTCCAAGGGGTCCATTATTCTGGTGGAGAGTTAAATCTCCGCGCCACAGCCAGCCCCTGATGTTGCATCCAAAAGGAGGGATTGGCAGGAGGTTGGCAATCGGGAGTTCAGCAATATGGATGAAAAAATAGTGGAACAGATTCTCGATGAGTTGTTTTCCTCTTTTGAAGACTCAGAGACTCAAAGTGCTGCCATTTTGCTGTTTTTAAAGGATCAAGGAATTGCTACCGAGGAAAAACTTGTTCCCTATTTTGAGCAGGCGGGAAAGACAAGCGAGGTGCGATGGCGCGCTGCCCGAGTGAGGATGGGCGCTCTGCTGGCTTCCGCAATGAAGACTCCAGAGCCAGTGGCAGGAAAGAAGACTAGTACCGCTCAAGAAAAGAACCCCGAACCAACCCCAGACGTCGACACCGAGGGAGCGGCGGGGCAAGCTCCAGAACAGAAATCTGAGGGTCCCAAAAACGCGACGGAAACTGCCAACCTCGGGAAGAGTGCGGTCGAGCGGCACACCACAGAATAGTGCTCGAGTGATTGCCACCGAGGATGTGACTGCTGGCTGTGGAGCCGCGGGTTATGCCGCGCACAGGTTATGATCTTGCGACACAGCGGCGCACCATACATTTCGAGTGGGCGCATTTCGCATGCGCGGGTACGCGGCTTTCCTGAGAGCCTAAAGAGAAACAACTTCAAGTGGGCTGACTTAGTTCAGGAAACCTGAAAAAAGGTTCGGAGGTCTATCCCCATATTCGAAACCCTCATAAAACGCCCCAAATAGCATCAAGCAGCGCGGCCCAGCGTTCATACCGTAGTCGCCCTAGCCGCGCCAACGAGAGTATCCCCAGCTTCCGCCACCGATCAAAAACACCACCAGAAGAACGATTAATAGCATTTCCATGTTTCCACTCACTCGTAAGGGAAAGCAGGACTGGCTTGCATAATCCGCCCGACTTTCCTCACTACGGAACATGATAGAACTGGCGAAGACGGATGTCCGATCACATTAGACAGTTTGGCGCTGGATTTGTACCCACAGCTCCACGGCGCCCGTCGACTACTATGCCGGGTTGAGCTAAATTCATAGGAAGCTAAGTGCCAATGCGGTTTGAGTTCATCGAGGAGAAGACCATGAGCAAAGAGCTCTCTCGGAGAACATTTTTTGAGCGAATTGGTTTGGGGACTGCGGCTGGCGCGAGTTTGTCGCTTCTGAAGGGCGTTGTGGCCGCCCAGCCTACCATGGTGGATCCGCTTCCGTCGCGGACTCTGGGGCGAACTGGCGCCAAAGTTTCGATTCTGGCATTCGGATGCGGCAGCCGCTTCCTCATGTACCAGGACGAATATAAGGCGCTTGCGGCGCTGAATCGAGCGATTGATCTTGTCATTACTTATCTGGACACGGCATATGCATACGGAGATGGCAAGAGCGAGTCGCGCGTCGGCCAGGTGATGGCGACGCGCCGCCAGGAAGTGTGGCTGGCAACCAAAATTCCGGATCGCACGCGGGACGAATTCTTGCGGCGCCTGGAAGGCAGCCTGAAGCGGCTGCGGGTGGACCATGTGGATCTAGCCCACATTCACAGTTTGGGCCAAGCCGATGACCTGGCGAAGATCGAAGCGTCGGACGGGGCGCTCAAGGGCGCACTCGAGGCGCGGGAACAGAAGATGACTCGGTTCATCGGCGTGACCAGTCATACCAATGGAGAAGTAATGGCCCAAGCCATCCAGCGGAATGATTTGGACTGCGTGCAGATGGCCCTGAACCCCTCGCGGAACGGGCGTTTTGAAGAGCTTGCCTTACCTACCGCCAAACAGAAGAACCTCGGCGTTATTGCGATGAAGGTGACGGGGCAGGAATATCTGTTGGGCAGCGGGTCCGGAAAATGCGACATGAGTTCTTTGCTGCGCTATTCGATGAGCTTGCCGGTAACTACCGCTGTTGTGGGAATGCCACGTCTGGATATGCTCGAACATAATATTGAAGTGGCGCGCAGTTTCTCGCCGCTAGGCGAGGAGGAGATGGAGCATCTCCGGCGAGAACTGACGCCAGCGCGCGACGGACTGGAGAAGAAGCTCGTAGGACACATGGACGGGCCAACAGGGAATCCGGAAGTGTTTTGTGCCTGATTGCGGCCTATGCTCGCACTTCCCGAGTGAGCCACTTCCGTGAGAAGGCCTCCGCTGTCAACGGCAGTCTCGGGCGCTCAGCGAAACAGTGGATCGCCGACCAACGGAGGCGCGAAGTTCTTCGCGTCCTTTCCTTCACAGTTTTCAGAACCAGCTTCGAGCCGCAGAAATGCGGCTGGTCGGCCCGTACACTCTTAGCAGTCATTTCTTGGCCGTGAGCCGGTCTGCAATCTTGTCATACTCGTTCTTCGGCATGATGCGCCGCGTCACCAGGTCGCCGGGTTCGTTGTAGGGACGTCCGGCAATGACTCGGTCCGCTTCTGCCGCGGTCACGCCCGGCAGGCTGATCAACTGCTCTCTTGTGGCAGTGTTCAAATCGAGTGGCTTGTCGCGGCTCCAGCCCTCGCGTATCCCTGCCGCTACAGCCTTGGCATCGCTCTTCACCTCAGCCGTTGCTTGAGCGGTCTTCTCCTTCAGGTCCTGCGAGTTTTGTTGTTGAGTGCAGCCAGCAAGGGCAGCCAGCAGCAAAGTTATGGAAACGTACCGATATCTGACGAAGTACATATGATTAGCTCTTTCCGCTGTGTTCGTGAACTTGATCGAGACACAGAAGCCTGACGACGGCTGATCATGGAATGTCAGTCGTTCTCAGCCACTCTGAATTATGAGCGAATACGAGCGCGTTCCGCACGCACCCAGAGTTTTGGGTTCATAGACCGCGCACGAGAAAAACAATCAAGAGAACTACGAGATTGTTCCCACCAAAGCTTGAACCTCCTAGTCCTAAATGTGCGATGTAACCAATTATGCCGAAAGATGATGAGTTTTCGCTGGTCAGTTTTGCTCACGGCTGCTGATTTGAGGGACTGGCTCTGGACCGCTAACAACTCGCGGACGAAGCGGGAGGATGGCTTCTGATATGCCGGTTCGATCAAAGTGCGTATATACTCGGGGTTCTGTACGCCATATCTGGTGTAGCGTGACAACCTTCTGACAAACTTTTCAGAATAAACAAGGCGGTGGTTAGTGCGGAAGATCGATCGGAAGAGTATCCCGAGGTGGTCGGGCTTGCTGGTTCTCGCTTCCTGCTGGGCTCTTGCTGGATACTTGATGGCTGCGCCGCAAGGATCCGGAGGCTCAGGCTATCATCTGATCAAGAAACTGAAACTTGGTGGTCCTGGCGGGTGGGACTACCTCACAGTGGATCAAGCCACGCACCGGATATTCATTTCGCGCGGCACGCACGTGATGGTCGTGGATCCGGAGCAGGGCAAAGTGATCGGCGATGTTCCGGACACGCCAGGCGTTCATGGGATCGCGTTGGCCGCTGAATTCAATAAGGGTTTCACCAGCAACGGCCGAACCGCCGCGTCTACGATTTTCGACCTCGCGACGCTGAAGACGGTCGACGAAGCCAAAACGGATAAGGATCCCGACGCGATCATCTACGATCCCAGCTCGAAGCGCGTGTTCACCTTTAATGGTGACGCAAATACTGCAACGGCGATTGACGCCGCCAGCAGCAAGGTAGCTGGAACGGTGACCCTAGGCGGTGGTCCCGAATTTGCCGCAGCCGATGGAAAGGGCCACGTGTTTGTAAATCTCGAGGATAAGAGCCAGCTGGTCAAGTTCGACTCGAGAACACTCAAGGTAGAAAATACCTGGCCGCTGGCCCCGTGCGAATCGCCGTCTGGGCTCGCGATTGACGCCGAGCATGAGGTTTTGATGGTCGGCTGCCACAATAAACTGATGGCCTTCGTGGATGGACATTCCGGCAAGGTCATTGGGACGGTGCCGATCGGGCAAGGTGTCGACGCCAATCGCTTTGATCCCGGCACCGGCTTTGCATTTGCTTCGTGTGGCGACGGCACGCTCACGGTCGCGCATGAAGATGCACCCGACAAGTTCTCATTGGTGGAAAGCATCACCACACAACGAGGAGCGCGGACGATGGCGCTTGACGAGTCAAACCACAACGTCTACCTGGTTACTGCGGAATTCGGGCCAGCACCCGCGGCAACGCCCGAAAATCCACGACCGCGTCCGACGATGGTGCCCGACACCTTTACGCTCCTGATCTACGGCAGGTAGAGTAAGGAACTCTTGCTCGTTTTGAGTCTTCTCGACAAAAGGAGGCTACCGGGTGTGCCTCCGACGCCCCTCCGAAGGATGTCCTTGCGTCCGTAGTTGAAGGAGACGCTGTGAAAAGAAATCTCGTTCTGACACTTCTTGTTCACTTCTTATTGGCTTCGCTTGTGTTCGCACAGAACAGTGTGATCGTACCCAACGAGAACCTGGTCACAGAAAATGTGCCTAAGATTCCCGCTTCTCTCGCTGAGAATGTTGGGCGTTACACCAATTTTCGGAATGCCGGCTTTCTCAGCTGGCATCCCCAGCGCCGCGAAATGCTGATAACAACCCGTTTCGCGGACACCCGGCAGATCCACCGCGTCCGCATACCAGGGGGCGCGCGGTCCCAGCTCACTTTTTATCCAGACGCGATCGGTGCTGCGCAGTACCAGCCCTCCGAGGGCAACTTCTTCGTGTTCAGTAAGGATGTTGGCGGAGGAGAGTTTTACCAACTCTACCGCTACGACGTGGAAGGCGGTGACGTCACGCTCCTGACAGACGGCAAATCCCGCAACATCGGCGCTCGCTGGTCTCGTGCGGGCGACAAGCTCGTCTACGGATCAACTCGCCGCAATGGGAACGACGTCGACCTTTACCTGATCAATCCGGCTGATCCCAAGTCCGATCACCTCCTGGTGCAGCTGCAAGGCGGGGGGTGGCGGGCGCTCGACTGGTCTAGGGATGGCGAGCGGATTCTTGTAGTTGAGGAGATCTCCGCCAACGAGAGCTATCTTTGGATTGTTGACGCTAGCAGCGGTGAAAAGAATTTGCTCACGCCAAAAGGCAGCAGCGTTAAGGTGGCCTACCAGGATGGGCGCTTTAGCAGGGACGGTAAGGGCATCTACGTCACCACTGACAAAGACTCTGAGTTCCTACGGCTTGCCTATATCGACCTCGCAACCAAGCAGCCCACTTACCTAAGCACGCGTATTTCCTGGGACGTCGATGAATTCGATCTCTCTGATAGTGGCCAGCAGATTGCATTCGTTACCAACGAAGATGGCTATGGTGTCCTGCACCTGCTCGATACTCGCACAGGCAAGGAGCATCCCGTATCGGGCGTTCCAAAGGGGGTCGTGAGCAATCCGCGCTGGCACAAAAACGATCGCGACCTCGCATTCGACTTCGATTCCGCCAGCTCGGTCGATGATGTGTACTCGCTGGATGTACAGACCGGCGAGGTGGAGCGTTGGACGGAGAGCGAAACTGGTGGGTTGAAGACTACGAACTGGGTGGAGCCACAGTTGATTCATTGGAAGAGCTGGGATGAGCGCCAGATTAGCGGTTTCTTGTATCGTCCACCCGCAAAGTTCAGGGGCAAACGTCCGGTTTTGATAAACATACATGGTGGGCCCGAAGGCCAATTCCGCCCGGAATTTCTCGACCGGTACATGTACTATCCCAACGAACTCGGGGTCGCCATGATCTTTCCTAACGTGCGCGGGTCCAGCGGGTATGGCAAGACCTTTCTGGCCCTAGACAATGGACTGCTGCGGGAAGGGTCATACAAGGACATCAATTCCCTCATTGACTGGATTCAGCAGCAGCCCGATCTTGACGCGAGCCGCATCCTGATCACCGGTGGTAGCTATGGCGGCTTCATGACGTTGGCAGTGGCAACCAATTACAACGACCGCATTCGTTGCTCAGTGGACATCGTCGGACCATCCAACCTCGTTACGTTTCTGCAACACACCTCGGGATATCGCCAGGACTTGAGGCGCGCGGAGTACGGCGACGAGCGTGACCCGAAGACCCGTGCATTTCTGGAGAGCATTGCGCCCGCCAACAAAGCCAGGAACGTTACCAAGCCGCTGTTCGTGATTGCGGGCAAGAACGATCCTCGTGTTCCGGAAAGCGAATCGCGCCAGATGGTGGACGTCGTCCGTACGAACGGGACGCCTGTCTGGTACTTAATGGCGAAAGACGAAGGCCACGGCTTCCACAAGAAGATGAATCAAGACTTCCAATTCTACGCAACCATCATGTTTGTGACGGAGTACCTTCTGAATTCAAGAACTT
>CATPBJ010000137.1 GCA_955652395.1 uncultured Terriglobales bacterium | reverse complement strand
GTCTTCATCGGGGGTGACAAGCAGATCGGCAAGAAGTCGGCGAATCTGCGTCCGGATCTCGGCATATTTCTCCGCCCGGGTTTGCATTTCAAGCGTGTAAATCCGAAATATCGCATAACCTGTGGCGACGCTGATTGCCATGAACAAAGCAGGGAAAACCTGCGGCAGCCAAAGAGGAGCGCTGCGGACATGAGTCGCTAAGACGTCTACATCCAAGCTCACGAACCAGGCGCATGCGCCCCAGAGCGCAGCTGCGGCTAGAATCTTGTGCTTTCTTCGTACCATTTCATAAGCCGCTTTCTCAGAATTCCTAATCGTCCAAGGTGGCGGAGGGCGCGGTGGCGTCCAAGTTTTCCTTTTTCAGTGGCGATGTTCAACTTAAACCTTGTTGGATTGTGGAAAAGCTGTGGATTCCGTAGATTTCCGGGCAGAAAGAGGAAGAAGTCACCCAGGGGCGGAGGCTCGGAGTAACCGCCTAACTATTCGTGCGGAAAGCCGTAACCGCGTCGTCATCACTCGCGTACGACTTGAACACCGTGTCTAGTCGCGTCCGGATAAGCAAGTCGACAACGCGCTGAGTAGGGCAAACTAGTTTGATCTCGCCTCGCCGGTTTCTCGTTGACGCCAGCATTCCTACCAGCGTGCCGAGGCCTCCGCTGTCGACATATTCTATCCCGCTAAGATTCACGACGATCTGGGCGGTCCCCAAGAGGGTGTTCCTTATCCTCTCGCGGAAGGCAGCGGTTTCATCGCCAAACACAAGGCGTCCAGTGCAGTGGAGAATGATCACGTCGCCCGCAGTGTGCGTTTCTAGTTTTAGTTTCATCTGACGATGTTCAAGGGATGCGCGAGTCTCTTGCGTCCGGGCAAATGGGTCCCGCGTGGCAACAGGCCACGCCCTGGCCACAAGCTTAAACTCAGGCTGATGAGAAAAGGAAGCCAGAAGATTCGGGGCATCGCCCTGCTGGGTTGCCTTCGCCGTCCGCCGCCGCATTCAGCATGACCACATTTGCCTTCCGGAAGCACGAGTTCTATTCTCGGGCGTTAGCAGAGCAATGGTTTTGAGCTGGACTATTTCCCATCGTGAGGCAGACCTTGAAGCGGGTAGTCGCCAAGAGCTTTATCGTTCGGGCGCCGTTAGGAGTGGCTTGGAATCATCTCGCAAACATCGAAATGTGGCCGAGCTGGGCTAAACACATCGTTTCCGTGGTGAAGTCGCCCCCAGGATCACTCTCTGCGAATACCCGCGCCACGCTGCGGTTGAGCAATGGAGTCAGAACAACCTTTCTGATGATGGAGTTCGATCCACCACAGCACTGGAAATGGTTGGCCCCTTCTTGGGATCCCAGATCTTTTATGACCACATTTTCTCTGCGAACGAGCGCGGCCAAACGACGGTACGCTTTGCGGTAGATGTCGCTGGCCTGGCGGGTCCACTCATCCGCGGCATCTTCGGTCGGATCTATCGGAAGAATCTGGATCGGGCAGTGCCTTTGCTCATCCAGCAAATCGAGACGGCCGCAGGCACGAAGTCCTTATTCGTTTGAGCTGATCGTCTTGCCCATTCGGAAGTCAAAAGAATTCAGATCGTGAACCGCCCTAAGGTTGCGCACCCAATGTCCACTTTTATACCGCCGGAAAGGACTACGATGGAGACGTGCGATATTACACCACCAAGGCGATGAATGGCGGCACCACATTCAATTGCGCTTTGTGCAAGCACTGCATTACTACACTGGATTTTGACAGCTCAGTCGGCAACCGCCGTACTCAGGCGGCGACAGCTATGAATCAGCACGCGGCTGCATTTCATTTCCCGTCGCGGACGGCCACGCCAACCAAGATGGGTGGCCGCGGCGCACTGTGAAACCGTGCCAGCCATCGGTGGTGCACTTCGATCGGTGGCTGGATCTTGGCAGGGAGGAGCATTTCCGGCCTCGAAATTCGTCCATTCCTGCAAACTTTTGCAGGCCCTCCAGCGTGACGAATTTAGTCGGGCAATCTCTCCCGTTATTTCTATCGTTTAGCCGGACAACCTATGGCCCGGGACTGGTAGTCTAATTGCTGTGGCAATTTCAACCCGGAGCTATGCCTTCCCTTATCTACATTGCCCGCATTCGAAGTCTTTCTGAAGAACTAGCCCAGAGCCTACGGTCCGCCGGTTGTCACGTCGAGTCCTTCAAGCCCGGCGACATTACCGAGGATGAGTGTTTGCTGGCGATGACATCCGAGGCTCTCGGTGCCACCCTTTACCCGGAGGGGGACAGGGCCGAGACTGACCAGAAGCTTGCCAGCATACCTCCGGCTCCCAAAATGAATGGGCAACTCGGATCGCAAGCGGCTATTTGGAATAGCATCAAAACAGCGGTCATCAAGGAATCTCACGCAAACGTTGAGCAAGCTGCTCCAGACGCACCTGCTGTCGAACCCGAGGCAATGGAGCCTGGCTTCACCCCTACGGAAGTCGGACGACGTGCGCTCTCAAACGCGAAGGGGAAATCAAGCGGAGAAATCGCATGGATTGAACCGTCGCAGACCATGCCTGTTTCGTCCGCAGAGATCCCTCGGGATCCCAGGAAAAGTCGCCCCACAATAAGGGAACAGTGCTACCGGGTATTCCGAAATCCACTAAGCACGGTTGTCGCACTGCTGGTTTTTGCTGTGGTCTACCGTGGCGTAATACTTCCCTCGACGACAAGCGCAAGGATGGTTCGCAAGACAAACGACTACACGCGATCTGATCCTAATTCGACGAATTCGCTCCTGAGGGTATCGGCATCACCCAGACGAACCTCCCATCGATTAACCTCACCGCTGATCCTGTCGTCTGCGGAGCCGCCGCAGGCTGCAGAGCGAGTGCGGCGGCATCTCTCAGACGACAACTTCGTGGCCCAGGATTTCACCAATCATCTCATGTCACCTGCGCCAAGCGGCGCGACCCGGCAGAATCCTGAACTCAAGTCTTCGCGAAGCGCCGCCAAACCGAAACGAATAGTGGTTGACTAAATCGCAGGCAAGCGATTACGAGTGTGTTCTCTTGACAGCCGTCGACGTTGCATCATCGCGGCCTAAAAGCTAGGGAAGTGGTCTCCTGCCGCTACTTGCCGTTTGATGTCCCAGCGTGTTGCTCTGCCACGGGGGAGAATTGCGAACCGCGGGATTTCCGCACGCCGCTGCGCATCGCGTGCGAGGCGTCAAATGTTACTGGGAACGACTTCCTGAGTAATTTTCTTCTCTATTTCACTCAGGATTTGGGCTTTCAGCGCCGTCGCTATGCTCGCCCGTCGGTAGAGGCTAGAAAGTTCCGGGCATCCGTGTTCTTCCATAAGAATGGCGCGATGGGCAAAGTCTTCGGCATTTTTGAGTTCTTGGGCGGCGCTGGGCTGTTGCATGGGGGAGACTCCTAGTACACCAAATTTTAGCCGTATTCGTAGCTAAATGCTACCGTGAATTGGTGAAATGTGCGCTTTCGCGTAATCCGGATAGCGTTCCCCGTGGGCAAGCCTTTCCCGGATATCTGCTAGCGCGATACCCGGAGTTCGCGAACTACGTCTCCGATGTACGGTTCAGTGACGTAGTTCAATCCTGCCGATTGAACGAGGTTTCGAGCCAACCGTAGCTCCTCTCCAGGAACCCAACAGCCCTTTGGGTCTTTTACCCCAGCAGCGGATAAGCCTGATTGGGTCCAAATGGTCCTCGCCTGGAGGGCCTTGGCAGTGGCGATAGTTTCCGGCAGTTCGCTGACCGGACGATATGAGTAAATCACGTCTGCACGTTCCGGTGGGCGACCAACGTGGCGCACGACCACTTCGCCGCTGTTCAGTTCATAGGCTGAATAGCCCTCAGGCCCGGGGCCTCCGCGGACCACGACGTGGAAGCCGGCGAGCGTAAGTATTTCGGGGACCTCTTTGGTCGGCCAATCTATCACCAAGACTGTATCAACTGTTTTGAACATGTCTTTCAGATTCATAGCGGAGCCACCCTCTTGACGGTCACGGCGCAACCGGAAACCCACCGTTAAAATACTCGTCCTTTTCGGTGCCAATCTTGACCCATTTGAGCGACCTAAACATCCTCGGATGTCGTCAATATTGCCGCCGTGGCGCCAGCAAGCAGATTGGGGGACTTCATTTGCTGACAGTGTCCCTCAAAGTTCGGGCGCGGTCCCTTCCAACGCAGATCCTCGACCGTATCAAAAACGGGCACATCCAGTCGCAGGGTTGCAAGAGTCCGAAACAAGAGGGCTTCGTTCCACGCGTCGAACAGCGATTCGGACAGCAAGCGAGCCTTCCGGATTGATGGGTGCCATCCTCGCCAATCCTTCGGAATGCCTTCAAGGTGGGGATACCGAGATAAAGTGAGAGCAGCCGCCTTCGGGCCCCATCCAGGCAAACCTGGGAAGCCATCTGCACTGTCGCCGACCACTGCCAGGTAGTCAGGAATCGATTGCGGCGTCACGCCGAATTTGGCCACAATACCGGCTTCATCTCGCAAGATGTCGCGCCTGCGGTCCAGTTGAACGACTCGTGTCCCCACAACACACTGAGCGAGATCTTTGTCCGGTGTACAAATAAATACCTGCCTCACGCGCTCATCCTGTGCTGCCTTACCAGCGGCGGAGGCGAGCGCATCGTCCGCCTCGAAGTAGACCATTGGCCACACCATGACTCCCATTGCTTCCAGAGTTTCCTCGAGAATCGGGAACTGCGACAGCAATTCCTGGGGCACACCTTCGCTGGTCTTGTACCCAGGATACAGGTCGTTTCGAAACGACTCCACGACATGATCGGTGGCAACCCCGATGTGAGTTGCCCCGCGCTCGATCATGGACAAGACGGAAGTCAGCACACCCCGCACTGCACCGACTTCCTGGCCGTTGACATCTGCCGCAGCGGGCACGGCAAAAAAGTGCCGGAACAATTCATATGTCCCGTCGACCAGGTGCACATCCATACCGCTCCAATCGGTTTTCTGCAAACGATGTTATACGAAGTCATGGAGCTTGGGCGCACATGAAAGCCGAAGTGGGTCCTCGGAACAAAGCTCCCTGGATCGCTTGCTGAAGTGGCTCCCGCGAGCTTCCGCCAGAATTCGGCCGTCGACCGGGTTTTGGTTGGGGTGGAGGATTTCTTGGCAGGGCCTTGGCTGGGCGGTTGTGGCTTCGGCGTGGGATGGCCGTATTGGAGCGGCTTCTGGGGACCTGGCTGGGCCCTCGGATGGGATCCCTGGTGGTACAACCCTTATTGGGATTCGCCGTGGCCGGCTTACAACTACTATCCGGCTTACGATTACGACACCTACGGAAATCTGTACCCGTACAATCCGGATGCTTCCTATGACCGCGACTCGCCGGCACGCTACCTGAGCACGCCCAGCGCGAACTTCGATGGCTTACATTTCAATCTCACCGGTGCCGCAGGCCTGGATAACGGCAGTTCAGACCGGAACAGCCAGACGCCGCAGCCTGAGGCGGCGCCGAACGGTCCGGCTCCGGCGGCCCAGCCGCAGCCGCGCCTGGTCTCTCAGCCACAAACCTAAGGCGGTCACCGCCGTGGGACTCGATGGGGATGGGTTTTCACCCTGCATGGGCTTCCCGCAGTCTTGTCTCGGCTGTCAAGAACTCGAGGGCTGGTAACTCTCACGCAGGTGACCGATTCCTCAAATACAGTTAAGACACCTAAGTCCAGGTACCTCCAGAGGCCCCGACTCGCACTTCAGTGTTTGCCGACGCTCTACCGAGGTGGCCTCTCCTAAGCTAGGATTTCGCCGGGGCCACTCGTTTCAATATGGGTCCAAGAAGCGCAAGGATCTTGGTCGTCTTACTGTTGGCAGGACTATCCCTCGGCTGTGGTGGGGGATTAAGCTCCAGTCGTGGACCGCTCACGCCTCCGGCCGCGCCCTCGGCCCTCGCCGCCACGGCCGGGAATCAGCAGGTAAGCCTGACCTGGACTGCCAGCAGTGGCGTGACCAGCTATCACGTAAAGCGGGCGACCACGAGCGGGGGACCGTACACCCAGGTGGGATCTCCGACCGCAGCGAGTTATACCAATACCGGTCTCACCAATGGAACGAACTACTTCTATGTGGTCTCCGCGCTGAATACCTCGGGTGAAAGCCGGAACTCGAACGAGGTTTCCGCCACTCCAACGTTACCCATGCCGCCCTCGCCGGTTCCGGCGGCGCCCACGGCCCTCGCAGCCACAGCCGGGAATCAGCAGATCAGCCTGTCCTGGGCCGCCAGCAGTGGCGCGACCGGCTATCACGTGAAGAGGGCTACGGCCAGCGGCGGGCCATACAGCCAAGTTGGTGCGCCAACCAGCAACGGCTACGTCAATACCGGTCTGGCCAATGGCACCACATACTATTACGTAGTGTCGGCGCTGAACGCGGCCGGAGAAAGCGCAGACTCGAGCCCGGCCAGCGCAACACCTTCCTCCGCGCCCGATGTGACCATCACGGTCGATCCGACGAAGACCAGACCCATCTCCCAGTGGACCTACGGCCTCAACTTCTACACCGGCGTCTCAGGTGCTCCGCTGCACCTGACGCTGGACCGCGCCGGCGGCAATCGCTGGACCGAGTACAACTGGGAGACAAATGCGTCAAACGCGGGCAGCGACTTTCTCTACGAAAACGATGCCTTTCTGACCTCGAGCACAACTCCGGCCGAGGCGGTGCGTGGTTTCGTCGCTGCCGATCAGAGTCTGGGTATGGCAAGCGTGATGACGGTCCAACTGCAAGGCCTGGTGTCGGCGGATGAGAGTGGACCGGTGAACACCACCAACCCACCCGACATGACCCGCTTCAAACAAGTGATCGACAAAAAGAGCACGATCACTCCCGCTGCGTTCACTGAAACTCCGAGTACAACCGACGCCAACGTTTACATGGACGAATTCCTTTGGTCGATGGACCAGAAAATCCCGGGCATTTTTGGCGCTAATGCGCCGCTTCCCACTTTCGTGAGTCTGGACAACGAGCCGGAACTCTGGAATTCGACGCACCTCGAAGTCCAGAGCGCCAACCCGGTCTCGTCGGACAACTACATCGCAAAGACCATCACTCTCACAAAGGCATTGAAAGACCAGTTCCCCAAGGTGGTGATTTTTGGGCCGGTACACTACGGATTTGCCGGCATCTACAACTGGCAAGGCGAGCTCTCGGCCACGCCCGATGGGACCAACTGGTTCCCCGATAAGTATTTGCCTGCGATTAAGACCGCGTCCGATGGGTATGGGAAGCCACTCGTCGACGTCTATGACTTCCATTGGTACTCGGAAGCGACTGATGGCAGCACACGCGTCACCAACCTGAGTGGCTCGAACCTGACCGCTGCGCAGGTGCAAGCCATCGTGCAGAGCCCGCGCAGTTTGTGGGACCCGACCTTCACCGAGAATTCGTGGATCACGAATGATGTGTTGGGAGAACCGATCAAGCTTCTGCCGCGCCTGCAGGCAAAGATCGACGCCGAATTTCCGGGCACCAGGATTTCCATCACCGAGTATGAAAACGGCGGCGACAACCACATTGCCGGAACCATTGCCCAGGCAGACAATCTCGGCGTCTTCGGCACCCAGAACGTGTTCGCGGCGACGTTGTGGCCACTGGGCAATTGCCCTTATATTTTGGCGGGCTTTCGCGCCTTCCGTGGGTTCGATGGAGCCACAGCCAGCTTCGGTGACACCTCGCTGAAAGCTACTTCCAGCAACGTGCAGAATGTAGCTGTCTACGCGAGCTCGGACAGCACCAAGACGGGCAGGTTTGTTTTCGTAGCCATCAACCGCGCTACTTCTCCGCAGGCGGCGGCGATTACCGGCGTGACGCTCTCGGGAACCGCCTCGGTGTACCAAATGACAGGCTCTTCGGCGCAAGGGCAGAACTCGATCCATCCCGTGCTGGTGCAACAAATACCGGTGAACAGCTCCTCGCTTACAATGACGCTCCCAGCGCTGAGCGTGTCCACGATCGAAGTGCAATAAAAATCCCGTGACAACTGTCAGTAAGCAGAGATCCTCGACTTGCCAGCCTCGATAGTCTCCCTGATCGCGATGCCGGGAATTGTTCTCTGCACTTGTTGTGCATACGTCACGCACTCCCAGTTCAGATGCACATGAAGACCTTGTATGCTCATGCGAATGGACGTTTCTGAAGACAATTTAGGGAAGAAAAGTACCGTCTCGGCCGCGATGGATTGGGCTAAGAGGCTTCAGGCGATCGCGTAAACGGGTCTCACATACACGAAGGATCAATACGATATTGAACGCTACCGAAGCGTGCGGCAGATCGCGGCAGAAATATTAGCAGCCAGCTCCAGCGGTATGTCGCCCACCAGACTGATTGATCTGTTCGCATGCGATGTTGGCTACGCCACTCCGAAGGTTGATGTGCGCGCCGCAGTATTTTCGGATGAGGGAGTATTGCTGGTTAGAGAACGTTGCGACAAGCTTGGACCATCCCGGGGGGGGTTGGGCGGATGTTGGCGACAGCCCTATGTAGCGGCATGGAACTTGGTCCTTCACACAGCTGGCTACAAAATTCAAGCCTTTTGGCGGCATGCAAAGGCAGGGCCGGCGCCAAGCCGGTGTCACCCAATTTGGCCGAGGGCGAAGAGCGGCCATGCCAGTCACTTGGTGAAAACATTAGACAGACCGGGCAAAACGGTGCATGTTCAAGGGTAGCCGGAGTCGGCCTTTCGAAACAAGACTACAGAAGTGCAGTGTTTTCAACGAAACTTTCTAATCCGAACTCCTGAGGAGTGAGACACAGACGCCCGGTCTGGTCTGCATACTGGCAGGCAGGGCCTTTTGATAGACACCAATTTCGGCAGTCCATCCCAGGCCGAAAACAGAGATGCAGGATGGGCGGGTATTCGTTAGAATGTTGGCCGCAAGAGAGGAGCACTAATGGCTAAGAAGAAAATTGATCCACTCAACAAGAAGCACTATGGCGCTATATCGGCCATGCTCACCGTCTCCGACATACCGACTGCCGTCAGCTTTTATCAAAAGGCTCTTGGTTTTTCCAAGCGCGGGATTATGAAGGGCCCCGACGGAAAGCCTATTCATGCCGAGCTGACATTACGCGGCACGACGCTGATGCTCGGTCCGGAAAACCCTGCGTGGGGCAAGCGCACTGCCAAGAACGTTGGCGCTTCGCCAGCCAGTCTCTTTCTGTACGTCGAAAACGTAGACAAAGTCGTCTCAAAGGCCCTGAGCCTCGGAGCCACGGGCCAAGGACCGGTGATGGAGATGTTTTGGGGCGATCGGTGCGGCAACATCATCGATCCAGATGGATATGCATGGATGATAGGTACTCACAAGGCTGAACCCACGTCGAAAGAAATGAAAGAGAAGATGTTGGAACAGATGCGGCCTCAGCCCGCCGGCACCGCCAGCGCAGCCTGAGCCGGGGCGGGCTACGTTGCTTGGCAGCCAGGCACAGTATCCTGTAGCAGTCAAGGGCCTCACTGTGATCCTGCGAGCCGTGCACGAACAACATCGCGGCGCGAGTGGAGTAGAAACTGCGGCAGCTACTCCAGCAGAGAGAGCTAGAGGAGAAAACCTACAACCATCAGGAGGAGCGTAGAGGGGACGCAACAGGGAGGAGTCCGCTGGCGCGAATAGCATCCACAGCTTCGTGGCGATCGTCTGCCTCCACCTCTTTCATGACGCGCCTAATGTGGTTTTTCACGGTAAACTCGGACAGATTCAAGTTGACCGCGATCTCCTTGTTGGTCAGGCCTCTTTCAACCAGACGCATGAGTTCGAGTTGCCGCGCAGTCAGACAATACTTGACGCTTTCCGGCGAAACCCGGAGCTTAGCCCGCATGCGATATTCGTGAGACAAGTGCCGGACCAGATCCATGCACAGCCGCGGCGGCCAGGCGGCGTCTCCCTGTGCGACCGCCCGCACGGCAGCGATAATCTCTGAAGCAGAAGCTTCCTTTAGCACGTAGCCACTTACCCCAAAGTATGCCGACTTCAGAAACAAATCTGAGTCGTCGTCCATTCCGAACAGTACAACCTTGATTTCTGAAGCTTTCTCGGAGAGGTCGGCGAGCAAACTCATGTCCTCCGCGATGGCCATGGAGTCCATCAGCAGGATGGCACAGCGAGAGGCAAGAATGTCTTCCACGGCTGATTCGGTGTAGCGGCTTACCCCCCCAATGGACACGCCTCCGCGCTTCTGCAGCAAACGCGCGAGCGTTTCTCTAAGCAGGCGATTCTCGGCGAGTAGATAAACGTTCAATCTTAACGAAGATGCTTCATTGCTGGTCTGCACCACTGGTGAGTTCACCCTCAGACCCGACTGCATGTCAGGAAGGTTAAAATGCTGCACCACCACGCCGAAGACGATTAGTTGGTTCCCAAATCTTATGAGGTAAGTGCGTTTTCTGTCAATAAAATAAAGCTTCCAACCGGTCGGATCGACTTCCAATTTGTGCGCAAAACGACCATGCCATCTGCGCCGTTGGGCAACCGATTTCTCTCTCAACCGCCCCTGCCATTCCGGATAAATCAGTAGATGCTGAGGACTACAGTTCGGGTTGGTCAGCACTACTCCGCCCTAGCCCGTTGGGCTCCGATACTTAGTCCACCTTGGCAGCTCAACGTTTCACGTCTGGGTAGGCACAGCATCCTCCGGCTAGTCCGAAATCCACCCTTCATTGGGCCTTAGACTTTAACGCCGACCGTTCGATACTTAGCGGTCCGACAGGAGATGGCGATGAACAAGGCGATTCGCATTCTCGTGGCTAATCGGCCCAGGCTCATGCGAGAGGCGCTTCTGGGTGCTCTTTCGGATCAACCTTGGATCCAAGTCGTCGGAGAAGTCTCGAATGACGCCGATATTCCCGAGTCCGTGAGTAAGACGTTGCCCGACCTCCTGGTGATCGCAGTCGACGGTCCGGGAAAACGACCCGCTTTGTGTGACACGCTGCTGTTAGAGCATCCCAACCTGCGTATTATCGCGGTGGCTCCCTACCAGAATTACGGTGTCTGCTACTGGGCCTCACTGGACATTCACTCCGACGACATCGAGCCTTCCGAAGCGGGCTTCCTCAGCGCCGTGCGTGGCGTAGCCGAAGGCGTGGGCGTGGACTTCGAGCCGAAAACGTCGGAAAACGCAAGGATTCTGAACTGAACGGAGGCTTGACCATGCTTCACTACGGCAGATTCTGGGTGCTCACGATATTGGTCGCGTTCATGCCTTGGCCGGCCGCACGGGCTCAACGAGAACAAGAAAACGACCGGCGAGCCGAACCGCGCAGCGCGGTGACGTCCGGGCGAACGGTGGAAGCGTCCGATCTGGCCAAGGAAAACATGAGACGCGTGGCTGCGTCTTCGGCCCAAATCCAAAGCGTGCTGGCAAGAGATGCCGGTATCCTTGTCGAATTGAAGACGTGGGTGGCCAAAGAGGCGACCGATAACGGACAGGTTGTAGACGACTCTCTGCTGACCGATCAGGCCATCTTTGACCGGCTCGATCACGATGTGGAATTCCGCTCCGTGGCTACGCGGATGGTGCAGCGTTATGGCTACTTACTGCCTAGCGTCAATCCGGATTCGGAGATCGCAAAGCAACAAGATCTCGTCCTGAAAGAACGCGCCCGCCGTCTGACGGCACGCGAGGAACGCGAAGATGCCGAGTCGCTGACGCCTCAAGAAGACGACAAGAATCAATCCCAGCGACAGCGGGCGGTAGAACGGACGGCTTGCGATCAAGGAAATCAGGGGAACCAGGCGAACTGCAACGACTCCGCTTTCCCGCAGACGCGACAACGAGGAACGTTCCCAGAAGAGACGCCGGGAGCGGAGCCTTCTCCCGTTTTACCCCAGCACGTGACGCCCCTTGATTCGACGCGGACGCCACGCTTGGCT
>CATPBJ010000136.1 GCA_955652395.1 uncultured Terriglobales bacterium | reverse complement strand
GTCCAGCGTTCAAAAAGGGACAGCGCTTCCGCGCCGGCGTCGAAGGACGCATCTCCGTGCTGTTCCGCGGCCGCGGTATGAAGCGCTGTCTCGCCCAGGGGCGCAAGCGCTTCGAGTTATTGGTAGGCGCCGCCGTGCTTGCGAATAATCTGATGAGGATCGCCGCCCTGATGATCAAATCATCGTCTCGCAAACGGCCTACAGCGTAACTCTCACCTCAACATTTTTTCATCTTCCTCCCAGGGGCGTAGCTCGGTTCTTCTCCACAAGAACAATCTCCCACTTAAATGTCTCCACCCGACAGCTGTAACGATTTCTGCACTTCTGCGCGCAGCCAACTCAGGTCCTCAAAAGCTCTGAATTCCCCTGTAGAATATGATTTCTCGCCGTAGAACACGCGTTTCGCGACAGAAACTAGCTAGACCCTTCGGTGCGCGTGCGTAATTTCGAGGAATCCAAGAAGAGTATGGAGACGGTCCTGAAAACGTATGTCCGCTCGCTTTTCCGAGAAGCTGCTTAGATGTGATGACGACCTTGCCGGCGTTCTCACTGGCAAGCCTTTTTACCGTTGCAGCCTAACGCTCCAGATTGGTTGGGAGGGTCAAGTCGATTTGAGCGGCTGGACTGCGGAGGTGATAGGACAGACAAAAGCGCCCCAGACTTCAGGGACGCTCGTCGAACAACCCTCCCCCCAGGTCTGCTCACAAAGAGACTAGCTCAGTCTTGTTTTCCTAGAATGTATAAAATTGAACAGTGTTGAGGTCGCAAAACGGGTACGGTTTAAACACGTAAGGCCCCAAAAGCGGTCATGGGTTAATGTCGAAATTCGACGTTCGGACTCTCACGACCGCATCTCTTTGAACCTGACCGCACATTGTCAAGCCGAACTCTCCCCAAGTTCGGCTTTTTTGCGCCACCGACTTCTTGACTGCTGCGGCAGAGTTGCGCTCCGCGACATCAAGATTTGGTTTTATTGTCCTTTCAGCAGCGCCTTGATCTCCTGCTGAATCTGCACGAGCCGGATGCGGCGATCTTCGTAGATTTTTTGAGCCGGATAGCCGGGGTGCTTGACCTTTCGGTATTCTCGGATTTCCTGTTTAATCGCCTCGATCTCATCGCTCAACGTTTTGATTTTCTCGGCAATAGCGGCGGATTGCATATAGTGAGGAATAGGGTGATCGGGTCCACTGCGCCAAGCCGCAGGATTTTGACGAATGCAGCTGACACTCTCGATTCCCAAGTTGAAGACAGTACCCTCCACCCATGCGGCCCGCTCTTATTCTCCGTAAGTACCGGTTGCGCCCTGCGGCTTCTTCCCGGCGCGCTCACGGACTTTGTCGCTGAAGTCTGACACCTTGTCGGTGATTTCGGACCGAGTTTCCTCTCCGCTGGCTGGTGCTATTAGCAGGCCAATCCCTACGCCGATCCCAACTCCGATCAGCAGAGCACCGACTTTGCCGAGTACTTGGGAATCTTCTTCGCCACGAAGAGCGCTGGTGGCACGACTGACGCGGCCTGACGCGGTGTCATACGTATCCCTGACTCTGTCCTTGATGTCGTCCACATTGTCCGGCAGGCGCTCACGCAAGGAATCAAGCAGATGAAGTCCGGTATCAAGCAGGACGCTAAAAAGTGGTTCTCGCTTTCTGAATCTCATGTGTCTCTCCAGACGATAGTTTCGCCGGTACGGAGATGCAGAAACATGGAGAGATGTTGGCAGAGATGTTGAAAACACCCGACCACGAAATATCGCAAGCGAGGACTCTCCCCTACCCGATTTGCGGTATTGAACCCCGCGTGATGCACAGCTACTTTGTACTTACGTTATGTCTCCACGAGGTGCGGACATGCACAAAGCGACCCTTGAGCCTCAGCAGACTGGGCCAGTTCCACAATCCATCAGAAAGTCATTCAGCGCAGCTGGACCCAAACAGTGTCCCCATTGCGGCAGTCTTATGAAACACCGGAAAGCGAAGGTATCTGTTGGAGAAAATTGCGAGACTTGGGACATCCAGCTGTAGGCTCGTACCAGAGCTCAGCTTCGATGTGAAACGGACCCGGTGATGGATCCACTGCCGCTGAATATCGCACCACGCTGTCCTTGTCGGTGGAGTTAGGTCCTGGGCGGCATCTCCCACGACCTCAATGTCCTTCACCGCTGACCTCTTGTCGAAGCCGTCGGGCAGAAGGCGGTTGTCCTTGAGGTACACAACAGCAGCGATCAGTCCGGTGGTGACGTGGCCCTCAGGGTCCTTCAGAATGGTCTCGTAAATCTCTACCTGATCGCTGCTGGTGATCTCGCGATAATGTGGTAAAAAGCGCGTGGATCGGCGTCGTTGATATTTCCCTTGATCGACCCGTCGGGATTCAGCGCCCCGGATTCGAACACGGGTTTGCCATCTCGATCCCGGGTCACAACGTGCAGCCATGCCCGCCGTGAAGGATACGCCGTCGGCAGCTTGTGTCCGGTGAGGTTCTCGACCAGCACATCGAGGCTCCCAGTCGCGTGCAAAACAGGCTGGTCGTGGTCACAAGGAGTAAGGCGAAAGAGACAACTCGTCGATCGAGCACAGCTAGGAATTCCCAATCAGGATTCCGGTGGCGAATACCAGCGCGCCGCCCAATGCCACTTGCATGGCGGCCGAAAGAGGCGGCGTGTCCATGAAGCGATGACGCGCCCATGTAATGATTGCCAGCTCGACAAGGACGACGAAAATCGCCACCGTCGTTGCGACATTGAAATTGTGGATGAGGTACGGAAGCGTGCGGCCGATGCCCCGCAGCGCTGTCATCGCTCCGGTTATCAGGCCACGAATCCACGGAGTACCACGTCCGGTAAGGCTGCCGTCATCGGAGAGCGCCTCGGCGAAGCCCATGCTGATGCCAGCCCCCAGCGACGCAGCCAGGCCAACGGCAAAAGCATCCCAAGTGTTCTTGGTGGCAAAGGCGGCCGCAAAAACCGGCGCCAACGTGGAGACCGAGCCATCCATCAAGCCCGCGAGACCCGGCTGCACAATCTGTAACACGAACAGCCGCCGCTTGGCTTTCTCCTCTTCCTCGCGGACCTCGGGTTTGAGTTCGGTTTTCTCCAGTTCGGCGGCGCGCTCGACATGAGTGGCCTCTTCCGCTGCCAGATCGTCGAGCAATTGCCGGATGCTCGCATCCTGGGTGCGTGCCGCGGTTGCTCGTAGAAGCTCCGCGTCTCCACTTCCATGGCGCTGACCTGGGCGCGGATCTGCTCCAGCCGTAACGGGGTGTTAAGCCAGATGGGCTTGCGCTGCACAAATCCACGCACATCCTGGCGGCGGATCAGCGGGATGTGCTCGCCGAACTTCTGCTTGTACAACTCGATCGGCCGGCGGCGATGCCCGATTTCTTCCTGGCGCATCTCTTCAAATACCTGCGCCGTGCCGGGAAAGTTTTCCCGCAGGCTCTCGCCGAAGTCCGAGTAAATACGTTCGTCCTCTTCCTCCAGCGAAATCGCCAACGCAAGGAGTTCTTTTTGCGACAAGCTGTCAAAGTCTCGCAAGGGTGTCGTCTCCTGTTAGGCAATGATCATCTTTGTGTGGTCTCTTCAACCCAAGCTCAGCATCTGCCCCCAGCAGATACTTGAAGATCTGAGTTGTCGGCTATTTCGTTGCCTCCGTCTTTCCCAAGATCACCGCTGCGCCTGAGGCCAGTGACTCGTAGTAGCTCACCAGCCGCTGAGGCTCCATTGAGTTATATGCGCTCAGGTTGTGCGCCCAGCGGAATCCTATGGGCTCGTACCAGAGCTCAGCCTCGATATGAAACGGACCCGATGATGGATCCACTGCCGCTGAATATCGCACCCCGCTGCCCTTGTCGGTGAAGCTAGGATCTTGGGCGGCATCTCCCACGACCTCAATGTCCTTCACCGCTGAACTCTTGTCGAAGCCGTCGGGCAGAAGGCGGTTGTCCTTGAGGTACCCGACAGCAGCGATCAGTCCGGTGGTGATGTGGCCCTCGGTGTCCTTCAGAATGGTCTCGTATATCTCTACCTGATCGCTGCTGGTGATCTCGCGATGATGTGGTTCAAAGCGTGTTGGATCAGCGTCGTTGATGTTTCCCTGAATGGACCCATCGGGATTCAGCACACCGGATTCGAACACGGTTCGACCGTTGCGATCTCGGATCACAACATGTAGCCATGCCCGCCGTGAAGGATAGGCCGTCGGCAGCTTGTGTCCAGTGAGGTTCTCAACCAGCACATCGACGTGGAGCTTTCCCTCACCCGCTTCCACCTTCCGAATGCTCACACGTGCGCTTTGCGACTGGAGGAAGTTCACAGTGCTCTCTGCGGCGGCGTTGAGTTCCTCGGGCAACGCGGTTACGCTCAGGTCATGGCGATAGTTGCTAAGCATTCGCTGCATGAAGAAGTTTGCCCCAACGAAAGAGTGGTGCCTTGCGCCCTCGCGGGGAATTCCGAAGAGGGCGGTCACTGGAGTTTCGGTTGCGACTTCTGGCATGTGGCAAGTCTGGCAACTAGTCTTTCCGGCATACGCACTGTGTTGCCACTCCTGGTAAGGCACCTGCTCAGGTAATGAACCCACGGGTTTGCCATCCTTGCCCAGAGCAGTCGTATATAGGGTGTGGCAAGTCGCGCACAGGGCTGAATCGCGAATCTGCATGCCCTGGCCAGGAACAAAGCCGCCAGTAGAGCTCTGCATCAAACGCTGGTGGCCGGCATCGATGACATATGGCCCATGTTCCGCACGCTGGTTGGGCGCTTCAGGCGGATCAACTACGAAATTCCCGACGAAGCTGGCACGAGTGCCAAGATTTTTTCCGGAGATCTGATGACATATCGAGCAAGAGACGCCGTCCTCGGCTGCGGCATCGGCCTTGTTATCGGAATCGAAGGGAAGGTGGGAGAAGACCTCCGACTTTTTTCCTTGCCCGTGCGCTTCGTGGTATCCCATCGGCATGTGGCAATGCGAGCACTCGTCCTGAATGTCAGCGCTTGCGGTCGGATGGTCAATCGTCTCCCGCCGGACGCTCCCTTGCCAGTACGGATCCCGCGACGAGTTCGCCATGATGCTTGCCCGCCAATCGATACCGATGGAGAAGTCTTCGCCAGCTTTCGTCTTCATACCGTTGTGACACGCAACGCAACGGTCTGAGGTCTGAAAGGCCGGCTTCAAAGATGAATGCGCATCGCCGGCGCGCATCAAGGTCGGAGCGAAGAACGTCAGAACTGCGATGAAGCCCCAAAGAATCTTCTGCATCACCAGCCCCTCGTCAGCTTTCCATCGGCCCAGTCCCAGAGCACATAGAAGACTACCTGGCTCTGCCGGCCTCGCGTGTTGGTGAATGGCTGGCTGAAACCGAGATTTGCGCGAATATGTTGCCTACGGCTGATGGTCACTTGCATCTCAGGCACAACATTCCAGTTTGTCCTGGCTCCGTCGACAAGATCGCGATCTGCAACGAACTCCACCATCGGCGACCATAAGCGGCCGAGGCCATGGTCGCCTGCGAAGCTCTGACCCAGAGCGGCGCGCCAATAAACCGTTTGTGGCGCGATGTCGGTGTGCCGCGGCAAGTCTGCTCCAACCTGCAACTGCACAAATGTGTTGGTGGGGAACAGTTGGTCAAAGGCTGCGAAAGTCTCGAATGTTGTAGTGCCCGTGCCGAATCCGCGGCTCCTGTTGCCACTGGGCACGATCACTCCGCCAAACAGACTCAGGATCGATCCGGTGCGCAGGCTCGAAAACATCTCGCGTTTAACTCCCAGCGTTGCGTCTCCCACGCCGCCGTACCAGGTGTGCGACTGGTCCTGGAACTGGATCGGAACATCCACCTCGATCTGGTTGTGTACGCCGAAGCGCTGTTCGTGAATGATGTCCGTGGTGTTTCCGGGAGCGCCGCGGGTGTTGATGGCAGTTGAGATCACTTCCTCATCCTCCGGAAATGCCTTTTCCGTGATCAGTGCACGGGGCAGGTTAAGTTCGCCACGAGCCCAGTGGTTGTTGCGGCAAAGACTGCGCAGGTATGCGATCACGTCGTCGATCTGGTCCGACGTGAGCAATTCACCGAAGGCGGGCATGATTTCCGAGAAGCCGCGCGAAGGCCCGCCATGGACGATCACATCTTTCCACGCCGAGTTGGGCTCGGGTGTGGTCTGACCGCAACGGGTGAAATCAGGGAAAGTGTCAGGACGCTTGAACTCGGTCAGCGTCTGCGGTGCGCCCGTACCGCTGGCGCCATGACAGGTAATGCACCCGGACTTGTAAATGCGCTCGCCATTCTTAACATCATGCGACCGCTGTCTGATGGTCTGTGCGAAGAGAAAGGCAGTGCTCGCCAAGATCATCAACACCGCTGAGACGGGTGTAGGCCTTAAAAGGCGACGAGCCCCGAGAAGCCTAAGTCTAGTAGCGTACTTGCGCATCCGTATCCTCTTTCGTTCTAAGTGAGAGCACTTAAGGTACAGCCTTCTACGGCACCAGCGAGAATGCCGTGAAGACCCAGATCTGGATCGCAGTGTCGGTTTATGTGTTGGTGGCGATCGTACGCAAGCGGTTGGGTCTGGAGGCCAGTCTTTACCAAACCCTACAGATTCTAAGCGTCACG
>CATPBJ010000135.1 GCA_955652395.1 uncultured Terriglobales bacterium | reverse complement strand
GGCTCACACTGTGCCAACTGGTTCGACGACAGAACTTCTGCCGAAGGACAGGTCACTAAAAAAAGGGGACATTTCTAATGATCTAAGGATGGGGACATTTCTAATGACGCTTGACATGAGGGCTATGTTCCAATTGACGCTCTGCTCTTGCTTCCGTAACCTGTAGGGTGCAGACAAACAGCATCGAAGGCAGGGGCCTGCGCGTGACCGACGACATTTCCCAGCTCGTCGGCGATACTCCCATCCTGCAATTGAAGAAGCTGGTTCCGGACGATGCGGCGGGTATCTACGCAAAGCTGGAATACTTGAATCCCGGCGGCAGCGTAAAAGATCGAGCCGCCAACGGAATCATTCTGCGCGCCGAAGCCGACGGTCAACTCAGGCCCGGAGGCACAATTGTCGAAGCTACCGCCGGCAACACTGGTATCGGCCTGGCGCTGATCGGGGTCCAGCGCGGGTACAAAGTCGCCTTGTTCGTTCCTGAGCGCTTCTCCGAAGAAAAAGTAGCCATCATGCGCGCGCTAGGGGCTGTGGTAACGCGCACTCCGGACGCTGAGGGTATGCCCGGCGCAATCCGCCGGGCCAATGAATTCGTGGCGACAACAGCGGGCGCATTCATGGCTGGCCAGTTCGAGAATCCCGCCAACCCCGCCTATCACTACGAAACCACCGCCCCAGAGATTTTCGAGCAGATGGAAGGTCGTATCGATGCGCTGGTCATCGGGGCCGGAACCGCTGGTACTTTTACTGGCGTGGCGCGCTTCATGAAGGAACGACTGCCCAATGTGCTGGCCTATGCGGTGGAGACGCAAGGCTCGATTCTGGGTGGTGGCAAGCCCGGGCCCCACAAGGTGGAGGGCATCGGGGCCAGCTTTATCCCGGGAAATTTTGATCGTTCAGTATGCGACCAGGTGCTGATGGTCACCGATGCCGACGCCTTCGCCATGGTAAAAGAACTGGCGGCGCGGGAGGGCGTGTTGTCCGGTTCTAGCGGGGGAGCGAATGTGGTGGCTGCCGTGCGCGTCGCGGGCTGGCTAGGAGCCGGAAAGCGGGTCGTCACCATGATCCCGGATTCTGCCGAACGATATCTGTCGAAGAAAATCTTTGAAGGCGGAGTTTGAGAAATCAGCCGTCAGCTTTCAGCCATCAGCCATCAGCTGTCAGCCAAGAGCGGGCAACTGGCAACGGAGAAGAGATCTGATGGCTGGAATCCGAAAACCTTTTGTCAATCATGCCGAACAAAAAGCAACCCGGTTTTGCTACACGCGCCATTCACTCGGGACAGGAACCCGATCCTGAAACCGGCGCGGTAACCGTCCCCATCTACCCTACGTCCACCTACGTGCAGCAGGAACTGGGCAAGAACAAAGGCTACGAATATGCTCGTGTTTCCAACCCCACGCGCACCCGCCTGGAAGAGAATCTGGCGGCCCTCGAGGGCGGAATCGCCGCTCGCGTATTCGCCAGCGGAATGGCCGCGATCAACGCCATTTGCACCATGTACAAGTCCGGCGATCACGTCGTCTGCGGCAATGATCTTTATGGGGGAGTGCCCCGCCTGTTCAACCAGGTCCTGGCAAATTTTGGCATGGAATTTACCTACGTGAAGACTTCGGACGCGAAGAATGTCGAGCGGGCTATTCGCAAAAATACGCGCATGGTGTATATCGAGACGCCTACGAATCCTCTGATGTCGCTTAGCGACATTGAAGCCATCAGCCAGATATGCCGCCGCAAGAAAGCGGAACTAGTCGTGGACAACACTTTCATGTCGCCTTACTTCCAGCAACCAGTTGCCCTCGGAGCCGATATGGTGGTGCACTCCACCACGAAATTCCTGAATGGCCACAGCGATGGCCTCGGCGGGGTTGTAGTTTGCACAACCAGGGAGCAGGCTGACAAGCTGGCTTTCGTGCAAAAGGCTGCAGGAGCGATTCTTTCGCCTTTCGAATGCTGGCTTGTCCTGCGAGGGGTAAAAACCCTGGCCGTGCGCATGGAGCAGCACGATCGCAGCGGCAGGGTTGTAGCCGAGTTCCTGGCCGACCATAAGAAGGTTAAAAAAGTCTTCTACCCCGGTCTTCCGGAACATCCACAACACAGCCTGGCGAAGCAACAAATGACCGGTTTTGGGTCGATGATCACCTTCGAGACCGGATCGCTCTCGAATGCCAAAAAAATGCTGCAGAGAGTGCGCGTGTGCTCGCTGGCGGAATCCCTGGGCGGAGTCGAGACACTGATCTCGCATCCCGCTACCATGACCCACGCTGCGCTGGGCGAAAAAGGAAGACGAGAAATCGGAATTACGGACGGCCTGGTCCGCATTTCCGTAGGAATCGAAGATGTGGAAGACATCATGGACGATCTCGATCAAGCCATGGCCTCAATCTAAGGGAACGCCTCGAGGATATCCGTGGTTCAATCCCCATCCCAAACCCGCGAGTGGAACTCTTCCGAATACCATCGTCTGTCCAGGCCGCAGGTCAGTTGGGGGAAAAAGGTGATCGCCCGGTTGAGCCTGCGGGGCGACGAGTCGATACTCGATGCGGGCTGCGGCACCGGCCGCCTCACCGCCGATTTGCTCCAGGCCCTGCCCAACGGCCGCGTCGTCGCGCTTGATCTTTCGCAGAACATGCTGCGATCCGCCCGCGAATACCTGCAACCTCAATTCGGCCCACGCGCGCAGGTTTTAGCTGCTGATCTGCAAGACCTCCCTTTCGAGAACGCTTTCGACGGCATCGTCAGCACCGCGGCCTTCCATTGGGTCCTCGATCACGACCGGCTGTTCCGCGGACTGTATCGCGCCCTCCGCCCCCGAGGCTGGCTACAGGCGCAGTGTGGTGGAGGCCCGAATATCGCTCGCCTGCTAGAACGGATGGCTACCATCGCCGGCTCCCCAAAGTACGCCCCTTTTCTGGCAAGCTTCCCGTCGCCCTGGTTTTTCCAAGATGCCGAAGGCGCTGTCGAAACTCTGCAGTGCGCAGGCTTCGTCGACATCCAGACCGGTCTTGAACCAGCGCCCACAGTCATGGACGATCGCCAGCACTACATGGAGTTCGTGAGAACGGTCATAGTGCGCGCTCACCTCGATCGTCTGCCCGACCCCGACCTGCAAGCTCAATTCGTGTCGCAACTCGCCGATCAAGCCGCGGTGGATGATCCCCCGTTCCTGCTGGACTATTGGCGGTTGAACCTGAGCGCGAGAAAGCCATAGAGCATCGCCCGACCTGGGCTGATCGCAAGATTCTGAAGTCTTATAATAACCGCCGTGGCCGAGCTACCATCAGATCGGGACAACTCCTACCTCGGCCTCTACGCGGTCAACGTTTTTGTCCGCGATCAGGACCGAAGCCTGCGGTTCTTCGTGGATCAGCTCGGATTCAATCTGGCCTTCGACGTACGCCTTCAATCCGGACAGCGCTGGGTGGGCGTTGCGCCTCCGAACGGCACCGCGGTGCTTACCCTGATCGCGCCTGAGCCCGACTCGGATGAGTACAAGCTGATCGGCCAACCCACTCCGGTTGCTTTTGTGGCCGAAGATGTCGGGGCTACGTACAGCCAGTGGAGACGGCGCGGAGTTCGCTTTCGTCATGTTCCGCGGCTCAGGCGTGTCAAGTATCAGCAGCAGGCGGTGGACGGCCCGGAAGGTGCTCCTTCGCTGCTGCTGGGTAAGAAGACACCGGTTTGGGGCGGAGTGTTCACCCGCTTTGAGGACATTGACAGGAATTCCTTCGCCCTGGTGAGCTTCGACGAAATGACCCAGGCGGTGGAGACACAGCGGCGCGCGGCAGCAGCGAAACTGGAATCTGAACGCCGCGCCGCTCACGAACTGGAGATTGCTAAGCAGGTGCAGGCCAGACTCTTTCCACAGACCTTTCCGCCCCTGAGAACACTTGACTACGCGGGTGTCTGTATTCAGGCTCGTCAGGTCGGTGGCGATTACTATGATTTCCTCAATCTAGGTCAGGAACGGGTCGGGCTCGTGCTGGGCGACATTTCCGGAAAAGGAATCGCCGGTGCGCTCTTGATGGCGAACCTGCAGGCTAATTTGCGCAGCCAACGCATCATCGCTTTAGAGGACCCACAGAAACTGTTGCGGGCGGTCAACCAGCTGTTTTTTGAAAATACCGCGGACAGCTCCTACGCCACGCTCTTCTTTGCCGAATATGACGACCAGACGCAACGGATGCGCTACGTCAACTGCGGACATCTCTCCGGGCTTTTACTGCGCGGCGATGATACGGTGGAACGGTTGGACTCCACCTGTACCGTTCTGGGACTCTTCAAGGAGTGGGATTGCTCCATCGGGGAATGCCAACTCCTCTACGGGGACTCGATCGCCCTCTACACCGACGGCGTCACGGAGTCCTTCGACTCAGCGGGGGAAGAATTTGGGGAACAGCGCTTGACCGAAACATTCCGGCGGCATCGTGAATTGTCGTCGCGCGACTTGCTGGCGGCGCTCGTGGATGCGGTTCGCCAGTTCAGTCCCGGCGAACAGCATGACGATATCACTCTCATCGTCGCCAAGTGCATCGCCAGGCAATAGAGACCCTTCGATGCAGCATGCCCAGCTTTCCGACCTGCGCCAGCAGAAACCCGTAGCGCCGGCAGCACGCCGTTCCACGTTGCCGGCGGCACGCCAGAAGCTATTTCATGAATCTCCCGTTCGGAGTGGCCCGTCACTCGGGAATAATGGCCAAGGCGTCAAGAATGATCACATTCGTTGGTCTGTCGACTTTGCGTCCTGGATTCCGTCTGTCTCGGCTGCAGTCCGTTAGAGATTGCTCACGGACTCCCGTAATTGCAATCCACAGTTCCTCGATATCTCGTTGCTGGGTTCGGATGTTTCCAATCGCCGTGCGAATGGTGAAGTGGCCTTCTAGCACAGTGTGAGACACGCAGAAATCGCCAGAACTATTGATCCGGCGCATCAACTCCTTTGTGGCGGCATCTCCCGGGCGTAATCGGAAGCAGACCAAACCCATTGCTCCAGGCGCAACCAATTCGAACCGCGCGTCCGCACCAATTCGCTCGCCCAGCCAAGCAGCCATCCTCAGATTCTCGCGGAGAATGGCGACTAGTCCATCGCGGCCAAAATACCGCATGACAAACCAGAGCTTGAGGGCGCGGAACCGTCGCCCTAAGGCAAGGCCGTAGTCCATAAAGTCGACCGTGTCGACAGCATCCGTCTTCAGGTACTCGGCTTCTAGTGAAAACGCACTCCGCAGCACGGTCGGGTGCGCGGTGTATTACAAACTGCAGTCCCGAGGGACCAGCATTATTTTGTGAGGGTTGACTACAAAGGAGTCAGCCTGTTTCACTCCGTCTAAGAAATGACGGCACTCCGGAACAACCCCAAAAGATGCTCCGTACGCGCCGTCAACGTGAAGCCGCAGACCGTTCTCGTGGCAAATAATGGCGATATCATCAACCGGATCGACAGCCGTGCTGGAGGTGGTGCCAACGGTCGCGACGGCAAAGAAGGGCTTCAAGTTCTTGGCGGTGTCGGAACGAATCGCTGGCGCGCGAGCGCT
>CATPBJ010000134.1 GCA_955652395.1 uncultured Terriglobales bacterium | reverse complement strand
TGGTAACCGATATTGCCATCCACATCGGCGAACACCACGTTCTGTCCGGGGGCGTCAAACGCCGAGAAAGCGCTGCGGAACTGCTCCCAGTTCTGTGCCGAATCCACTTCAAAAAAAGGGTCGTGAGTACCGTCGTACAGTGTCCAGCGCAACGCCAGCTCGCGAGTTTCGCCCGGAACCAAGTCAGTGATGATCGGGCCATGGCGGGTGAGCGCCACATCCACTACCCCATCCGGCTTGCCCTTCACGTGGATGACTTCACGCCGGTGCTCAGGCGCCTTCCATCCCTCGGGCGTCAGGTATTGACCGTCGGGGTTGAAGGTCTCGATGTAAACGTCTTCCACCGTAGGGCCGACATTGGTGAAGCCCCAGGCGATGTGCTGATTGTGTCCGACGATCACGTAAGGCAGGCCGGGCAAAGTGACTCCGGCGGCGTCGAAGTTCCCGCAGCGAAGGTGGGCTTCGTACCATAGGTTGGGCATCTGGTGCCTCAGGTGCATATCATTCGAGAGCAACGGCTTGCCCGAAACTGTGTGTGCGCCGGAAACCACCCAGTTGTTCGAGCCGACCACCATGCGTGCGTCTGAATCCGATTCCCCTGCACTCGCCAGATTCTCAAACCCCGCCCCGACCGCCACCCCTGCCACGGAGCTGCCCACCGGGTGCTGAGGGTTTTCGTCGTCTGTATCCTGATAGAGTTTCTGATTGAGGCTGGGGCGTGTGGCGGTTGGCGGACGGTCGTGCCAGGAGGAGTTGACGTACAAATCGGCAGTCAGTTCCGGTCCCAGCTTGGCCAGAATCTTCTCACGGTCAAGCGCGTCTCGATACGGATAATGGTTCAGGTCCTTCACCATCTGGGCCGCGATCAAGGTTGAGTCCTCCGGCGCCCAGGGACGCGGAAAATAGTGCAGGATGCGAAACTCGATCGGCAGCCATTCGCGATGAGATTCGATATATGCGTTCACGCCACGCGCATAGGCCTCGAAGTGAGCGTGATTTTGCTCTGAGGAAACCTCAAGCCCCTTCCTCGCGGCCACTCTGAGCCCCAGAATCCTCTGCTCCCGGTCGTGCTGGAGAAAATCGCCGCCCAGAATCTCGGAAATTTCGCCCGCCGCAAATCGCCGCATCATGTCCATCTGCCACAAACGATCTTGCGCGGTCACAAATCCCTGGGCGAAGAAGAGATCCTCGAAGCTGCTCGCATTGATCGTCGGTACGCCGTGCCCGTCGCGGACCACCGTGACTCGGGCGGAGAGACCAGGAACCCTCACGGTGCCGTCCAGCTGGGGCAAGGCAGAGCGTGCCACGGAGTAGAACCAGGCGAGCGCTCCCAGGGCAATCACCAAGACAGCGGTCAGAACGACCGCCAATGCTCGCCCGATGCCGTGGCGGCTGCGAGGAGCAGACACCGAAGTCGTAGTGGTCGCCATGCTGAGCCTCTGATTCTATGGCGTGCCGTCGCCTAAGACAAATGCACGTCAAATATAAGTGCGAGTGTCCCCGCTCGTGCCGCAGAGGCGGGCACAAGCCAGTCTCTCCACTTGTAACTTGGCTCGGACCCTGTCGACTCCTTGCGGTCGCGACTCCCAAGCTCGGGATGGTACGGGTGTCGACGCTCGCGCGTACATGCAACGAGGACGGGGGTTGGTTCCGGTTGGCTGGATCATGTTGATATCGAAGGTTCTACAGAGATCGATCGCAGGACGTTGCGGGTTATGGTTATGCTGTTGTGATTCTGTTTGCCTTGGAAGGCTGATTCTGATAACTTTCGCGGGGTTCAGGTAGGGCCGGGCTGAGGGTGTTCGGGGCTAAGTGGCACAATCACGGGAGGGAAAGTCAATGGCCTTTTGTAGCGGGTGTGGAACGCAGATCGCGGACGGCACGACCATGTGTGCGGCTTGTAGTAGTCGCACCGCGGCACCATCCGCGGGGGCTGTTCAGGGCACGACCGGCGGAATGCAGGATAATGTCGTCGGTATGTTGTGCTACATCACGATCGTCCCAGCGATCATTTTCCTGGTGATGGAGCCCTATAACAAGAGCCGTTTTGTGAGGTTCCATGCTTTTCAGATGATCTTCTTTTGCGTGGCCATGATTGCCATCTGGATCGGTCTCACCATCATTGGCTTTGTTCCGGGGTTGATCTTTGTCACTTTCCCTCTCCACATGGTGGTATGGTTGGGATCGTTCATCCTCTGGATCATCCTCTTGATCAAGGCCAATCAGGGATTGATGTACAAGCTGCCAATTATTGGTGACCTGGCTGAGAAACAGGCCAACGCCTCCTAGTTTGTGGGTCCGGCGAGGTACCTCGCTGGCGCCCTTCGCGAATTACCGGTCTTCGCCGCCGCTCGGTTGGAGACCGCTTCAGTTCCTCCCCTTGACAGATCTTCTCCGGGATGGCATTCCTAATTAGCTTTTGGTTCGCATCCTCGCTTCGCGCTGCCAGCCTGGGAGGCAGGACCGTTGAAGGGAACGATTGAAAGTTCGGGTCTTCTATCACGACAAATGCTTTGACGGGGCATCGTCCGCCGCCCTCTTCTCCCGCTTTTACCGGGAGCGGATCAGAAACGATGTCACTTTCGTTTTCTCCGGCCTGCTGCACCGCGCCGGGGCGTTGTTCGATGAAAAGCAGTTTGACGGCAATGAAAACGCCATCGTCGATTTCAAGTACTCCAGCTCCCCAAAGATTACCTGGTGGTTCGATCATCACCAGAGCGCGTTCCTCACCCCCGAAGACGCCACCCACTTCGAGCAGGACCAGAGCAATCGCAAGTTCTACGATCCTGATTTCAAATCCTGCACCGGCTTTATTGCCACGGTAGCCGAGCAGCGCTTCGGTTTTGATCCGAGCCCAGTGGCCGACCTGGTGCACTGGACCGACGTCGTCGATGGCGCGATGTATCCCGACGCCCAAACTGCGGTCGAAATGAAGGCGCCCGCCATGAAGCTGACTCTGGTCATCGAGTCCGCGCAGGACTATACCTTCATTCCTCGGCTCATCCCTTTGCTGGCCGCACAGCCATTGGCAGAAATCCTGGAGGAGTCTTTCGTAGCTCCGCTGCTGCCGCCCTTGCTCGAACGCCACCAGCGCTCAATCGCGGTGTTGAAGGAGCGCATCGAGTCCAGAGATCAAACCCTCTTTTTCGATATCACGGACCATGACCTCGAGGGTTACAACAAATTCGTACCGTACTATCTTCATCCTGAATCGATTTACAGCGTGGGCCTCAGCAAGAGCAGCTTCCGGGTGAAGGTATCTGTCGGCTCGAATCCCTGGGCGCCCTCCGAGCCGACCGTCAATCTGGCCAAGGTTTGCGAACGCTACGGTGGAGGGGGCCACGCCCGAGTCGGGGCGATCTCATTCGGTGTCACCCAGGAAGAGGTGGCCCGAAAGGCGGCGCGCGAAATTGCAGACGAACTTCGCGCCAGCGTGCGCGCGCGCCAGTAGTCTTTTCCTCTGTCACCCTGACCAGAGAAGACCGCTTCGCGCGCGAAGCGGGTCCTCGGAGTCGAAGGGCCACTAGTCACGCATATGAAAGCGGCGCTCATGAAATTCCACCACGCCCATCGGAAAGTGAAACCGTCCCCACCGAAAATCAGCCGATGCTAGGATTGGGACAAAGGTTTGCGACCGCTTCACGATGCAAAGCAACGGTCGCTCGGGGACGAAATGAATATGGTAAAAGGGGAAGTCGAACCGGCGAGCACTCCCCCCAACTCCAGTTCTGTCCTTCTGCGAGCCGAGCGCCTGGGCCGGACTGTCCACGACAAAATTCTGATTCAGGATGCGACCTTCGAATTGCAAAAAGGAGAGGTGCTGGCTATCACTGGCCCCAGCGGCTCAGGCAAGACCTCGCTGCTGCGTCTGTTGAACCGTCTCGACGAGCCTACGTCAGGAACATTATTTGTCGAGGGCACGGATTATCGCAATATCGAGCCGCGGGAACTACGCCGCAAACTTGGCCTGGTGACGCAACGCCCGTACTTGTTTCCCGGCACCGTGGCTGAGAATCTCCGTTTCGGGCCGGCCCAGCGCGGTGAGACCTTGCAGCCCGAGGCCATCGAGGAACTGTTAGCCCAGGTTGGCCTCAAAGACTACGCCGGGCGCGACGTCGCCAATCTTTCCGGGGGCGAAGCCCAGCGTGTTTCCGTAGCTCGCACCCTGGCCAATTCGCCCCTCGTCCTTCTGCTCGACGAACCCACCTCGGCCCTGGACGAGGTAGCTAAACTCGAGGTCGAGTCGGCAATTCATAAAGTGGTGCGCGATCAGGGACTGACCTGCGTGATGGTCACTCATGACGTTGCCCAGGCTTTGCGATTCGCCGGGCGGGCGCTCGTGCTCGAGCGCGGTCGGGTTGTGCGCGCCGGCCCGGTAGGGGAGGCATTGCGTGCTTAGACTCTTTTTGCACTCGCAACTACAATTAGGTTTTGCCCAGGCCCTGGTTGCCGCGTTGGCGGCATTGGCCGTAGTCGTGCTAGCTCGTCGGCGCGGGATTCACCTGGAAGGTGAGACCCTGGTCGCGATGGTGCGTGGATTGGTGCAAATCATCGCGGTCGGCTCAATCCTCGTCATCCTCCTGCGCGCTCCGCGGTGGACGAGCGGCATCTTGCTGGTGGGGATGATCGCGGCGGCGGGCGCGACCTCGGCGCGTCGTGCCAAGGGCATGCCGGATGCGTTTCGCGTCTCCGCCTTAGCGATCGCCGCCGGCGCCGGTTCCATCATCGCCTTGATGACTTTGCTGGGAGTGATTGATACGGCGATCACGTCGCTGGTCCCCGTAGGCAGTATGTTGATTGCGAATGCCATGAACACCAACGGCCTGGCCCTGAACCGTTTTCGCTCCGATGTGCTGGCGCACGTGGGCGAGATTGAGACAGCCTTGGCGCTGGGGGCGGAAGCTCGGGAGAGCGTTTCGCCCTACGTACAGGCCTCTTTTGAGGCCAGCCTGATTCCGGCAATCGACTCGCTGCGCTCGCTCGGCATCGTATGGATTCCTGGACTGATGGCAGGAATGCTGCTTTCCGGCGCACGCCCGGTGTACGCAGCCATCTACCAGTTCGTAGTGCTGGCCATGATTTTCGCGGCTTCGGGGTTGACCTCGCTCATCAGCACCATGTTGATTCGTGCCAGAGTCTTCTCGCCGGCGGAGCAACTGCTGCTGCAACCGGGAATCTAATCGCGGACTTCTCATGGACCATGTATCCACAGCCATCGTAGCCCACGCCAAAGCAGCGGAGCGGCATCGCCGCCGGGCCGCATTGCGCGCCGTGGCGTCGCTGGAGCTGGCCAAGGGCCTGGTCGTGCTGCTACTGGGCTTTGGGGCGGTCTCATTGGTTCATAAAGATACCTGGGACGCCGCCGAAGCTGTGCTGAGATTCCTGCATGTAAATCCCGATCACCACCACTATGCGCAAGTCTTCCTGAACCTAGCAGACAATCTTACCGACAAGAAATTGTGGGCGATGGCAGCCGGGGCCGCCGCCTACTCTGTGGTCCGCTTCGTCGAGGCCTACGGCCTGTGGCTGGAACGGACCTGGGCGGAATGGTTCGCGCTCATCTCGGGGGCCCTGTATGTGCCCTTCGAAGTCTATGAAGTGGTGCGCCGGACGACTCCGATTCATGTGGCCGTTCTTCTCATCAACCTTGGAATCGTCTTTTACATGCTTTATCTGAGAATGTCGGCACGGGCGGAAGCTGCCAGGAACGGGGAGCCACACGGTTAGGTCGCGCTTCCGCGCCC
>CATPBJ010000133.1 GCA_955652395.1 uncultured Terriglobales bacterium | reverse complement strand
TCACCACGGGCCATCAAGCCATCGACGTGTCCCGGAACTGTGAATTGTTTTAGGAGATTTGCGTTTAAATCATACTGCACAACTGTATTCGTAAGGCCGGGAACGGAGCCATCCTTAACGTCCCCTGCGTTCTGATAACCAATATATACACTGTTACCTAGCTGAACGATGGAGTCCGGCTTCATTGTAGAGGTAGGTGCCTTGACAAAGATTGAAAGTGTGTAGCCGCTCGCGGTTGCTGTATTTGGCACCGGACCTGGCGGCGGCGTGATCAGGGTACTTGAAGCTGGCGTTCCAGGTGGCGGTCCTCCGCAGCCGCTAAGACAAGCAGACAGCGCTAGGGGAACTACAATGGCAATGATGGAATTCAGTCTTAGCATGGGCATGGGAACTACGCTCCATTCGTTAAGTGAGACGATCTATTGAAGTTCCTTCGCTATTGGTTTAAGAGGGCTTAAACGTTCAAGTCACTCAAAATAAGCATCGCTCCAGCAAGGGTCCATACCTCACCCGCCAGACTCGCCCGGCGTGATCGGCTCTTGGCATGGATCGCCAATGGACTCTCAAGACTCGATTGAATCATTCGTCTGTGTTTCCTGCAGGCTCAATGCAGTGGTGGTCGCGTTTTGTTTGAGATCGAAGACATTGCTGCGCAGCGAGGTGACGTCTTCTTGTACCTTGTTCGACTGCGCTGCAGCCACATCCGCTTTGCTCTCCGCTTGGGCGACGCCTCTTTGCTGTCTTCGTCGATGGCCCGCGCTCGTGCCGCAGCCTGAAAGTATAAGGAATGCTGCCTGCGACTTATTACAGCAAGATGAATGTTCTGTTAACAGATGATTAATTACTTGATACTTTGGCGAGGAGTCTTGCAGGCCTCACAACTTTGTTAGATATTGCATGTCAGGGGATCGAAGAGAGTTGGCACATGAGTGATGATCAGGTTGTCGCTGGCTGCAGCGCACTGGAGGCGGTTTCTGACAATGCTGAATCAATAGAGGGCTGCGCGGCTAAATTTACCAAATGTTGAACCAGTTTGTGGATCTGTCCCCGCAGTTCGGGAACCGACTCCCACCGGCTGCCTTTAAGAGCTGGTCCTACCGCGAAGAGCGATTGAGAAATAGTTCCGTCGCGGTCGATGAGTGCTCCGTCAAGGGAGACATCCAGACCAAAAAAAGCGGATCGGGCCATGCCCAACCCTCGGAGAGCAAAGCAGAAATAAAGGGGTCTAGGCGACGGCAATCGCTCTCCGGTCCAGTGCAATTGATGACCCGATCTACCAGCAAAACGTTTGGTTTGCCACTCTTGCGGTCACGGTAAGTGACCCTGACCCCACGAATGTCTTCAGCATAGTCCATGATCCGTCCGGCATGGACCTGAATCTGTCCGCCGGAAATCTGGTCGGCAATGGATTGGGCAATCTCGGGGGCCGCACGGTGGCGATGCACTTCCCAGTTCGGTCCACATGACGCAGAAAACAGCGTCTCTCTGGTTCAGAAAGCGATTGCCAGATTTGCGCTACCAGCGTGCCAGCATCGCGAGCGTGGGCAGAAATGTAATCGTGGTCAGCGCCGGCTCCTCTGGCGCGATTTTCGACCTGGTTCGATTGTGCAACCTGCTGCTCAAAGCGCGCTCCCTACCGAAGGATGAGTTCAAGCGGGAGGTGGAGAAGGAGCTATCCGGGCGGTAGACGGAACCGTGGGATCGAGCAGCCAATTGAGACGGCAGCTTTGATGTTGGGGACGGACAAGTCCCGAGGCTATTGCCTGGAGATGATCTGCGCAGATTGGCAGGAGCCAATCTGGACAACGGCCATATGCAACTGCTGTTGCAGTCAATAACCAATTTTTTCAAGTTTCTTCCCGGCGAGCAACGGCAAGAATTCTTGTCCCACGTAGTACTATTGACCAGCTATGTCAAAAGAAAGAACAGCTTCCAAGAAACGACACCGTGGTGAGGCAGCGGCTAAACAACCAGCTGCGCGTTGGCAGCTCCCAACTGCCAAGGCTCGCTTCAGTGAAGTCTTCCGCCGTGCCCGCTCCGAGGGACCTCAGTGGATCACGCGCCAGGACAGAGAAGCTGTTGTAATGTTACCCGCTGAGGAGTTCGAGCGCCTTACGGGACGTGCAAAGCAGGCTCGAAGCCTCGCCAAGTTCTTTGCCGAATCGCCTTTGGCAAAAGTGCCAATCGATCTGGAACGGAAGCCAGATTACGGCCGGATGGTTAACCTGTGAGCGGATTCCTGCTCGACACCAACGTCATCTCCGAACTGGTAAAGCCAAGACCGGACCCCACAGTTACGAGGTGGATCGATGCGACGGATGAGAGTCTGCTCTGTCTGAGTGTTCTCACCTTGGGCCTGATTCGCAAGGGCATCGCGTCCCTCTCGGATGCGTCTCGCCGTGTCTCTCTGGAAACATGGCTAGACCACCACCTCGTTCTACCCTTTGCGGGACGCATTCTAGTGATTGATCAAGCGGTCGCCGACCGCTGGGGACAGATTGCGGCGAAGGCACTCGCCGGGAAATCTCCACTCCCAGTAATTGACGGACTCCTTGCCGCTACAGCCATGCAGCACAACCTTACGCTGGTGACCCGCAACACGAAGGATGTCGCTGTTACGGACGTCGCAGTATTCAACCCCTGGACATCATGAACACAGCTCAGCGGTGAGCCGATTGCGTACGTAAGTTGCAAAACGTACGATTCCCATCCCGCTTCGCTGCCGACTACCGACCTCTTACGCAGCCATCAGAGTCGTTTAACAATTCCAAACTGTCTCGCAAGAGCTGACGAGCCCGCTGTCGCTCAGCCTCCGCGGCAGCTGGATAGACGTATGCTGATTGATGTGGAATGGACCGGCAAGGCGGTTTGGTGGGTGAGGGTCGTCGTTATCCTCGTCATCATTACCCGGCTAAGCAGTGCTCCCATCACTCGCGAAGGCTTTGGTTACGTCTGCTAGTTTCGTGGCGTGCGTTCTGCTTGCATTCTCTGACGGCTACCAATTGTTATTGGTTTGGAGTCCAGCCCGAGGAGATTGTGGTCCTCTGGGCAGTTCGACGTGAGAGCCGGCCACGGCCCGGCCACATCCCAAACCTGCAACGAAGCGCGATCACGCCGCCCGCTTGTTAACGGTAATGGAAGGACACCGTGATTTCCCTTCAACTCCTTAACTCGAGTTCAATTCCCGGCAATTAGCCCGATTCATTAGATATTCATGATTTTGTAACCATCCCGTAACACTGCGGAAGTAAAAGATACGGTACTCAAGAATTACCGGGCGATCGCAAGCTGAGCTTCCGCTTCGAGCCTTGGTGTGTTTTGTTGCGGCATTACAACCTGTGTAGCCGGCGACGCCCGTAGGACTGCGCTACAAACTCGATACTGTGGGGCCTCTGCCAAGGCCAGAGGCAAAAAGGAGAAATGATGAAGTCCGTTCTCAGGTGGTGCGTAGTTCCGCTGTTGGCCGGAACGCTGGTGGCGCAAACTGCGGCTAAACCCAGAGCCAAAAAAGCGGCGGCAGCCAAGCCTGCCCAACCGGCTGTAACTCTGCAGGACATCCAATCGTTGAAAGATGCCCTCGCTGCCCAGCAGCAACAGATTGAGCAGCTTAAGCAGGAAGTGCAGCAGAAAGATCAGGCCTGGCAGCAGGCCCAGCAGCAGCTGCAACAGGCTCAGACCACCGCCAGCGACGCTCAGAGCAAGGCCGTTTCGGCTGAAACGGCCGCCAATAGCCAGAAAGACACGGTCAGCAAACTGGACAGCGACATGGCCGATGTGAAGCCCACCTTGACCAATACAGCGGTCGGCACCCAGGAAGAGCAGAAACGTATGTCGGCCCTCGAAGGCTTGGTGGGCCGCTTCCGTTTCAATGGCGATGTCCGAGTTCGCGGTGAGAACTTCTTCCAGGATCTGCCAGCCTTCCAGAATCGCAACCGTGGCCGCATCCGTGTGCGTTTCGGCTTCGACGGGAAGCTGAACGACGACTTCTTCGGCGGAATCGCCCTGGCTACCGGCTCGCTCGGAGACCCTACAACCACCAACGAGACCCTCACTAATTTCTTCAATCGCAAGACTATTGGTTTGGATCGTGGCTACATTACCTACAATCCGTTGGCGCACAGGTGGCTTTCCCTCACCGGCGGCAAGTTCGCTTATACCTGGCAACGAACTTCGGTTACCTTCGATCCCGATCTCAATCCCGAAGGCTTCAACCAGAAGTTCTCCTTTGATCTCAAGACGCCCTTGGTGAAGAATTTCACGATTCAGGGTATTGAAATGCTCTTCAACGAGGTCTCCGCCGGACAAGATTCCTATGCGCTGGGCGGACAGGTCTCGGCCAGGGTGCAGTTTGGGCCGTGGACCGCGACTCCGTCTTTCCTGAGCATGAAGTGGAACCGCCCGGACGCGATCCTATCGGCCAGCGCCTTCGCCGTGCAGGCCACGACCACCGGAGCAGGTGGCGCAACTCCAGCGGGCCCGTTCCCGGTTCCGGGTGAAGGCCCGGGTTGCGCGGTCGCAAATGGGGCGAGCAAATTTCCTAATTGCATCTTTGCCCCCAACGGAATGACCAACGCAGTGGTCTTGGACGCGAAGGGAGTCGCTCACTTCCGTTCAGAATTCAACTATGCGGATTTCATCCTGAACAACCAGATCAAGACCGGGCACGACCGCTGGCCAGTCAACGTCCTGCTTGAATTCGAAGACAACCTGGGCGCCGCGGACCACCCGCTCAGCTCGGCGGGACAGGTGCTCACGGGTCTCGGGAAGCAAAACCATGCCTATATGGCGGACGTCAGCCTGGGTCAGCAGAAGAATAAGGGCGACCTTCAAGTCGGCTATGCCTGGTTGCGCCAGGAACAGGAATCTGTGATTGCCTCATTCAACGAAAGCGATCAG
>CATPBJ010000132.1 GCA_955652395.1 uncultured Terriglobales bacterium | reverse complement strand
GTTAGGAACTGACTTAGCTGGCACGGCTGAAGCCGTGCCCTCCCGACCGAGAGTCGGCGAGCCCGTCCCTACGAACCCGCCGGCGCCAGCAGCGTCACTGCATTCGGCACGATGCTGATCTCCGCCGGCAGCGTCCCCAGTAATTCTCCGTCGGCTTCGACGAAGATGCGGGAATCTGCGGCTGCATCAGCCAGCGGCCGGCAATCGATCTTCAGGCTGTGCACCAGGTCGATGCCCGCCACCCGCCACTGCGCTCCCACCAGTCCGCGTACAATGTACCTGAGATACGCTATCCGGCTGCGGGTGCGAAACATGACGAGGCGTAAGTCGTCGCGATCGAGCGAAGCCCCGGGCGCCAGCTCGCGCAGCACTCCCCCGAAATTCCGGATACGAACTGCGAGCAGCTGAGAAACCTCCGCCCGGGAACCTTGCCCGTCGTTCCTGCCCACGTCCTGATCAACTTCGACCGCGAACTTCTCCATGGGATGAGTCAGCCACAGCCGCGTAGCTTTAACATAGTAAGCGGCCATGCCCAGGTGGCCCTTGACCAAAGGGTTCAATTTGTAGAACAGATGTGCATCCACGCCGATGCCGGCGGCAACCGTGAAGAATCGGGATTCGCGATTGCCTTCAAGATCGGTATATTCCACACGGCCCAGAGCAATACGCCGGGGCTCTGCAGTCAGAAGAGCTCGAGCTGCGCCAACCGCAGAGAGCGGCAGCCGCAGATCATGCGCCAGGGCGTTGGCCGTGCCCAGTGGAATGATCCCCAGGGCGGCATCGCTTCCCACCATGCCCTGCAGAACGTCATGTGCAGTACCGTCGCCTCCGCAGGCAAAGACGGTGTCACAGCCATCTGCGATGGCACGGCGTGCCTGTTCGCCTGCATCCGCCTGGCCCCGCGTGGGCTCGGCGATCGCCTCCACCCCAGCCTGGTGCAGCACCGCCCATGCCGCTCGAACATCCGCCAGTCGTCGTTCGCGGCGACGACCAGAGAGCGGGTTGTAGAAGAGAGCGGCCTTGCGCATGGAAGTCAATGGGATTGTACTGAAAACGCCATCCGTCCAAGCGTCAGCGATGTTGCGCCTGGCAGGTCTTTTTTACTAAGCTGCTGTCAGTTCGAAGCTGCTTTCTCGTTCGATTTTTCACATTCGTGAAGTTTCCAGGAGGTAACGCAGATGAGACACGTGCTCGCCCTCTCACTCGGCTTTGCGATGTTCAGCCTGGCAATGGCGCAGGATCATTCCGCGCACCAGCAAGTGAAGCCCGCTACTTTGATGTCCGGCTATGGCAATCTGCACCACCCTGTCTCGACCAGCAGCCCGCAGGCCCAGCAATTTTTTGATCAGGGGCTGCGTCAGATTTACGCCTTCAACCACGACGAAGCAGCGCGCTCATTTCAGCGCTCGGCAGCACTTGACCCCAAGCTAGCCATGGCCCATTGGGGAGTCGCAGAAGCAGTCGGACCCAACTATAACGATCCCGCCAGCGACGAGCGTTTCGCGGCGGCGCACGCCGCCATCCAGGAGGCGGTCGATCTCGCGGCCCATGCCTCTCCTGCCGAGCAGGCCTACATTCAGGCAATGGCGCTGCGCTTCCCCGCCGATCCCAAAGCTGACCGTCGCCAGGCCGCCGAGGCCTATCACGATGCCATGCGCGAAGTGTCAAAGAAATTTCCCGATGATCTCGATGCCGCCACGTTGTTCGCCGAATCCGGCATGAACCTGAATCCCTGGGGCCTGTGGCTGGTCGACGGCACGCCGCGGGAGGGCACAACCGAAATCGTAACCACTCTGGAGTCAGTCATTCGCCGCGAACCCAATCATCTGGGCGCGATTCACTATTACATTCACGCCACCGAAGCCTCCGCCAATCCGGAACGGGCCCTGGCCGGAGCCAACAAGCTGGCTTCTCTGGCACCCGGCGCCGGACACATCGTGCATATGCCCGCACACGTCTACATCCGCACCGGCGACTACGAAGCTGCCGTCAAGACCAACGAGGAAGCGGCCGCCATCGATCGGGCCTATATCAACGCCACCGGAGTGCAGGGCATTTATCCCATGATGTACTACAGCCACAACCTGCATTTTATCGCCATGTGTTCCGCCATGAACGGTAACTATGACGAAGCCAAAAAGAATGCGGAGATGCTGGCTGCTCACGTGGCTCCGAGCGTCAAAGACATGCCCATGATCGAAGGCTTTATGACCATCCCCATGGCGGTGGACATCCGCTTCCACCAGTGGGCCGAAATTCTCAAGATGCCGCAACCCGATCCGTCCATGCGGGTCACCACCGGCTTCTGGCATTTTGCCCGGGGCATGGCTCTGGCCGGCACCGGCAAAGTGAAAGACGCGGAAGCGGAATACGCGATCATCGCCGAGGCAGAAAAGAACACACCCGAAGATGCAATCTTCAATGCCCCCATCAACAACAAGACCAAAGACATCCTGAAGATCGCACAGGACGTACTGGGTGGGAAGATTGCCATGGCAAAGGGCGACAACGCCGGGGCGATCTCGATGCTGACCGACGCGGTGGCGGGGCAGGACACGCTGAAGTACGGCGAGCCTCCTGACTGGTTCTTTCCGGTGCGCGAATCGCTGGGCGCGGCTCTGCTCATGAATGGGGACGCGGCGGGGGCGGAAAAGGTCTTCCGTGCCGATCTCGAACGCAACCCGCGCAATCCGCGTTCGCTGTTCGGTCTGCACCAGGCCCTGCAGGTGCAGAAGCTCGACTACGATGCCGGATTTGTGCAGAAACAGTTCCAGGCAGCGTGGAAAGGAAGCACGCAGTTAAAAGTAGAAGACCTGGTGTGAAAATGTAGGCGCGGGGGTGCCCGGCCGTGCAGGCCGAGCTGCGCACGGCAGTATTACAAATCGCGTAGGGCAGAGCCTGTCCTGAGCGCAGTGGAAGGATGTCCTCCCTTGCCTAGCTGAACGAAGCTCGGCAGTCGCTCATTCTCGCGCTTGCGAATCACATACACACAGGGCAACCGGTCTCTCCACATGACTTCCTTCCACAAGCTCAACCCTACCTTC
>CATPBJ010000131.1 GCA_955652395.1 uncultured Terriglobales bacterium | reverse complement strand
GTTCGCAGATACGCCCTAGATGCGTTTGTAAAAGGTACCATCGAAATTCACCCGTAATCGCCTTATCCTGCAGCCTCAGCTCGCCGCTCCAAGTTCGTTTATAAAACGGACGTTTACCAATAAAATTGATGCCGGGGGGAACGCTATGAAGGTGGCGATCTACGTGCGTGTTTCCACTGACTACAAGGGCCAGGACCCGCTGAACCAACTGCTCCAGCTTCGGGATTTCGCGGCCAAGCAGGGCTGGACGGTGTTCTGCGAGTACACCGCGGGCAGACGTGGCGAAGCACGGCTTCGAGTATCTCTTGTTCTGGTCACTGGATCGCCTAACGCGAGAGGGAACCTTTGCCACGCTTCAATACTTGCGGCGGCTAAGCGATCACGGCGTCAAGTTCAAGAGTTACACCGACCAGTGTTGATAGCCTAGGCGTCTTCGGTGAGGCAATCATCGGGATTCTAGCCGCCGTGGCCCAAGCAAGAAAGGATCCGGCTCTCCGAGCGCACGAAAGCCGGGCTGGCTCGTGTGCGCGCGAAGGGTGTTTCGGCTGGGACGTCCTGCCGCAAAGATGGACATTCGCAAGGCGAGGAACTTGCGGGCGCGCGGCCTAAGCCTGCGTGCAATCGCCCGAAAGTTGGGGGTGAGTCCGGCGCTTGTATGCCTGAAACTTAAGGCGTCGCGCTAGCCTTATCGACAGGGCCAATCTTGCCACCGTGAGATTTAGCAGTCCACATTGGAGTAAAATTTTCACCTGCTTTCACAATCGCATCCTCTATTCGTTTAACGGAGGTGTTCCGATGATCTCCTTCAGTGTGAACCGCCAGGGCGTAAATCTCGATGTCGATCCCTCAACTCCTCTGCTCTGGGTTTTGCGGGATAACCTCGGCCTTACGGGAACGAAGTATGGATGTGGCATGGCCCAGTGTGGCGCTTGTACTGTACACCTCAATGGAGAGGCGGTGCGGTCCTGCGTGGCGCCGGTGTCGCGTGCCGCAGGCAAGGAGGTGACAACCATCGAGGGCCTCTCGCCCGACATGAGTCATCCCTTGCAGCGTGCTTGGATTGCCGAAGACGTGCCGCAGTGCGGCTATTGTCAATCGGGACAACTGATGAGCGCGGCGGTCCTGCTACGCGAAAATCCACGGCCGAGCGATGACGACATCGACCAGGCAATGACAGGCAACATCTGTCGCTGCGGCACCTATCCGCGGATCCGCAAGGCGATCCACCGGGCTGCCGGCCTGATGTCCACGGGAGGAGCAAAATGAGCACTCTCCAGATGGAACGACGGGAATTCCTGAGGTTTTCGGTCGCGGTCAGCGGCGGTTTGCTGATTGGTTTATATCTTCCCGGCGCGGACAGACTGGCCGTCGCGGAAGACCGATCGGGGAGTGTCTTCATGCCGAATGCCTTTCTGCGTATCGGCACTGACGAACGAGTCACAGTGATCGTGAACCACTCGGAAATGGGGCAGGGTGTTTATACCGCGTTGCCGATGCTGCTTGCCGAAGAGCTAGATGCGGATTGGAACAAGGTGGCCTACGAATCGGCGCCGGTCGATCCAAAGTACAACCATCCGGTCTTTGGGATGCAAATTACGGGAGGAAGTTCGAGTGTGTGGTCCGCGTTTGAGCAGTATCGCAACGCGGGAGCGGCCGCGCGCGCCATGCTGATCGCCGCCGCGGCGCAGCGATGGAATGCCGATCCAGCGACTCTGCGGGCGGAATCCGGCGTGGTACTCGACGGGACGAATCGCAAGTTAAGTTATGGTCAGCTCGCCGAAGCCGCTGCAAAGATGACGCCACCCGCAAAGGTCACTCTGAAAGACGCAAAGGCGTTCAAGCTGATTGGCACGCCGGTAAAGCGGCTCGATACTCCTGAAAAGATAAATGGCAAAGCCGTCTTTGGGATCGACGTCAAGAATCCCGGTATGCTTACCGCGGTCGTTGCTCGCGCTCCTGTCTTTGGCGGAAAGGTAAAGAGCTTCGATGACTCTCAGGCCCGCAGTATGCCAGGTGTGCGCAAGATTGCAGCAGTGCCCTCCGGCGTGGCCGTGGTTGCGGACTCCTTTTGGCAGGCGAAAGTGGCACGCGACGCGGTTCGCATTGATTGGGATGAAGGGGAAATGCATGCCTTCAGCACGAGCCAGATGATGCAGCAATTTCGGGAACAAGCCAAGTCGCCGGCTAAGAGTGTGCGCCGGGACGGCGATCCCGATGCTGCACTCGCGCAGGCTGCGAAAAAGATCGAAGCGGTTTACGAGGTGCCTTACCTGTCCCATCTGATGATGGAACCTTTGAACTGCGCCGTGGATCTGCGGGCAGACTCCTGTGAGATCTGGACCGGAACGCAGTTCCAGACGGTGGACCGTGCAGCCGCAGCCAAAGCCGCCGGCCTTCCGAATGAGAAGGTCCAAATCCACACCACCTTTCTCGGTGGAGGGTTCGGCCGGCGGGCTACGCCGCAGTCGGATTTCGTGGTCGAAGCTGTTCATGTGGCAAAGGCTGCGGGAGTTCCAGTAAAGGTGGTGTGGACGCGCGAAGACGACATGCAAGGCGGCTGGTATCGCCCGGCCTTTCTCCATGCCATTGTCGGCAGCGTCGACGCGAGCGGTAACCCAGTCAGTTGGAGATCGCGGCTGGTAGGTCAATCGATAATGTCGGGAACAATGTTCGAGAGCATGATGAAGGGAAAGGAATACGATCCGGCATCCGTCGAGGGTGTTGACGATCTTCCGTATGAGATTCCGAACCTGGCCGTCGAATCTCATCAGGCCGAGGTCGGCGTGCCTGTTCAATGGTGGCGATCGGTGGGCCACTCGCACACCGGCTTCGCCACTGAGTGTTTCATTGACGAACTCGCAGCCCTCGCGCACAGGGATCCGTACCAGTTCAGGCGTGCATTGCTGACTAAGCATCCTCGACACCTTGCCGTGCTCGATCTCGCCGCTCAAAAGGCAGGATGGGGTAAGCCCTTGCCGAAAGGTCGCGCCCGGGGAATTGCCGTGCATTTCGCATTTGAGAGCTATAACGCGCAGGTGGCTGAAGTCTCAGTGACGGACGGCAAGGTTCGGGTACATCGGATCGTGAGCGCGGTAGATTGCGGCCATTACGTGAACCCAGGCATCATCGCAGCCCAGTTGGAGGGCGGCGCAATCTTCGCTGCGTCGGCTGCGCTCTTTCAGGAACTCACATTCGAGAATGGGCGGCTGCAGCAGACGAATTTCCACACTTTTCCCGTGATGCGCATGAATGAATGTCCGGAAATAGAAACACACATTGTGGAGAGCAACGAGAAGTCGGGCGGCATCGGAGAGCCGGGCGTGCCCTGCACAGCGCCGGCTATTGCGAATGCGATATTCGCCGCAACCGGAAAGCGGGTCCGCAAGCTACCCATCCGTATGACGGAGGCTGTATGAAGCAGTTGCAAACCTCAGTCCTCTTGGCTTTCGCTGGTATGCTTCTGATCTTTACTGGGACAATGTCGCTATCACGCCTGACCAGCGCCGCGGAAAAACCCGCCACGAAGACGACAGGATCGGCGGCCCCGGCGAAAGCCGACGGAGCCCTCTTCGTCGATTTCGTCTCAGTGTTGCGGCATCCGCGTTGCATGAACTGCCATTCGCTCGGTGACGTCCCGCGTCAAGGAGATGATGGTCATCCACACACCATGAACGTGCGACGGGGGCCGGAAGGTCACGGTATGACCGCTGAAAAATGCAACACCTGCCATCAGGACCACAATCTTGCCGGCCCACACATGCCGCCGGGCGCACCGAATTGGGGGCTTCCGCCGCCAACGACGCCGATGATCTGGCAGGGTCTCACTGACGCACAGATATGCCGTTCGATTAAGGACCCGAAGCAAAATAAGAATCGCAACATCGATCAACTCGTCGAGCATCTGACCTCGGACAAACTGGTGATGTGGGGCTGGGATCCAGGGGAGGGCAGATTGCCGGTCCAGATGAGCCATGACGAGTTTTCCGCAAAAGTGAAGCAATGGGCGGACAGCGGCGCGGCCTGTCCCAAATGAACGGTCTGTTCGCCCGTGCCGCTCGTGCTGCATCTGGAGGCGAGAGCTGATCGGCTGAGTCCGCGCAGCGGTGCAATTGCCGGCCACGGTGTTGAACCCTGGATTCTGTCCCCATTTTTGCATCAGCGTGCACACGCCTATTTTGGGCGGCGGGCCAGGTCGCGAATCTGGTTCAAGTAATCGACATAGATTGGGATGGGGATATCCGGCGAGTCTCCGTCGTTCAGGAAGTGCGAAAGACGGATCTCCATCGGGATTGAGCAGATCACCTCCCGAAAGCGGGGCATCTGAAGATATTTCACCCGCCAGATTTCGAGCATCAGGGAACGAAAGTCTTCGCTGATAAAACCCATTCTGCGCTCGCCCAGATAGACGGCGTCGAAGTGGCGATCCGCCAGGGTCGTCCGAATGGGATCGTCGGGTGTAGAGAAGGCGTAGACCAGGTGGAACAAATCGGCCAGGTCACCCCACAGGACCTTTTCTTCAAACGCGCTGAAGCGGAACGCTGTGGCTCCGCGCTGCTGCGCCAGCCTGGCATGATCGTCGGGGTGCAGGCCGTGACCCGCCAGCTCGCCGCGAAACCAGGCGATTCGTTCCGGCGCCAGATTATGGCGCAGAAATTCCACCGCGTAAGCATTCGGCAAATACAGTTTGGGATCGGCGTCGAGGCGGACGAGCCAGGGACCCCAGTCCTTGTGTTCCAGCAGGCCGAGCAACTCCAACAGTCGAGCAACGGTGATGTCAGGATGATATTTGACCGCCTGCCAGAAGTGCTCGGTGGAATCGTAAGTGACGCCGTAGAGCTGGACGCCTTCTTCAATCGGATACCAATTGGAGAGCACGCGCGCTGGAATTGACGGCGCGGCACTCCAGCAGTTCAGTGAATGCTTCCATTTTTCCTGCACCGCCAGAAACCCCTCGGCGTATCCCGGCGGCACCGGTTCCTTCACCCGCGCCAGGGCCTGCCGCAGTTGCTCGCTGGTGTGGGTCACCAGAGCTTCCAGAGGGCGCTCGTCGATCATGGAGACGACGCGGCTCTCAATTCCGCGACGCAGCAATTCGCTCGCCAGGCGCTGGCGCCCGGCATCGTCCAGACCGGTCCTCCAGCGCCGAGTTTGGGATTCTATGTAAGGGAATAAATCGGCCAGGGTTTTGAACTCGATGAAGCCGTGAAGAGCAAAGGTGACGGTGCGGCCGTCTTTTAAGATCGTGGTCGAGGGTGTCACGATGGTCTGGAGTGAAACCTGTTCCGCCTGCAGGGGCGCGATCAGGATCAGTCCGACCAAGGCCAACTGGATCGTCACTATTCGTGCACACCTACCATCCATCTGCCCCGCGAATTCTTTCAGGTCACCTCCGACTTGCGGTGGTGTTGCACTCTTGCGTCGGAAAACCGACCCAGTCACTTTTCTCGGCCGAATGCTCTTTATTGCTGGCAAAGTCATGCTCTTCCCCCCCGAAGGACCCCGCGTCATCCATGAAAGAAGGGAAAGCGCGGGGTCAAACTGGACCCGCTGTTTCATGAGAGCAAGCTAACTGGGCGCGGAAGCGCGACCTAACCGTGTGGCTCCCCGTTCCTGGCAGCTTCCGCCCGTGCCGACATTCTCAGATAAAGCATGTAAAAGACGATTCCAAGGTTGATGAGAAGAACGGCCACATGAATCGGAGTCGTCCGGCGC
>CATPBJ010000130.1 GCA_955652395.1 uncultured Terriglobales bacterium | reverse complement strand
TCACGTGTTACTCACCCGGTCGCCACTTTACTCATGGATTGCTCCACTTTCTCGTTCGACTTGCATGTGTTAGGCACGCCGCCAGCGTTGATTCTGAGCCAGGATCAAACTCTCATTTGAAACCTGTCGTCTGCCGACGGGTAGTTGGCAGACTGCCACCGCGTCCTCCCAAGCAGCGCTTGCGCGCTGCGTCGAAAAAACGAAAATCGGTGGCCGCTGCGATTCCTCGAAGAGAATCGCAGCACTATCTTGTGAGATCGCTCGGATTTCAACCCGAGCCTTCCTCTCACGACTGGCACGTTCAACCTAGTTGTCAAAGAACCGAACCGCTACCGCCTGAGCGGGCGCTTTCAGTCCAGAGCAGAGACACACAAGTGCGCCTCTGCCTGTCCTCGAAACTTGTACAAACTACGCGTTCGGCGCAGCCACTGTCAACCCATTGCAATCACAGGATTTCCACCTGTTTTCCACAATTCAGGGAGCTCAGCGGTCTCCAATTTTAGGCAATGCCCGTGTGGACCGGGTCTCTGACCCGGTCAGGTCGAGCGAAACTCGACTCTGCGGAGCTGTCAGCACGCGACAGAACGCATCTTCCATCCGGCACGATGCACACCGCACCCGTGCCATTTCGGCACAAGCCGAGGCGGAAGACCATTAGTTTGATAAAAGATCACCTGGAGGTTATTGCGAACAACGCATAAACCCTTCGAGGAACCTTGTCCCCGAATGAAGCCCCGTGGCCGGGACTGATTTGCAGGAATTACCTGTATTTACTTTGATGCCGGACGAGCGACGAGAGTTTCACAAAATACGCCCGGCTAGCCACACACTGCTCTCGGTGAATTGTTTATACCAGATGAATGCGGGAAAGCGCAAGGGGGTGTTTACTGAGTTGGGTCCCTCGACGACGCACCTTGAGCGCATGGCTGTTCCGGATCCGGAATTTAGACCCCGCTGGTAGCGAGTACTGCGAGTAGCGCTATACTGCGGCCGCATACGATGACTGCAGGAGTCGCAGTGATGAATCGAAACGCGGTCGCTCTGGCCGCGGATCGCGCTGTTACCCTTCAGCCAGCTACCTGAGGGCCCCAAAATCTACTACACCAATAAGCTCTTTGCCTCTCCAAATATCAGCCGATCGGAATCATTCCGATGTTCCTCCCCGACCTCGCCGAACTGCTCGCTTACGGCGATATCACCGTCGGCACACTCCGCCCCGTAGGCTGTGTCGCCTCCCAGATGTTACGCTGACACTCGTCATGGACATTCAAGACCTTCTTGCACGTCTGGACCAGCACAAGGGTTCCTTTCCCAAAGATCTTGTTGCGGAAGTCATCGCGCGGCGAGACCAAATAACACCCCGATTCCTTGAGATTCTCGAGGACACCGACAAGAACCCTGCACCGTGGCTGGCGGATGACGGACGGATGATTCACATCTACGCCCTGTATGGGCCTGGCGCTGTTCCGGGAAACCCGTGCCTATCCGCTGCTGGTGCGAATCTTCTCCCGTCCTGGTGAGTTTTCGTTTGAGTTAGCGGGGGATGTGGTGACTCAGGACTTGGGCAGAATCCTAGCGTCGGTTTCTGGCGGAGACGTCAGTGGCTTGATCGCCCTGATCGAGAACGAGCAAGGGAATGAATGGGTCCGTTCGGTCGCCATGGACGGCATGGTGGCGCTGGTGGCCACCGGCCAGCGTACGCGCGATGAAGTCATGGCGTACTTTCTTCAGTTATTTCACAAGCTGGAGCGGAAACCGGGTGCGCAGTGGGATGGCTTGGCTCATGTTTGCGCCGACCTCTGGCCGCAAGAGGCGATCGAGGAACTCGGCCGAGCTTACGCAGACGGCCTGGTGGACACGGGCAGCATCGACTGGCGGGACATTGAACAGGCTTTGGCGCTCGGTCAGCAAGGCGCCATGCAACGGGCGCGCTACCGCGATCCCCTCATTACCGATTTAGCCAAGAACATGGGCTGGATGCAGTGCTTTCACGATGAGGGCCGGGAATACGCAGGGGAAGGAGATTCCGAAACAAACCTGCTGGACTCACTGTCGAGCGAGTACATAACTGCGTCCGTTCGTCGCACCACGCCCAAGGTTGGACGCAATGAGCCTTGTCCCTGCGGCAGCGGTCGAAAATTCAAAAAATGCTGTGCATCCCCTTGAGCGCCGCTCAACGTTGTTCCTCCACTCTGGGCATCTTCATTAGTTCTTCACTGACGAGATTAACCGCTGATCCCTCGCCGGAAGTGTCCATTTCGCGCCTCGGCAGACACTTACAACCCACCACTGTCAACCCGGTCCCTCGGACGCTTACGTTGTAACCGCATTCGCTCAAAGTGAAATGGCGTCTTTATTCATGAACGGAATTGACGGGGATTTCGAGGAATTCCTGCGGGTTTGTGAGCACGTCTTTCTTGGATGGTTATCCAGCGGCAGTAAAGAAGCTGTTGGAAAAACACATCATTCCCCGGCAATTGTCTAGAATTGCTAGACCTGCGGAACATTGGCGAGAAGCTAAGTTCAGATTGAAATCGGCCGCGCAGAACTACTCTAGACTTCAGCACTGGGAGCCAATTATCGAAATCGTGCGGCACCTGCCCAAAGAGGAATTGGTCGGCATGGCGGAAGCGTTGGTAAATCTCACTTCCTGTAAGCGGCACGTAACGCGTCAAGCCGATGTGCCGGGCGCAGGCGGTCGTTCAGGATTTTGCCGGATTTGTGATGACGGGGCGCAACTCCTCTACTTCCGTTTCGACTACGACATTTCGCGGGGGAGAGCGCCCGCTCCACACAACCTCGTTGCGGATCTTCGCTCGGCTGGACAGCCGGGGGCTGTCCCCACGTGGTTCTGCTGACTACGGGAATTCCAGCGCGACAAGTTTTGCGTTTTGCTGGCCTACGTTGGTGACGGTATGGGTCGCGCCGGCTTTGACCCAGGCAGCGTCTCCGGCTTTGAGTTGAACTTGCGATGCGCCTTTGCCTTCGACGTCGCAGCGCAAATCTAGGTCGGTTACGGCTATGACAACGTGCGGGCCGGCGTGGTGGTGTTTGGGCAGGACGCCACCGGGTTGCAGTTCTAGCTCGGAGGCGCGGACGCCGTCCTTTACGAAGAGGATGCCCTGGGTGCCGCCGTTCAGGATGTGGAGGCCGCGATCTTCGTCCCACTTATGTTGCGCCTTATCGGTTCGCAGCAGTTCGACGGCTACGACTCGGAAGGTCTGGTCGGAAAGATTCTTCGCGGTGTGGGCGAAATCGCCGGGCACGAAGAAGGTTTCGCCATCGCGAAAGGTGCGCAGGGCTGGTGGCTTTCCGGCGACATCGTTTTCAATGTGCGATGGTCCAATAGAGGTGAAGAAATAGTCGTGCCGGTGGTTATGCACGATCATAGCCGCATGGGGCACGAGCTCCACTTTGAACACGCGGACGAATTGGTTTTGGAACATCAGGTGATGGTTGGGCTCAGCTGTGATCTCGATCGTGGGAGGAGGAAGGGTCTGCGCGGAGGCGAGGACAGCGAAGACCAACACGGGAGAGAAAAGCCAGCGATGATTCATCGGGCGAGATTCTAGCATTGTCTGCGCTTGATTTAGACTGAGGGCATTGGGTTCAGACGATGGCGGATTTGGGCAAGGTGCTGATCGTGGCGGGTGCGCTGGCTATTGCGGCCGGCGCGGTGTTCGTCTTGCTCGGCCGTGCCCACGTTCCTCTGGGGCGGCTTCCGGGGGACATCGTTTATCGCGGCAAGAATACTACGTTTTATTTTCCGCTCGCGACCTCGATACTGATCAGCGTGGTGCTTTCGGTGGTGCTGTATCTGATTGGGCGCTTCCGGCACTAGCTTCCAGCGTTTCCGCCTTTCGCATCTTGGGGAGCATGCTGGACGAATATCCCCGCCCAAGCAGAGCGTGGACGGGGCACCCTCGAGAGTAAGGTCCGGCCCTCCCGATTCGAGGACGTCGGCTACAATGAGGTTGAGCCCACGTCCAACGACCACGACTAACGACCGAGAACCGGCACCAAGGACAAACAACCTATCCCGCATGAAGAACGATTCGAAACTACAGGTCTCTGAAGCCATCCGTGCCTGCCTGGAAAAAAAGGCGGAAGAAATCGCTGTACTCGAACTGGAAAAAGGGTCGGGAGCGTTTACCGACTATTTCGTGGTGTGCAGCGGGACCAATCCGCGGCAGGTCCAGGCCATTTCAGACGAAGTGGAACTGCGTTTGAAGGGGGCCGGGCTGCGGCCGACTCATATCGAAGGCTACCGGCAAGCCGAGTGGGTTTTGCTGGACTATGTGGATTTTGTGGTCCACATTTTCTCCGAGAAAGCGCGCAAGTTTTATGACCTGGAACGGCTGTGGAAGTCGGCCCGGCGAATGGAGCCGGCGGAGCTAGTGGCCGGGTCCGCCAAGCAAAGACGGGCACCGGTGCGCGGGGTGAGAAAGAAGCGGGCTTAGGGCTCTGCCTCTCTTGCATGATTTGCAGCAAAACCTCTTGACCGCAAAGTGTGCCCAGGCACCGCAAAGTGCGCAAAGGAAACCCATCATGGGGGAATCAAGACACCTCTCTGGTATCTTCTGTGGTTAAATCCTTCGGGTGAAGGTCAAAATTGCGTGGATCGGCAAGACGAAGGACGCCGCCATCCAGTCTCTGACGGATGAATACCTGAAGCGTCTGTCGCGTTACGCCGAGGTCGAAGGGGTCACGGTCAAAGACGAAACGGCCCTGCTGAAACTGGGTGCGCGAGACGCCCGTCCCACACGGCACACTCTGGTTCTCCTGGACGGGCGGGGCAAGCAATTTTCCTCGGAGGAGCTGGCGAAATTTCTGGGCGATTATCCGAACCGGAATCCTCTTCCGCTGCTGTTCGCCGTGGGCGCGGCCGATGGCTTCACTGACCAGGCGCGGGAGGCGGCCGCGCTGGTGCTCTCTCTGGGCAAGATGACGCTGGCGCACGAATTGGCACGAGTGGTCCTGCTGGAGCAACTCTACCGGGCATTTAGCATTCTAAAGGGTCACCCCTATCACCTGGGGCACTGAGAACATCCAGGAATTCAGCCGTGTACCTTCGTGATGTATCCTCTCGCCCTCGAGAAGGTTACAGTCGAGGTATCGGCAGAAGATCGCTGGGTATTCGGCCCTCCCCTTTAAAGGACTTATTGCGATGAAGAATCCGTTTGAAGTGTTGAAGATCAAGGAACAGGAAGTCGCTCAGATCAAGAAGGAGATCAATGCGTTGCGGGTTACCATACAACTGATCGGCGATGAGAAATCTCCGGTGGCTGATCCCAAGGTGGACCTGCGCTCCGTGATCGAGATGCCGTAGGCTAGAAAATTCCTCGTTAGACCCCGTTGTAGAAATTGCAAAACTCAACCCAGACGCGGGCCGCAAGTGCCCGCGTTTTTCTCCTTCACGTTTGCTCTCGTTTAGCTTCAGCGGGATAGACGACGCTGGAAGAGACGCTCGCGCCTACATCTGCCGGAACGTATACAATCAAAGATTCGCCGGTATGCCGGATATCCGCCGCGGTCTCATCATCGTGAATACCGGCCCGGGTAAGGGCAAGACCACCGCTGCCATGGGCACAGCCTTGCGGGCGGTGGGTCAGGGCATGCGTGTCCTGATGCTGCAGTTCTTGAAGGGGTCCTGGCACTATGGTGAGCTGGACGCTGTGCAGGCTTTCGGCGACAAGTTCGTCATGAAGCAGATGGGCCGCGGTTTCGTGAAGGTTGGGGCAGAAAAGCCCGATCCCGAAGACTTCCGCATGGTGGAAGAGGCCTGGGCGGAAGCGGCAAAGGCGATCAATGCGGGCGCCTGGGACCTGGTCATCCTGGATGAGATCAATTACGCCATCAGTTACGGGATGCTCGATGCCGCTAAAGTGGTGGAGACTCTGAAGAGCAAACCCGAGATGGTGCACATTATCTTGACCGGTCGTAACGCTCATCCGACAATTGTCGAGGTCGCGGACACGGTGACAGAGATGCGCCAGGTCAAGCATGCCTACGAGAAGGGCGTGATGGCGCAGAGAGGGATCGAGTACTAATTTGGTAATTTAGTAATTTTGTAACTTGGTAATTGAAACGCGGGTGGCCGCTGCGCGCGGGAATTCTCAATTACAAAATTACACAATTTCCCGATTACTCAATTCCGTATGACCTGGTTCAAGCGACAAGCCGGTGAGCTGGATACTTCGGGCGAGCGCAAAGTTCGCACCGAGGGGCTGTGGGTGAAATGTGACACTTGCCGGCAGATCATCTGGAAGAAGGATTTGGAAGAAAACCTCAACGTTTGTCCCAAGTGCGATCGCCATTTCAGGATCGACGCCCGCACCCGCCTGGCCCAGCTTCTGGATGACAACGAGTACGAGGTTTCCGACTCCAACCTGACCTCCACCGATCCACTGAAATTCGTGGACCTCAAGGCGTACTCGGCGCGGTTGAAGCAGGCTCAGGCCGATACCGGACTGAAGGATGCGGTGATCAATGCCCGCGGCAGATTGAATGGCCGCACCGTAGTCGTAAGTTCGATGGAGTATGCATTTATCGGCGGGAGCATGGGAGCGGTGGTGGGTGAGGCCATCACCCGGGCCATCGAGCAGGCGACCGAAACCAGGGTGCCCATCGTCATCGTTTCCGCCTCGGGCGGCGCGCGCATGATGGAAGGCGTGATCAGCCTGATGCAACTGGCCAAGATCTCGGCCGCTCTGGCGTGCCTGGATGAAGCCAGGGTTCCGTTTATCTCGATACTGACCGATCCCACCACGGGAGGCGTAACCGCTTCCTTTGCCATGCTCGGCGACCTGAATATCGCCGAACCTGGGGCCCTGATCGGATTTGCGGGACCCCGAGTAATTGAACAAACCATTCGCCAGAAACTTCCCCAGGGCTTCCAGCGCAGTGAATTTCTGCTCGAGCATGGAATGCTGGACGCCGTCGTGCACAGGCGTCAACTGAAATCGTACATTTCGCGGGCGCTCGAGTTTATGGATCAGTCTTCAGTTGTCGGTCGCCAGACGTCAGCCTAAAACCCCGTGGTTAGTTGGTAGTCCTCAGTTGCTAGTTCCTCCGTCGAGCTGCGCACTGCGTCGGTTAAGCCCCTCAGTTCAACATTTCGACGGCATGCTCTCGAAAGCCCAAAGTCGAAGCTGTTAACCTAGGATGTGGCTGAAGACCGAGGACTTAAGACTGGGACTGATGTCTTCCTACGAAACTGCTGTTGCGCGGATGTATGCGCTGGGTCACGAACTGGCGCAGACGCCCTCGCAAAAGTTCGATCTGGCGCACATGCGAATCTTGCTGGGAGCGCTGGACAATCCGGAGCGGCGCTTTCCCAGCGTGCTGATTGCAGGAACGAATGGCAAGGGATCGATCGCTTCAACGCTGGCTTCGATTTTGCAGGCTTCGGGGTTGAGCACTGGGCTTTATACCTCTCCCCATCTGGTGCGAATCAACGAACGCATACGGATCATGGATGGGAAGGTGCCCGCCGGCCAGCTTGACTATGTCCAGATCGACGACGACGATTTTGCCCTGATGCATGGTCTGGTGGACCGCACCGCCGAACGCCTGGTCGGTGAGGGGGAGCTGCCCTGGCATCCCAGCTTTTTCGAGATGCTGACCGCGATTGCGTTCGAGTATTTCGCGCGCCGGAAGGTGGACATCGCGGTGCTTGAAGTCGGAATGGGCGGGCGGTTGGATGCGACCAACGTGGTGGAGCCGCGAGTCAGCGTTATCGCCGATATATCGCTCGATCATCAGAAGTTTTTGGGCGATACCGTGGCGGAGATTGCGAGCGAGAAGGCGGGAATCATACGGCCCGGGGGGGTGGTGGTTACTCTGCCTCAGCAGCCGCAGGCCAACGATGTGATCGGAAACACGATTATGGAGTCGGGAGCGCGGGCGGTAAATGCCGTGCCGTATGTTCCGCCGGTGAGTCCCGCAAGCGGAGAGTATCTGGCGGTCAGTGCGGCCAAAACTCGAGTCTCCCGCTATCCGCTGCAGGTGATGGGAAAGCAGATTCTGGTCGAAACTCCGCTGTTGGGGCGGCACCAGTTGAGAAATGTTGCTCTCGCGATCGCGGCGGCGGAGGAGTTGGGCCAGCAGGGTTTTCCGGTTACCGCGAGGGCGATTGAGCGGGGCATACGGGAGACACATTGGCCGGGGCGGTTCCAGGTCGTTCCTGCTGCTGGCAGCGCGCCGGAATATGTGTTCGACGTGGCGCATAATCCGGCGGGAGCCTGGGCGCTGCGTTCGACCCTTTCGGCTGGCTATCCGGATCGAGCGCTGACGTTTATTTTCGGCGCGATGCGGGACAAGGCAATCGGAGAGATGGCGGAAATTCTGTTTCCACTGGCGGACCGGGTGATCGCGACCCGCGCCGACAATCCTCGATCGGCTAGTCCCGAGGAGATTCGCGAAGCGGCATCGCGTACTTCGACCCCGATTGACACAGCCCCGGATGTGGCGGGTGCCGTTGCTATGGCAAATACTACGGCGCGCCTAGATACCGTGGTGGTTATTACCGGATCGATATACATTGTAGGAGACGCGATGCGACTGCTCGGGGTGCGCATCTAAGGCAGCAGTGCCGTCTGTGAAAACACCTATCGAAATGGAGAGCCGGGCGGAACTGGCTGCGGCGGCCAGCCCGGCCCGAACCGCGGCGGCCGTCGTCCTCCCACGCTACGGATGGCTTAGCCGTCTGCGCTCATACTTCATTTTTGATCCGCTCATCTGGCTGTATACCGTCATCCTGGGAATCATTTCCATCCCGGTGTCCCTGTTCGGCGACAAGGGCCGCATCCTGCACGGGTTCGCGCGCTTCTGGTCCATGCTGATCATGAAGACGATTTCCTCGCCCACGAGAGTGACCGGGCTCGAAACAATCGACACTGCGAAGCCCTATGTTTACGCGGTGAATCATGCTTCTGCGCTCGACATCCCCGTGTTGTATGTGTATCTGGCCTTCGAGTTCCGCATTGCGTTCAAGAAGGAATTGCTGGCGTATCCGATTGTGGGGTGGCACCTGAAACGCTCGGGACAAATCTGTGTAGATCAGCAGAATCCAGCGAGATCGATCGGCAGTATCCGTGCCGCTCTGAAGAGTCTGAAGAGCGGCATGCCGCTGGTCATTTTCCCCGAAGGGGGGCGCACCCCCGATGGCAAGATTAAGCCATTCTTGTCGGGAGCGTTATTTCTGGCGATCAAGGCGCAGGTGGATATTGTGCCGGTGGCGTTGGTTGGAACCTATGAACTGCTGTCGATGAATACCTACCACATAAAGTGCCGGCCGCTGGAGATGCGTGTGGGGCAGCCTATTTCGACGTCAGGATACACGCTACGAAACATGGATGCGCTCTCGGATAGGGTGCACAAAGCGGTGGAGGATTTGTATAGGGGCGGATTTGTATAAAAGTAGATCTCAGTTGTCAGCGATCAGTAGTCAGAAATCCCTTAGCGAGCGGCATCGACGGGCTGTCGACGAAGCTGTTCGACTTTTTCAGCTATCGCGTACTTCAGGTCATCGATTCCTTTGCCAGTCACGGCCGAGACGGGGAACAGCTCCAGATTGTTCTTTTTGCAATAACGCTTGAGGCCGGCCAGTTTTTCTTTGTGCGCTGCGTCGATCTTGGAGGCGACCATGATCACGGGCTTCTCCTTCAGATGAGCTCCGAAGCTGGCCAGTTCTTCGGTAATGACTTCGACATCTTTCACCGGATCGGGCCGTCCGCTGGCGTCGGAGACATCGACCAAATGCACCAGCAGGCGTGTGCGTTCGATGTGCCGCAGGAACTGCGTGCCCAGTCCGGCGCCAGTGTGCGCGCCTTCGATCAATCCGGGGATGTCCGCCACTACAAAGCTTTTCTCTTCCGGCGGTTGACCAACGACCGCCACGCCCAGGTTTGGCTGCAGCGTGGTGAAGGGATAGTCTGCGATCTTGGGACGGGCTGCGGAGATACGTGAAATCAATGTGGACTTGCCTACGTTGGGATAGCCAACCAGTCCCACGTCGGCCAGAAGTTTCAGTTCCAGGCGGAAAACCCGTTCTTCGCCGGGGCGTCCCGGTTCGTGCTCTCGTGGAGCCTGGTGAGTGGAGGTGGCGAAGCGCGCATTGCCCCGCCCGCCGCGGCCGCCACAAGCGATGACGATACGGTCGTCAGGGTGAGAGAAGTCATGCACTTTCTCTCCAGTTTCGTCGTCGTACACGATCGTGCCCACCGGAACTTTCAGCAGGACGTCCACGCCCTCCCGGCCCGTGCGGTTGGAGCCTTCTCCGTGGCGTCCGCGTTGCGCTTTGTACTCCGGGTTGAAGCGGAAGTGGACGAGCGTGTTGTGGCGCTCGCTGGACTCCATGATGACGTCGCCGCCCTTGCCGCCGTCGCCGCCCGAAGGGCCGCCGCGCGGGACGAACTTCTCTCTGCGGAAGGCCATACAGCCGTTGCCGCCGTCGCCCGCTTTGACCCGGATTTTTGCCTCGTCGATGAACATGAAACCAGCCGTCAACCCTCAGTTATCAGCTTTCAGCCAACGCCCTCAGCCCTCGCGTCCTCGTAAGCTGAAAGCTGGCAGCGGACAGAGTGAAAGCTTAAACAAAAATGCCCCGGCCCGTGCCGAGGCTTCGTGCCGCTTTTCGCGACCCTGCTCTGATCTTCGGACGTCTACTTCGCTTCCAGCGGTTCGATCATGACGAACTTGCCCATCGAACCCTTGTCCAGGAATTTGATGCGGCCGCTGATTTTGGCGAAGAGGGTATCGTCTTTGCCGCGACCGACGTTGAGACCCGGTTTAACCCGTGTGCCTCGCTGGCGCACGATGATGGTGCCGCCCGGGACGACTTGTCCGCCGAAAGCCTTGAAGCCTAACCGCTGCGCGTTGGAGTCGCGCCCGTTTCGTGAACTGCCGAGACCTTTTTTATGTGCCATAGCTTGGTTTCCAGTTTTCCATTTCTCTCAACTCGGCGGGCGAGACGCACGCCGGTCGGCCGGATGCCGGCGCTACCTTTTCTTTTTCGGGGTGGCTTTCTTCGCCACCGGTTTCTTAGCCGTCGCCTTCTTGGGTGAGGACTTTGCCTTCGCCTCGACCTGGGGGACCTCTTCTAACTCGATGGGCTTAATTTTCTTTGGCTTTGCTTCTTTCTTCGGGAGCTCGGGAGCGGTGAATTTCTGTCCGTCAAACGCGATTTCAGTGATTCGCACGGCCGTGTATCCCTGGCGATGTCCACGAAGCTTCTTGTACTGCTTCTTGCGCTTGTAGTGGAAGACCAGAATTTTCGCGGCGCGGCCCTGCTCCACGACTTCACCGGTCACGAGCGCTGCGGACTGGGGCCGGCCGATCTGGCCGGGTTCGCCCGAGACGGCCAGCACGTCGTTGAACTCGATTTTTCCGTCGGTGCCGTTGCCCTGATTCTCGAGCCGAATCACATCCCCGGGCGCCACCCGGTACTGTTTACCACCGGCGCGGATGACCGCGTACATACTTATGCCTCCGTCCAATCTTGTGCCCGTCGCGCGGCCTGGCGCGATTGCGGGAAACCTGCATGAATTTCCTGTGCTTGCTTTCCGCGTCGGCGCTTTGGGCAACGAATGCAGGGCGGCTCCAGAACGGAACCGTGAGTACAGGCTAACCCAATCATTCTAGCGTGTGCTGTGGAAAAGCGTCAAACTAGCGGGGCGATGTGCGTGCACCACAGGGAGGACAGAAACCTGAGGGGAAGTTGGCTTGCCATTTTCACCTTCAGACGCCATTCCCGCAGGAAACGGGCCGCGATTTCACGATTAGTACTGAAACCGTAGCTTGAACCGCGAATTTCGTTGTTCTGCCAGACCTCTGATGGCGGTTCGGTATGCATCTAGCTAATTGAGACGTATTCCGGGGAATGCGTATCCACATAGGTCCGGGGCATCCAGATTTTATCGTTTGTATTCCTGTCGGGTTCACGAGAACCGGTCCGGTCTTGCAGGTCGGTCCTCGGAGCGGTTATAACTGCGTTAGTTGCGTTTCCTGACGGGCGGGGGGCGTTATGAGTCTTCGTAAGAGTGTCGTTGAAGTCCCAGCGCGAGTTGTTGTTGTCATCTCCCTTTTGGCGCTGACCGCCGCAGCGCAGGAAAAAAAAGAGTTCACCTTCAACGTCGGGCCCAGGGCAGTCGTCTCGATTACCAACAATTACGGTCCGATCACGGTCAAGCCTTCGGCCAGCCGGCAGGTCATAGTCGAGACCGTATCGCATTCCGACGCGGTGAGCCTGGTGAACGAGCAGCACGGCGATCGCATTGCGCTTCGTTCAGTTTCCAGACGTCCGGGCACGGAGCTGGTGGACTATACGGTGCTAGTGCCGATTGACGCTTTCGTAAGCCTGCGCTCGTCCGACGGAACCCTCCGGGCTCAGGGACTGCGCGGCGATGTAATTCTCGAAGCCGCCGCGGCCTCGGTTGAAGTCACGGACATCAGCGATGCTCACTTGCACGTAAAAACTCTTAGTGGGCCCATTACTTTGACGGACATTCGCAATAGCCATCTGGACATCCACTCGGTAAGCGGCAACGTAACGATCCGCAATGTGACCGGACCTTCCGTTGAGGTGAACTCGGGAAGCGGTCGAATCTCCTACCAAGGCGATCCCGGCTCTGCGGGAGAATACCAGCTCACCAGTCACTCGGGAGACCTTGAAGTCTCGATTCCTGCAAGCGCTTTGGTCAACATCAAGGCGCGCTCCATCAAGGGTCAGTCCGATCCGGAATTCCCCATGGCCAACGGTTTTTCCGGGGCCAGCTCCGGGAATCTGCTGCTGAAACCGGGGATGGTGACTAGGTCCCGCTTCGAGTTGCGTTCGTTCCGCGGCAAGATCCGCCTCAAGCGCCCTTGAGTCACCAACCGGCCACGTGGGGACAACCGCCCTGACTTCCACGGAATCTCCGCCCTGATGGTTTTCAGCGTGGCGGCGCGGTTCTTTACACCTCAGATCGGCGGCGCCGTGCGGTTCCTCGGGAACTGTGGGAACGGCGTTCACGCCGTTCCGCATTGACCACGACGAACGCTTCAACCAGACCACACACGTGCAATATCAGCAGGGGAAGACGGGGCCCTGGATCGGCTTCAACTGGCGCTATGACAGCGCGCTGGTCGCAGCCTGGGTGCCCGTGGCAGACGCGTCGGGAACGGTTGATCTGTCTGGGCTGACCGTCGACCAGCAGCTCCAGGCTGGCTCTTCTGCGGCAGTGCACGTCCTACCCTGACCACACCGCTGGGAACTTGCAAATCAGGCTATGGTTCAACGCTGATCAGCCTACCCGCACCTGGCAAAGAAAACGACGATACAAATCCGCCGCGCATTGCTCCGCGCAATCTCTTCGATCTCGCCGTGGGTGATGACAATCTTTTCCATGGAGGACGCTACCAGTGGAGCCTCAGCCTGACCGCCATCGATCTGACGAATAGAGTTGCGCTGTACAACTTCCTGTCAACATTCAGCGGGACGCACTACGTTACCCCCCGCGCGCTGACGGCTGAGATCGGGTTTCACTTCTAGGGGAAACACGCCACGTAGGCCCAGACGTCCTCGTCTGGGCAGGCGAGCAACGCTCGCCAAGGGTTTGCTGAGCGTGGACCGCCGGACGTTGCCCGGCCGGGCAGGTGAGGACACCTGCCCCTACGTGTGTCTATTCCCAAAGGCATTAATATGGCGACATGAAAAAAGCCCGGCTTGGCGTATTGGTCGTCCTGATCCTGGTGGTGGCGGTGGTTGCTTTTCGTGGCGCGGGGCGCTGGCTTGACCGCGAAGATCCTCTCTCTCATGCAGACGTGATTTTCCTCTTGAGTGGAGGTCTGCCGCAACGCGCACTGGAAGCTGGGAAGGTCTTTGCCAAGGGCTATGGTTCCGAAGTCTGGCTCAGCCGGCCAGACGGTCCGGCCGACGAACTGGCCAAGCTTGGAATCCACTTTGCCGGCGAAGAGGACTACAACCGCCAAGTCCTGATTCACGAGGGCGTCCCGGAGGCCGCGATTCATGTTCTTCCCGGCCCAGTTGTGAACACCGAAGAAGAACTGCAAGAGGTGGGAAGTGAAATGCGCCATAACGGGAAGGCAACCATCATTCTGATCAGTTCGCCGCAGCACACCCGACGGGTCTGGACCCTGTGGCAAGAACTCGTGGGAACAGATCCCAAGGCCATGGTGCACGGCGCCCACGACGATCCGTTCGAAGCCGATCACTGGTGGCGCAACACGCGCGACGTGTTGTCCGTGGTCCGCGAAATCCTGGGCTTGGTGAACGCCTGGGCGGGTCTCCCGGTGCCTCCCCACGCCAATCGAACGGACCGCCCTTCATCCGAATAATTGACGGACGACGACGCGAGGTTGTCTGACAACCTGGCCCTATAATCACGCATAACGCCGAATTCTGGGATGGAAGAGCACATTCAAGTGGAAGCAGTTCGGCATCAGCTTGGCAGCGGAGTTTCTGGAGCGCGGGCGAAAACGAGCAGCTACGATCAACCGCTGCTGGATACAACATCGCTTCCAACAGCGCTTGTACATCATTGGCAAGAACCTTTCCGATTACAAACAGTTCGAACCTTCGATGAACAGGTTCGAGGAAGTCGCGTAACTACTGATGGCCCGCTCAATGCGCGCTAGAGGTGGGTAAGCGTGCCGGTGATCTTGGTCCGGCGTAACGCCCAGGCAAAAACCACGCTCGAAAGTGGCAGCAGGACAATGGCGAAAAGAAGCAGGGCTCGCACGGACGGCCACAGTTGCGCGAAACTGGCGTCCGCCAGCAGCGCCTGACGCATTCCCTCGAGCGAATACGTGACCGGAAGCAACCGCGCCATCCATTGCAAAGGCACCGGCAGCACCGACACCGGATAGATCATGCCGCCGAGCAAACTGGATGCGCCTACGATCAGCCACCGGGCAGGGTTGCCGCGCTTGAACAGCAAGAGGTAGCTGGTCGAAATAACTCCCAGACCGGCAAAGGCCAGGATCGAGACAATCAGAATAGTCGCCGCGCCCAGCCAGTTAGCTTCGCGAACAGGGAAGCTGAAGAGCAGCACTCCCCAAGCCAGGTAGATCACCGTCCGCATGGCCAGCAGGACGAATGGGTATGCGGCTGAGGCAGTGAGAATCATGGTCAGCGGGGTTTCCGTGACCAGCATGGCCTCGAGGGTGCCATTCTGCTGCGCTTCCGTAATGCTGTTGTCAAAAGCGCTCAATGAGACCGTCAGGTAGTCAAAGAACGCAAAGCCGACCAGGGCGAAAGCGAAGTAGTCGCTCCCGACAGGAAGCGCGTGATTGAGCACATCGTTGGAAACAAATCGGGAGAGGTAGTAAAAAGTCGCGACTCCGAAGAATGCCTCCAGAATCTCGAGCCCGAAAGCCATCCGATAGCTGCGGGCGATCGCGACATCCCGCCGGAAGAAGGCCAGCACCTTCCGCAGCATGCGCTGTGAGTTCACGACGATACCTCAGCCAGAAATCCGGGAGGACTCAGCCGCTCCAGCGCCGCTTCGAGCGAGGCCGTGCCGGCCGCGGCGCGCAAACCGCGGGGAGAATCGCAAGCCAGCATCCTTCCCTTGTCCAGCAACACCACGCGGTCCGCCAGCTGTTCGACTTCTGCCAGAGTGTGCGATGCGAACAGGATGGTGGTGCCATGGCGCTCGACCAGTCGAGTCTTCAGAAATCTCCTGAACTCCGCAGCGGCCATGGGATCCAGACTGCGTGTCGGTTCATCCAGGAGCAGCACGCTGGGACGGTGGATCATCGCTCGCGCCAGCCCCAGGCGATGCACCTGGCCGGTAGAGAGGGTCCGCACCTGGCTGTCTACGAAGGTGCCCATCCCCATCAGTTCGGTCAACTCTTCGAGACGCTGGGCAGCCTCGGCGTCGAACAGATTGTTCATGGCGGCGAAGAATTGAAGATTCTGGCGCGCGGTGAGCCGATCGTAGAAGCCGCCATCCGTGGCGGAGTGAAACCCAAGCTGGGCGCGAACCTGCGAGCCCTGCCGTTCCACGTCGTAGCCCGAGACGCGGGCGCGGCCGCGCGTCGGCACCAGCAGCGTGGCCAGGATGCGTAACAGAGTGGACTTCCCCGAACCATTGGCGCCGATCAGGGCAGCAACTTCGCCGGCTCCGACCTGGAACGAAACTCCCAGCAGAGCGGGATGGGCCAGCGGTGAAAAGGGATTGAGAAACGCCCGCACCCCGGTTTGCGGGACCGGAAAATACTTCACGATGTCTTCAATCACCAGAGCGCTGGCTGCCATGTTTTATCGTATACCCTGAGTGTACGATGGTCGGGACACCGCGAGTACAGCATGGGTGAGGTCATGAGCCCCGTGAGCCCCGCCTTGGGCCCCGAGGACCAACTCTGTCTGCTGCTCGCCCGCGGTCAACTCACTCCCGAAGTGCAAACCCGCAGCCTGCAATTCCTCGCAACCCCGCTGCAGTGGCCTCTGATCATGAAGCGTGCCTATAGCCACCAGGTTTACCCGCTGCTCTATCGCAACCTGCGGGATCTCAGCTTCCCCGGCGTCCCCGAGGCGGTCCAGAGCGAGCTGAAAGGTCTTTGCCTGGCCAATGCGCTCCGAAACCAGATGCTGGCGGAAGAATCGGCCCGGCTGCTCAGCTTACTCGGTGAAGACGGAATACCCGTTGTCCCTCTGGAGGGCGTCGCCCTGGTGCAGTCACTCTACGGCGAGACGGCGGCACGGGTTTGCCTGGACATCGATATCCTCGTTCCGCTCGGAGACGTGACCCAGGCCATTAATCTGGCAATCCGCGGGAGCATCGTCGAGCCGAAGGGCGTAGGCTCGGCTCGGGAGGCGCATTCTCATGCCCACGCCAATGGAATGCTGCCACACGGGCGGGGCGCTCGCGCCCACGGCAGTCGGCCCTGGACGACGGACCTGCCCGCGGACACGGATATAATGCCTTGCGATGCTCTCCCGTCTTGGGGAAACTTTGCATGCTCTGTGCCTCATCACCGCATTAGCGGCGGCCACGGTTGCCAGCGCTTTTTCCCTGGCATCGTGGCGTGGCGTGCTGCGCGACAATGCCGGAAAGCCGGTCGGCACGGCAACCGTCAACCTAAGCTCGATAGGCGGAGATCGCCACTACAGTGCTCGAACTTCGGCCAGCGGCGAGTTCGCACTCGTTGAAATCGTTGCCGGAGACTACGACCTTTCGGTGGAAAGCGGCGGCAAGACCTGGGGCGGGGCGAGGCCTGTCGTTGTCGTAATCAAGGACGGAGCCTTACTCACCAGTGCGCTGCAACTAATGTCCCAGGCACCGGAAGTGCGCATCTTGCCGTCCGGCGAAGCGTCTTCGGCGCAGGCCAGTGGCGGCGAGCACCTTTCCAGCGGAGAAGTTTCGAGTCTTCCTCTAAACGCGCGCGACTTCAGCAAACTGTTGTTGCTGGCAGCCGGCACCATGACCGACGCCAATGGCGCCGCCAACTTTACCCAGCAATTTGCCGTGAACGGACAGCGCGGGACCGCCACCGTATTCGCCCTGGACGGGTTCGACACCACCGATCCGGAGATGGGCGGCGCCACTTTTTCCAATTTCAACGTGGATGCCATCCAGGAAGTGCAGGCCAGTTCGGGAGTCATGCCGCCCGAGTTCGGGCACGGTGCAGCCAGTTACACCAATGTCGTGACCAAGTCCGGCACCAACCAAGTGCACGGCAGTTTCTTCGAATTTGCCCGCAACGCGGCCTTCGATGCGCGCAATTACTTTGACCACAAGAGCGTGGCGGACGAGCGCCGTATTCCGCCGTTTGTGCGCAATGAATTCGGGTTTACCAACGGCGGCCCGGTGGTGCTTCCAAAAATCTACGACGGCCGCAATCGGACCTTCTATTTCGGCCAATACCAGGGCTTTCGCCAGGTACTGGGGACCACGCAGGTGTTTCCCGTCCCTACCGCGGAGGAGCGCCAGGGGATCGACACCGAGACCTTTCCGGGCGACACGCTGACGGTACCGGTGAACCCGGCCATCGTCCCGGTTCTCGATCGTTATCCGTTGCCCAATGATCCCAAGGGAGCCTATGGTGAGCGCACATACGCCGCCTCTTCCAAGATTTATACCCGCACCGACCAGTTTTCCGTGCGTATCGACCACCGTATTTCCGCCAAGGCCTCGCTGTTGAGCCGATTCTGCCTTAACCAGGTGACGGGGCCGCTGACCAATCCCGATCAGACCGCGATTGACCCCAGTTTTGCGGTGCAGTTCTTCGATCATCAGCGCAACGCCGGGGTGAAGTACTCGCGGACGATTTCTCCGCATCTGATTTCCGACACTTCGTTCAGCTACATTCGCAGCACGCCATTCTTCCCCACCATCAATCACACCCAGCCTGCCCTAGATTTCGGTGACGGCCTTTTTCAGGGCTTCAACTCAGCGGCCGGCTCAATTTTCGGATCATTCGGCAATCTCTACCAGCTCAAACAGGACATGAGCTACGTGCATTCTGTCCACGCCTTCAAATGGGGAGTAGAAATACGGGCGAACCGCGATGCCACCATCTTCGGGAGCAATCCAAACGGGGTTTACACTTTCGGCGGAGGTAGAGCTTATTCTCCGGTGCTGATTCCTTCGGCCAGCGGCACCCACGACATCCAGGTGGGCGAACCATTGCCGGACTCGCTCACCGGCCTGCTGACCGCTACGCCTTATTCCTACAGCGTGATCATCGCAGCGGATGTGACACCCAAGGGCGACAGGTTCGACGAAGCCGCAGTCCGCCGCGAGGCCTACAACTTCTACTTCCAGGACAGCTGGAAAGCCCGATCGAATCTGACCGTCAACTATGGATTGCGCTACGAAGTGAACAGCCGGATCCACGAAGCCGAGCATCGTACGTCGCTTCCAAAATTTGTCGGGGCGGATGGGAAAGATGTTCCGTACTCGGACCACAACGCGAAGCAGATTTTCCTGTACAACCCGCAGCCTCCCTACGATCAGGATTGGAGGGGTTGGGGACCACGACTGTCGGTGGACTACGCCGTGGCCAGCCACACTATGCTGCACGCCGGTGGCGCGATCACAACCATTGTCCCCAACCTGTGGCAGGACAATTTCGTTACCGGCTCGATCCCTCTCGCGACCAGCCTCTACGCCAACGCGCTGCCCAATATTCCTTTGCCCTTCCAGAATACGTTCACGCCCGTAAACCTACCGCCGCCGTATACCAACGCGGGCAAGCTTCTGTTTCCCAATGGAGACGCCAGCCATGTGCCGCCGAACACGCCCGTGGATCTGCAGCGTTATCAGGACGACCTAAAGGCGCTTACGCCGGGACACCAGGTCCAGCTGCTCACCATGATTGGTTTCGCCAAGAATTTCCGCAATGGTTACATCGAGAGCTTTACCGCCGGCGTAGACCACGATTTTGGAGATGTCAAGTTCAGCGCCGCCTACGTGGGCACGGCCGGCGTTCATCTGGCCAGCGTGTATTCGCCGAACAGCTATGGCGGCGCCGACCCCGCCTTCGCGCCCTTCACGCAGTTCGACTCCGCGGGAAAGGCGATCGGAGGTTTTGGACCGGAGTTGGTGATGACCAGCCGCTCGCACTCCACCTATCATTCCCTGCAAACCAGTGTCAGCAAGAATTCCGCGCGCGCGGGCCTGGGACTGCAAGCCAGCTATACCTATTCCAAGTCTCTGGATGACACCAGCTCGGTGCTGGGCGGAGTGCTCGGAGGTGCAGGTGTTGTGCTGCAGACCCTCCCCCAGAATCCCTGGAATCCGGGCGCGGAAAAGGGACCCTCCACTTTCGATGCGACTCATTCCCTTACCCTGAGTGTGATTCAGGTGCTGCCGCTGGATCGAGTAAGTTTTCTGCGGCCGCTTGGAAGAACGCTCACCCGAGGCTGGCAGTTCCTGAATATCACGACCCTGACCAGCGGACCGCCATTCACCGTGTACTCCGGAGTCCAGCAAACCGGCGTGGGAGCGGGCGGAACCGACCACCCCGATCTGGTGGAGAAGCCCAAGTTTTCGACCAGCCGCCCCGTGCGAGAAGACTATTTCGGGCGGGGCACGGACAACGCATCTTTCTTTTCCATTCCCATTAATGTGCCCGGCGGCACCGGTCCCAACCATGGCCGCTTTGGCACGTTGGGGCGCAACACTTTTCGTGGACCAGGGTTCACGGACTTCGACGTCGCCCTGGTCAAGGACACTCCATTTGGACGTCGTGGAAGCGCAGAGCTGGGCACGGTGGAATTTCGCGCCGAGTTTTTCAATATTTTCAACCTGGTGAATTTCGGGCTGCCGTCCAACATTCTGCGTGGGAGCGGCTTTGGCGTCATCAGCAAGACCGCTGGACCTTCGCGCCAGATACAGTTTTCGCTGAAGCTGATTTACTGATGGACAGACGTCCTTCGCCCATCAGCCCGATTGACCGGGAGTGCAAGCGGCTGATTCACAACAATTGAAAAACAAGGACTCGATTACTGCCGAGTGCTTAGGAATTCCGATAGAGCAGTCTGAATCTCCTTTTCCAACTTGCCCCAAACAAGACGCGGTGCAGGTTCGGCTTTTTCTGAGAGTTTTACAATCTTCGCCAGCTCGGGAGGTTCTTCCTTGAGTCCACAGATCCCAATGCTGATATATGAGTGGCTGCATCGAAGGGATTTTGTGGGCCAGAAGCTACTGCCCGTGCCGTTTCTGGGGCAAGTATCAGTTGTGCCTCTCGCATCGTCAGGGGCGCCGCTATCCCCAATTCTCGAAATGCGCCTTCAATCTCCTCAACTCGAACGTCTCTCGATGTGGGCTTCACAAGGCCTGCCAATCGCCGCAACATCACACCATCGCGATCTTCCTCCAGCGCGTCAATAGCGATGGAGGGTAAGTCGGAATGGGCTAATTCTCCGAAGTACCAGCGTGCTGCGGTTAATCGGGGGTCGAACATCGTGGCACTATCTTAGGCGAAACCTGACTCCACAAAGAGCTCGTTTATGAGATGTCTCTACTATTTCCTAATTATTGCTCTGGTCGCCGCTAGCGCTTAGAATGTTCGCTGCCATGCGACGGGATAAGTTCAAACTCCGCCTCAACCTGAGCCCGACTGCCCGCAAGCGCCTGGGGATCGCTGCGCTTGTCCTAGCGGTCGCCTACCTGGCGTTCGGAAGTTATATCTGGTGGGCCATGAATCAGCCTCCGGAGACTTTCGGCCGGGTCATGGCGAAAATGCCTGGGCCGGTGCCCTTTCTTCTATTTCCCTTTGAAACGTTTTGGATGAGCGCCCGGGCGGGAACTCTGCAGCTTGGAGATGCGGCCCCGGATTTCTCCCTGCTCAAGCTGGACAAAACCGAACGAGTGCAGCTTTCCACTTTGAACAAGCAGCAGCCCGTGGTACTGGTCTTCGGGAGCTATACCTGACCGCCATTCCGGCGGGAGGTTCCTGCCCTCAACAAGCTTTATGAGCAGTATCGCGATCGCGTGGGGTTTCTGGTGGTGTACATCACGGAAGCGCATCCCAGCGATGTCTGGCAGATGCAGACCAACATCAAGGACCAGGTCGTTTTTGCCAGTCCGAAAAATGAGGACGAGCGGGCATTCATCGCCGGGGCTTGTGTGCGCAAGCTGGGGATAAAGTTTCCCAGCGTGCTCGACGAGTTTGGCAACTCGACCGAGCGGGCCTACACCGGCTGGCCAGATCGCATCTACCTGATCGATGCTCAAGGCCACATCGCTTACAAAAGCAAGCCCGGCCCCTTCGGCTTCCTCCCCGATCAATTAAGCGCGGCGCTGGTTCGCACGCTGGCAAAAGCGCAACCGGGCCTCTAGCTCCAGTGGAGCGGTGGGGAACCCGGGCGCGAGTTCCCTCTGCGCGCAGCGCGCCTACTCGTTGGCCGCGCGATCCCGCCGTCGTTGTGCTTCGTCCTTGTCCACTTGATCCTGGTCGGCTTGATTTGTGCTGGGCTTCTTCACTGCATCTTTGGCTTTCCCCCAGGTGTTCTGAACTTTTCCTTCTACCTGCTTGGCTGCGCCTTTGACCTCAGCCTCTTTATCGCCGGTCCATTCTCCGACCTGACGCTCCACTCGGCCCGCGATGTCTTTTGCTTTCCCTTCCGCTCTGTCCTTATCCATGATTCCTCCAGCGTGAATGATTTGACGGCGAATTAAAAATAGCGGAGTGACGCCAGACAACACATCGGGGAGAATCTGTAGGGCGCTCGGGTAAGAACTGTATCGCCTGCCACAGATCGCGCACGCCGGCACTCAGATGGCTTGGATAACCGAGATTTTCCCAGGAGAAACCAATCTCCTTTTCGGTGACAGCGCGATTGAGCAGGACGACGGTCCGGCTTCCATCCTGCATTGGTTTGGCCCAGACTTCCAGGTCACCGTCTTTGAGCACCCGGCGGCCCTCTCTTCCCAGGGGATCCGGGTTCACCGCGATCACTTCCTTGTTGGTAAGAATGTCGTGAATCTCCGGCTTCATGTCACGCAAATCGTTGCCCGCGATCAGAGGAGCGGAAAGAATGGACCACCGGCTGAAATGGGCTCGATACTCATCCGTGGTCATGCCGCCGTTGCCCACCTCGAGCATGTCAGGATCGTTCCAGTGTCCGGGCCCGGCGTAGCCCCCAACCCCATCCTGCAGATCGAGAATGTCAACCACTCCGAGGTGACGACTTGATCCCCGAAGGAAAATGCTTGGCATCGGGCACGATGTTGGCGCTCGCATCGCGTCCACTTGCCAGCAGTCGTCGATCACGGTGTATTGATAGCCGGCGTCTTTCATGCCGGATTTGACCATGGCGTCGGCCATTTGCCGGATCAGGTCTTCGCTCACGTTGCACCCCAACTTGTTCCAGCTGTTCCAGCCCATCGGCGGAGTGCTGGCCAACGGCTTCTCCTGCGCCACCAGCAGCGATGACGCGACCAAGCTCAACAAGAAGGCGACCAGGATTTTCGTTCTAACTGACATGGGTTTCAGTCCTCCCGGACTTTTAAGCATTGTCTTTCTGTCGGGCGATGACTTGTATGGTGACGGCCATGGCCGAGGAGGATATCATTTACGTGCAGATCGCCGCAGTGCAGATTGCTCGCGCCCCAGAATGATTTTCGCGGTCGTGATGGCCTGCCCGACATGGCGCTGCGTATGATCGGCAACATGCACCAGCAACCCAGCGACGGTGGTAGGCAATTGCTTCTTACCCGCGCTCCTGATCTGTTCCAGTACGCTCACGTCGAACGCCTGAACCCGGATCATGCTGTTCGTCAAGGCAGAATTCAGCTCTGAAAAAAGGGCGTCGCGCGTCGCCCCTGGATCCATCTCTGCTTTCATCGCAGCCAGTTGCTCCTCGCTCAAGCCTCTCCCCTCGGCATAAGTGAGCAGGCGGTCCAGGCTTCTTGCCATGTGGCGCATGTGAAACGCTACTGGAGGCAACCCGCCCGGACGCGCATTGATTCCTTCATCGCTCAAACTGCCGCACCAGCGCTTCACGTCCTCTCCCGCCAGCTCCAGCGCGTGCACGACCGCCCGCTGCACTGCCGGAACTTCCTGCAGCGTGCCTCGCAGCCACGGCTCGGGTAATCCACTTTCGGACATCGCTTCACCTCCGTAGCCGACCAGTTTATCTGTAGTGGATTGGTCTCGCATCGGACAGCGGCGTCGCGCCGCATGCCGGGCGGACGTCCTCGCCCGCGGATGCCCGCAGTCACAGCCGTTGGGCGAAGATCGGGTCCCTGCACTACAATGTTGTGGGCGTTTGCAACCGCAGCATGGGACCCGTAGCTCAACTGGATAGAGCACTGCGCTTCGAACGCAGGGGTTGGGAGTTCAAGTCTCTCCGGGTCCACCACGCTTACCCCGCGGAGCGCGAGAATACCTAATCGACTTGTCGTCTCTGAAAGTAATCGGACCAGCAAACACTCCACATGCCACACTTTGACGTTACCCTCGCCGGAGAACTGAACCTCGACCTCATACTCTACGGACTGCCGGACGAACTTCCGCCCGAGCGCGAACTGCTGGCGGATCGCATGATGCTTACCCTGGGCAGTTCGTCCGCCATCGTGGCCCACAATCTCGCGGCGCTCGGAAGTAGGGTAGGTTTTCAGTCATTGATTGGCGAAGACTCGCTGGGACAGATTGCGCTGGAACGCCTGGCGGAAAGCGGCGTCGACATCTCCCGCGTGCGGCGAGTGCAGGGCCCGACCACGACCGGGCTTACGATCATTTTGCAGCGCACCGGCTGGCGCAACATGCTGACCTACTCCGGGACCATCGCTGAACTTTCATTGAAGGATCTCGACTTCGACTACCTTTCGGATTCCCGTCATTTTCATCTTTCGTCGCTCTATTTGCAGCAAGCCTTGCGGCCCGATGTCGGCGAACTGTTTCGCCGGCTGAAGACAGCCGGGCTCACCATCTCGCTCGATACCAATGACGATCCGCAGGATCTCTGGGGCGGGGGTTTGAAGGATTTGTTGAAATACGTTGATGTGCTGCTGCCCAACACTCGTGAGGCCACCCGAATCACAGGCACCGATGATCCGGAAATCGCCATTCGGCAACTGGCTGAGATGGTTCCACTCGTGGTCGTTAAACTCGGTCACGAAGGTGCACTGGCGCAACGGGGGGAAGAACGCTTCACCAGCCCTTCACTCAATGTTACGGCGGTGGACGCGGTCGGCGCGGGCGACAGCTTCGACGCCGGTTTCCTGCACCAGTATCTGCAAGGCTCAGATCTCCCAGCCTGCCTGGCCAGTGGCAACCGCGCGGGTGCCCTTTCCGTGACGCGTCCGGGAGGAACGGAAGCCTTCCGCGACAAGGACTATCGCGAGCGCTTCTTGCGCGAGCATGGGGCAGCGGCTGCAAATTAGTTAGCGCCGGCATCCCTTCGACTGCGCTCAGAGTTTGTGACTTTCTTGAATTTATGACCAGTTTGTCGTCGTAACTATTTTGTTTGCAACCTCGATTTTTGACGACATCAAAAAAGTCACAGACTCTCAGGGCAAGCTTTGCCGGCTGTCTCGAGGGCGTCTCGCCCTCGCTCGGCGGGCGGGACGCCCGCCGGACAGCTCCGGGGCGGCGGCGCTACAAAAAGCTATCGGCTCAGTTCCAGCAGAAGATGATCTTTGAATTCGGTCTTGAGCTTGGGAGCAGAGTCCGCCGTGACTTCTACTGTCCCCAGGTCTTTGCCTTCAGCGTAGTCGCGTACGTCATAGCGGCCGGGGACGAGCCCACGCAGTTCGATCTCACCTTTCCAGGGTGCCTTCGAAGGCGCGAAAAACGCGTAGTACATCTTTCCGTCTTTTTCGATCGCATAACCTTCCGGCGTGTCATAACCGTAGACAAAGAGATTGCGGAACGTTCCCTTAGACAGCAACTTCTGGTTGTAGATATCGATCCACTTCTTCCAGTGCTCTTCTTTTGTTTGCGTCAGCGCCACGGCCTTGAATTTTGGTCCGGGGTCGGGCCACACGAATTTTGTGCCGACAACCCCACCCGCGCCGATGGTCGAGGCGAAATCTTCCCCGTGCTCGCGCCAGTTGTTACCAATCCGATCCATGGAGGAGAGTTCTACGTGATCGCCGTAGACCGCGGACTCCGGCCCCAGCAGTGCTTTGTACATCTTGATGCGGCGCCGCACCTGGACCGCGCCTACCGGATCGGCGGTGACAGCCTGGTCGATGAATGGCAGCCAAGCCAACGACGGCGGCGTGCCGCAAGGGCAGCTCTGGGTCACGCTCTCTGGCTTGAGGGCGCGGCTAGTCTGAAAGATTGTTTTGTAGACCTCGCCCATAGCATTGACCGAATCCTGCGGAGATTTGTGATGGTGCGCCGGGTTGTAGCACAGGGGGACGCTGTAAATATTGTCTAGCTTCGAACCATCGAAACCCCACTCGCCGATAAACTTCTCTGTCAGCTTCTTGTAATACGCCTGCACCTCGGGCACCGCTGGACACAGCGTCGCCAAATCACGCGTCATGCGCCCGTGCTTTCCGTCCTGGTCGAGGATCAGCCACTCCGGATGCTGCTGCGCCACCTTTGACACGATGTATTTGTGCGATTCCCATTTGCCCTGGCCGTCTTCCACGCCCAGCGGCAGCCACCAGAGTTGCACGAGAATGCCCTGCTTATGGAAGTCGTCCGTCATCTTCTTGATGGAGTCGCCGGGGAAAGTGTCGGCGCGCGGATCCCAGTCGCCGTAAGTGTTAAACCAGCGGTCATCCAGAGTCGCCCACTTAATGCCAAATTCCTTTAACTTTGGAACCGTGCCCAGCATCTGCGCTGGAGTTACGTTGAATTCATAGCCCCAGCCGCACCAGCTCACGTTGTAAGCTTCACCGGAAGGTTTGGGAATCTCCCATCCTTCTTTCTGCAGCACGCTCGACCACAAGTGCAGCGGCTCGTAAAAATCGCCCGCGTAGACGGAAACAAAGCTCCGCGGCGTGGAATATGTCTCCCCGGGTTTGAGTGCGGTGTTCGCGGCAATGTCCACGCTTGCATTGACGCTGCCATCCGCTTCCACTTTGACCGGTAGGGACAGCGTTAAGGGCAAGGATTCCACATGGCCCACCGCTTCGCCGACCGAGCCCGTCCAGAAAGCGACCACCGGGATGCCACCGCCATAGCCGCCTTTCACAACTGCGCCCATCAGATTGGGTTGAGCGAAGTTGCGACCAAGCTTTATGACATCGTCCTTTCCCCAGTCATAGCTCGCCCCGTGAAAACTCCACATGGCATAAGGCTGCGCTTTCTTTTCCGCCAGGCTGGCGCTGAATCTGTGCTGCTGCTCGACCGCACGATCGATATGAAAGTCTTGGGCACCGGCGTTCCTGTATTTCGCACTCGAGAGCAGCAGGTTCGGAAAATCGTCATAAACCTCCACTTCCAGCGTCCGCTGGATGTTGGAAGCCTCGGAATCGGAAGATCGCCCGGGAATTTCCACCCGCTTGCCTCGGCCCAGCTTGCCCATACTGTCCTGAACCTTGACCGCAGTTAAGTCCAATGCAAACTGAACTGGTTTGCCGTCCCGCATCAGAAAGTCACTGCCGCTTAGGCCCGGTTCGTCCAGCGTGAGCCTCTGATCACCCTTCAGCAGCGACGCCTGGATGTATCCCGAAGGCAATATCTGGAACTCCGCTGAGCTCGTGGTCAGGACCATAGGGCCGCCCGGTTTCACTTCGACTTTGATATGGGACGGTTCCGGCGCCGGAGCTTCTGTCTTGGCCGGTGGACGGCTGCAGCTCATCCCGGTGAGGAACACTCCCGCAAGCAACAAGAGCGTGCCGCTCGGACGGTCCCAGTGAAACAAAATCTTCCGGCTGCATTCAGCTTTCATTGTTTCCCTCCCTTGGACGCGCCCTTGAACTGGCTGAATACCCGCTCTGCATTCAGGTGATAAATCTTTTCCAGCACCGGATCCGGCAGGTCAAGACCGTAAATTTCCCAGCGACCTTGCGCCGGATATCCCCAGTAGTCGAACGATTCGTCCGCGGTCTCCAACCAGCGGAAGTGATTGCGATACATCTCCTCATCCATTCCGTTGTCAGTGCCGAACATGATCCGGTCTTGATACTTCAGAAAGAACGCGCGAGTCTGGCGGGGCTGCCGGCCTAGTTCAGCTTCCCGCGCCCCGAACTCCACCATCACGTTAGGATGCTCATCGAGCATGCGCGACACCCAGGCCAGATTCTCCGGCCAGCCCATATGCAGCGAAACGAAGCGCGTCTCCGGATGCCGGGCAAAGACGCGATTGCGCGCCTCCAGCAACTCCTTTAGTTGGGGATACTGCGGACCGTAAAAACTCCAGTCCGGATGCTCGGTCAACTCCTCGTAGCGTTCGTTGCGGGCGTCAGTCGGAAGGAAGAAGGCTTCTGGATCGCCGGTGTGAATCGAGACCGGAATGCCCAAACGTCCGCATTCATGCCACACCGGATCCAGCCGCTGATCGTCGATCGCAATCAGCTTGCCCGTCTTATCGCGCACGCCCAGGCCCAGGTCTTTCAGCAGTTTCAGCCCGCGAGCCCCGCGGGCGACGGCATCGTCCAGTTGACGCACCATCTCCTGGCTGAAATCCGGATCGTCAATCTTGCTCCAGTCCATCTGCGTGAAAACGATGAACCGGCCCGGATAAGGCTTCACCATCTCATCGATCACGTGCTGCAACTTCTCCCCCCACATGCCCGTCAGAATCACCACAGTTTTCACGTTGGTGTTATTCATGACCTCGATCACCCGTGCGGGCGGCATGTGTTCGTCAATTCCGGCAGCATCGTTCGTGTGATTGTGCACGTCAATGACGTAGAACTTTGCCTTGGGCACGGGGCGGGCGGGCACGTGAAGCATAGAGACGGGATGAAAATCCCGCAGCCGGAGGGTCTTCTTTTGCTCCGCGTCCGCAGCCGACTTGTATCCGATTTGGGCCGGCACCGCCGCATCCGCTCGACTATCCGTTGGACTGGGAGTGTGCGCCCTGGCCCCCGGTGAGCAAAGTAGAAGGGTCAGCACCCACCTGGCCTTATTCGACGCCATATCAACCTTCCAGTGTCTTGAGCTATCAGTCTTGCGGTCGTTTTGCCTTCGTGACCGCAACGAAAGTAAAAGCAAGTAATCGGAACTATACAACAGTCGCCCGGCTCGATTCCCAAAAAAGTATGGGACTCGCCCACGGGTTGGCATCTGTGCAAAAAAAGCTGCCAACCGCGGCCCCAACTCTGGCATCTTGATAGCAGCAACTTTATTTCTATGAAGAGGTAAGGAAATGGGATCGCGCAAAGATAGGGTTCTCTTGAATCTTCTGCTGGGGACGGGTGTCTATTTACTGGATTCCTGGCGCAATCGAATGGGTGGAACCGTGGAAGAGCTCCGCTCGAGAGCGCAGGACACCTATGAAACCGCGGCCGACCGGGTCAGCCGCGCCTCCGACGTTATCCGTGGTGAGGACAGTCACCTTCTGGGCACCGCCACCGCGGCATTGCTGGGACTCGGCATCGGTGTGGGCATAGGCCTGCTGCTGGCTCCCGCCAGTGGGGAAGAAACCCGCAACAACATTGCCAGCAAAGCCCGCGACATTCGCGACCGCGTATCGTCGCGCGAAGGCGCAACCGGCACCTACGGGGCGTAAGGCCGATGCGGACCTCAGCCGTCAGGGTTCCGAGTTTCAGCAGCATATTTTTGAGATCTTAGGTCTGAGGTCCGAAGTCTGAGGTCGAAGTCCGCTCTTTCACTTTCTTTGGTAGTGGATTGGCCACTGCACGGTCCAGGTCATGCCGCCGTCCTTGGATCCTTCCCAGCTCCAGTCGAACTCATCGTGGGGATGTTCTTCAACACCATGCGCTGCAGCGCCTTGGTGCCGTCGGGACAGGTGGCCTCGCGCGCCAGGATCATCTGTCCATCTTTGAATTCGCTAACGAAATCAAGATAGCCGCCCTCGTTGTCCACTCAGGTCTGTTTCCATTTGCCCGCGCGTACGTCAAAGATGGAAACGCTCTGCCCGCGCATAGTCATGGCATCGCGACCGGAAAAGTTTTCCTGGACGATGCAGTCGTCAAGTATTCGCCGGATGCTGTTCGTTCCGTGAGCGGTCTCGCCCGAATTATTTCCCGGCCAGGTAAGATCCCATTCGCCGACCCAGAACTCGAGCGGTTTCTGCTCCGGCTCGGAGCCGGGCTTTGGTGGTGCCGCTGTATTGTTTTGCCGGGCGCAAGCCACACAACTCAAGACCAGGAGGGTCAGCGCCAGCCGATATGTTTTCCGGATCCGCATAAACGTTCTTCCGCGCGTTTCTTGCCATCAGACGGCGCTGGACTGAAGTAGCAAAAGGAAACACCCGATCACACCGCCTTGATTGGGACGGCCTTAGCGCTTGTGGTAAACCTTTACCCTTGACTCCCGAGCACGTCATCTTTCTTTTCATCGCCAGCATCATAGGCGGAGCTTTGAACGCGGTCGCTGGCGGAGGCAGTTTTGTGGCCTTTCCCGCACTTCTGTTGGTCGGTGTTCCCCCGATTGCAGCAAACGCCACCAACACCCTCGCCCTATGGACCGGCGTGACCGCCAGCGGCGGGGCCTATCGCAACCGGTTAGATGTGCCCATGCGAGTGCTGCTGCCGCTTCTGGTCACCAGCCTGGCCGGCGGAATCGCCGGTGCAGTTTTGCTGCTCCGGACCCCGGCGCACACTTTTATTCGAGTGCTGCCTTGGCTAATGCTGGGAGCGACACTGCTCTTCGTCTTCGGCAAAAAACTAGCGGGCAGCCGTGTTTCCAGCGTTGGACATGGCGCCACCACCGCAGCCATCGTGAGCGCGTCGATTTTTGAATTGGCCGTCGCGGTGTACGGCGGTTATTTCGGCGGAGGCCTGGGCATCGTCAACCTGGCCATGCTGGCCGCCGTCGGCATGACCGACATTCATGCTATGAACGCGTTGAAGAGCATTCTGGGAATCGCCATCAATGGGGTGGCGGCAATGGTATTCGTCGTAAAGGGTGCGATTTACTGGCCGCAGGCCGTCGTCATGATCGCGGGCGCCCTGGTGGGTGGATATTTCGGTGCGCACTACGCGCAGAAACTTTCCCAAGCCTGGATTCGAGGATTTGTGATCCTGGTAGGTACGGGAATGACAGTGTACTTTTTCGCCAAAGCCTACTGACCGTTTTGTCGCAACGTAGTGCCGGCCTACGGGAACTGCACATCGAGGGCGTAGATTTCCTGGGTGCTTATATCGCGGACAAAGATCGGAGTGCCATCCGGGGTGAGGCCGCTCCATAAGCCAACCTGGCTAAAGTAGCGACGGAGGTTTTTCAGATTGGCGACTGGTTCCGACCTGGACTCTCCAACCTTAAGCCGACGGTAGGAGTGGTCGTTCGAAAAGGCACTGTCGAAGTAAAGGTATTTGCTGTCCCGCGACCAGCAGGGAAAGCCTAGCAGAGTGGTCTGGGTCAGCCAGTCGGTCCACTTTTGCGCTTGAAATCGAACCGTACCAGCCTTCGCGAGTCGCCGGCGACCGCCACCAGAAAGCGGCCATCGGGCGACCAGCGGGGACTGAAGATGCCTTGGGACCCGGGCAGGACGGAAACCTGGTGCGTCTGCAAGTCCAGAACTTCGATATCTTTGCCTTTCGCTTCCGCCACTCGTCCAAACGCAATCCGCTTGCCGTCCTCCGACCAGGTGGGGTCCATTTCGCTGCGGTTCTCCGAAAGTAATTCCTGAACCGCGCCACCTTGTGCCGAAATCAGAAAAATCTTCCAGGGCCTTCCAGCCTGCCCGGCAGAGAAAGCAATCTGCTTTCCGTCCGGGGACCAGCGAGGAAGCAGGGCTGACAGAGGCGCGTTACTAAGCTGCAAACGCTCGCTGCCGTCCGCGCGACTGCGCCAGAGCGCCCCCTCGGGGACGGTCACGTAGGTGATCCACTGACCGTCCGGCGAGAAGTCAACTTCGCGACTGCAAGCCGGTAACAAAAATCTTGCGACCGTCCTGGCTGGGCAGGGCGTGATCGTAGTTCAGGGGGCCAGTGGTGAGCTGAACTGGGGTTGGCGAAGCTTTACGGAAAAACCCGTGACGCTCAGGCAATGCCCAGATGTTTGTGGCGGCGCCATCAGCGTGGGTGAAAAGGTAGTAAGCACCGTTGGGTGTCCATTGGCCGTTGTAATCCGCAG